>JBKGZU010000041.1:0-10060 GCA_046543215.1 Halodesulfurarchaeum sp. | reverse complement strand
CCGGGTCCCGGATCGATACGCGGACGACGAGGAGACCCTCGAGAAACTCCTGCCCCTGACTGACGTGCTCGGGACCGGCCACCACGCCGCCGTCAGCGCCGAGGTCGGGCCGGGCGATACGGTGGTGGTCATCGGCGACGGAGCGGTGGGTCTGAGCGGCGTGCTCAGCGCCCAGCGCCTGGGTGCCGAACGGATCATCGCCGTCGGCCACCACGAGGACCGACTCGAAATCGCCGAGGAATTCGGGGCGACCGAAACCGTCGCCGAACGTGGCGAGGCGGCCATCGAGCGGGTCAACGAACTCACGTACGGCGGGGCGAATCACGTCATGGAGTGTGTCGGTGCCGCCTCGGCGATGGACACCGCGATCGAAGTCGCCAGACCGGGAGGGACGATCGGCTACGTGGGAGTGCCCTACGGCGTCGTCGAGGAGGGGATCGATATGGTGTCGATGTTCCGTGACAACCTCACCCTCCAGGGCGGCGTCGCCCCGGTCAGGAAGTACGCCGAGGAACTCATGGACGACATCCTCGGCGGGACGCTCGATCCCTCGCCGATCTTCACGAAGACCGTCGACCTGGAGGGCGTGCCGGAGGGCTATGCGGCAATGGACCAGCGCGAGGCGCTCAAGGTGCTGGTGAAGCCGTGAGCGGAGCCAGCCGAACGGCCAAGCCGGTCACTGATCGGTGAAGGCCTCGATCAGATCCTGGCCGTCGACGTAAGGGATGTCGTGTGCCTCGGCGTAGGCGCGAGCGTCGTCGATCGAGAGTGCCTCGCCGGTCTCGTCGTCGAGCATCTCACACACCACTGCCGCCGGGGGCATTCCCGCCTCGTGGGCCAGCGCGACGGCCATCTCGGTGTGACCCTTCCGGTCCGAGAGGCCGTACCGGGAGGCCCTGAGGAGGTGGACGTGGCCCGGGGCGCGGAACTCGCGGGGAAAGTCGACGTCGCCGGGATCGGCCGCGGCCTCGCCCAGCCGACTGATGGTCAGCGCCCGGTCGTGATCCGTGATCCCCGTGTAGGTGTCCCGATGGTTGACCGTGAGCGAGAACGAGGAGCGCTCGTCGTACCCGAGGTGGTCGCTCTCCGCGACCGGGTGATCGATCTCGTCGGCGAGGAAGGGCAACTCGAAAGCGTCGGCGACCTCCGGCCCCAGCGCGACACAGACCAGCCCGCCCGCGTCGTTTCGCAACTGCGAGACCGCCGCCGGATCGACGGCCGCGGCCGGATAGACCATGTCGACTTCGCCCTCGCGGTCGTCGAAATCGTGAATCAGCACCGGCTTGCCGGCCGCAAACGCCGCCACGGCGCGCTCGACCGACGTCGCCTCCCGGGCCGTTTCACGCTGACTCGACATTGACACTCACCTCGTCTCCGTCCAGAAGCCCCAGTTCGTCCCGAATGCGCTCGGAAGCGATGATTTCCAGCTCGTCCGATTCGTGATGGGTTCGGTCGGGGACGATAACGTGACCCCCGTCGAAGGAATGCCCAGTCGCCGACTCGATCGTGGCCGGATAGCAGGTCGCCCCGCCGTAGGTGCGCTCCTCGTCCTCCCACTCGTCGATGTGGATTCCCTCGAGGGAGGCCAGAATCGAGCGTTCGCGCTTGCTCGTGGCCGTGAGGCTCACGTTGAGCGTGCCCGGATACGGGTCATAGCCCAGCTTCTCCTCGAACTGGACTTTGTAGCCCGGAAGCGTGACGTAGTGGCGGCCCTCGCCCATGCCCGTCGTGATCTGCCCGTGCAACTCGACCGTGCCTTTCGCCTCGAAGATGGCCCGGTAATCCTCGTACTCGCTCCTGAGCAGCTCGATACCCGTCTCCGTGAGCTCGACGAACTGGCCGTCCCCGACGGTCTCCCGCGAAATGCAGTCCGCGTCTTCCAGCGCCTGGAGGCGCCGGGAGGCGGTCTGGGTCGAGACGTCGAGGTCCGCCGCGACGTCCGCCCCGGAAATCTTGACCTTCCCCCGATGACCCCCGTCGAGGGCCAGGAGTTTCAGGACGGCGAGCTCGTCAAAGCCGACGGCGAGACTGCCGGCGTCGACTACCATGACCCGAACTTGGCCCGTTGCCCGGATAAGGATACCGAATTTGGAACGGTTCTCAAATTTGGGATGGCGGGGTTGGGGGTACCGATTCCCGGCCCCCAGTGATCGTCTCCGAAGTGACTGTCGGGAGACCCGACTATTCAGTGGGCCCAGCCAGCTCGGGGACCACCGTGTCCGGGTCTTTCGCGAGCATCGCCACGTTCGAAGGCGGCGCCTCGCGGAACTCATCGTACGCCGGAAGGTGCTCCTGGACCCGGCGGGCGAACTCGACGACCGCTTCGTGGTCGGGCATCGCGTCACGGTCGAGGCGGTCCCGCGAGGTGCCGACGTGCATGTAGCCCTTGATCTCGACGAAGTCGGGGTCTGCCTGCTCGTACCGGGCCGCGTACCCGGCCGGGTCCTGCATGTTCTCGCCGGCAACGAGGGTCGTCCGGATCGTAGTCCGGCTTTCGTGTGTCCGGAGCACGTCGAGGGAATCCAGGAGGTCCTCCCAGGCGGTTTCGTCCATCGGTCGAACCACCGAATCGTAGGTCTCCCGGTCCGGGGCATCGAGGCTCACGTAGAGCTGGGTGGGACTCGCCTCCCGAAGCACGTCGGGCCGGGTCCCGTTGCTTACGAGGAAGGTGGTGAAATCCCGGTCGTGGTAGGCCTCGATCAGTTCGGGGAGGTGTGGATAGAGGGTCGGTTCGCCGTCGAGGCTGATCGCGACGTGTCTGGGATCGAGTGCCTCCTCGAGCCGTCGGTCCGGGACGTCGTCGTTGCCGCCGAACCCGGCGAGGAGTTCCCGCTGGAGTTCGATCGACGCGTCGACGACTGCCTCGGGGTCCTGCCAGTCCACCCCCTCGAGATCGTAGCTGTGCCCCGCGTGATCGCGCCAGCAGAAGACACAGCGTTCGTTACACCTGATGACGGGAGTCATCTGGACACAGCGATGGGACTGGATCCCGTAGAAGCGGTGTTTGTAGCAGGTCCCCTCGCCGTTGAGAGCGTTTTTCGTCCACCCGCAAGTCTGCACGGCCGTGTGGCCGATCGTGTGGTAGTTCGGCCCGTCGACCTGCTGGGTCATCGCCAGCGCTTGGCGGTGAACGGGCAAAAGAATGGTGCTCCAGGCGAGCCCGCGGTCGGCATGCAGAACCCCTATAGGGCATGGCCGATACCCAACGCGTATGTTGCGTGCCTTTCGCGAAGAGATCGAGGGCGCCCTCGCCGACGCGCTCGACTCCCTTTCCCTTCCTGCCGAGGACCTGGGGATCGAAACCCCACCGGCGGACGTGCCTGCGGTGCTGGCCTCCAGTGTCTCATTTCGCCTGGCTGGCCCCGCCGAGGCGGCCCCACCCCAGGTCGCCGCCGACATCGAAGCCGAGATCGACGTCGACTCGCTTTCCTACGTGGGAACGGTGGTGACTCAGGGGCCCTACGTGAATTTTCACCCGTCCGCGGCCTACTACGCGGAGACTCTCGAGGCGGCCCAGTCGGAGACGTACGGTCAGTTGCCCGACCGCGGCGAGTCGGTCGTCGTCGAACACACGAGCGCCAACCCCACCGGGCCGGTTCACGTCGGTCGGGCCCGAAACCCCATCCTCGGGGACGCCATCGCCCGGATCGTCAGCGCCGCCGGCTACGACGTCGACACCCATTACTACGTGAACGACGCGGGCCGCCAGATCGCCGTGTTCACCTGGGCCTACGAAACCTTCGAGGAGGCCGACCTGCCCGAGCCCGAGCGGGCGAGTCCCGAGTACGAGATGGTCCGGTACTATCGCGAGGGGAACTCGTTCCTCGAAAACGGGCCAGCAGACGAGGTCGAAGCCGCCGAAGCGGAGATCCAGGCCATCATGCAGGGGCTGGAGGCCGGCGACGAGGAAGCCTACGATCGGGTCGGCGAGGTGGTCGATACTGTCCTGGGGGGCATGCGCCGCTGTCTCGAACGGCTCCCCGCCACCTTCGACGAGTTCGTCAAGGAAACCCGCTTCATGCGGGACGGCAGTACCGACGACGTGGCGAGCCGACTCGAGGAGAGCGGCCTCGCCTACGAGGACGAGGGAGCCTGGCATCTCGATCTTTCGGATCGTGGCTTCGAGAAGGACCTCGTCTTCGAGCGATCGGACGGCACCAGTCTCTACACGACCCGCGATCTGGCCCACCACGAGTGGAAGTTCGAACATTACGACCGGGCGGTAACCGTCCTCGGCGAAGATCACAAGCTCCAGGCCCGGCAATTGCAGGCCGCCCTCGACATCCTGGGGAACGATACCGACCAGCTGGACGACGTGATTTACTCCTACGTGAACCTCCCGACCGGAAAGATGAGCACCCGGGCGGGCACGGGAGTCGACCTCGACGACCTCCTCGACGAGGCGGTCGACCGGGCCCGGGAAGCCGTCGAGTCCCGGATGGGCGATCGCATCCGGGACGACGACCTCGGCGAGGCGGATGTCGAACGGATTGCCGAACAGGTCGGGATCGGCGCGGTCCGCTACGACATCGTCTCGAAACAGCCGAGCAAGCCGATCACGTTCAAGTGGGACGACGCCCTCGACTTCGAGGGCCAGAGCGCACCGTACGTCCAGTACGCCCACGCCCGCACCTGCGGGATCATCGACGAGGCGGATGGTGTGGTACGTCCAGCCCTCGAGGCCGAACTCCTCGATTCCGCCCCCGAGCGTGACCTGCTCGAGATGATCGCCGCCTATCCGGCCCGGATCGAGGAGAGTGCGATCGACCTGGAACCCCACGCAATCGCGACCTACGCCCGCGATCTGGCCGACGCGGTCAACGTGTTCTATCGCGAGTGTCCGGTCCTCGGCCCGGACGTGGCCAAACCCGTCTCGGCGGCTCGACTGGCGCTGGTGATCGGGGCCCGCAACACGCTCGCGAATGCGCTCTCGGTGCTCGGAATCGCCGCACCCGAGTCGATGTGACCGTTCGAAAATTAAAGCGAGGGGTCAGCGAAAGAGGCCGCCGAAGAGCCGCGCGATGAACGATCCTCCCGAGGAGTCCTCTGAGTCGTCACTCGTCGATTTCGTCGGGCCCGGAACCACGTCCACCGCATCCCGGTCCGCGGCGTCGGTCTCGCTCGTCTCGTCGTCTGCTGTCTCGAGGTCGGCACCCGTTTCTCCCTCGTCGTCGCTCTCGGCGGCGACAACGTCTGCCCCCGGGGGCTCCCCGCCCGCTTCGGGCTCGCCCGCTTTTTCGCCGTCCACGGCTGGTTCGTCCTCCATGGTTTCGAGTCGCTCGGCGATCCCCGCTGTCGGGCTGTCTGCCGCGTCCTCGGCCTCGGCTGCCGCTTCGTCCGATTCCGCCGTCACCTCGTCGACCGGCGACGGTTCCGCACCTTCCTCCGGGCCCGATTCCGGAGGGTCTTGCGCGGGGGATTCGTCGCTCGTGTCGGCGGCGACGCTCGCCCCGACGGGGTCATCGCTCTCGTCGACCCAGTCCCGCGGCAGAGGCTCCCCGAGCAGGCCGTAGGCGATCTCCCGGTAGGACTGGGCGGCCGGACTCTCCCGGTCGATGGCCACGATCGGGGTGCCCTCGTCCATGCTCATCTGAATCGCGCCGTCCTCCGGAACCGCCCCCAGCACGGAACTGTCGATGCGATCGGAAACGGTCTCGGGCATCGCCCGGCCGGCGCCGCCGATGCGCGTGACGATCAGTCCCTCGATGGTGCCACCGATTCGCTCGACGAGGTCCCGCGTCTTTTCGGCGTTGGTGATCGCGGCGTCGGCGGGCGTCGTGACGAGAAGGACCCCGTCAGCGAGTCCGAGCGGGACGGTCACGTCGTGGCTCAACCCGCCGCCGCCGTCGAGGACGACGACGTCGTATCGCTCACGGAGATCCTCGACGACCGACCGGAGATTTGCCGGGTCCGCCCGACCGTAGGCCTCGATACCCGGGCTGCCGAAGACCGCGTCGAAGTCCCCCGGGGCCGCGAGGATTGCGTCGTCGATCGACTCGTCCCCGGCGAGCACGTCGTGCAGGGTCACCGGGACCGCATCCACGTCGAGGAAGTCTTCGAGGTTGGCCATGCCGAGATCGACGTCCACCACCACGACCGAGCGGCCGGCCTCGACGAACGCCGCGCCGAGGTTGACCGCGGTCGTGGTCTTGCCGACCCCGCCTTTGCCGCTCGCCACGGCGTATACGTGCCCTTCGGTCATTGGTGTGGTTTCCGCGTTTCCCACCTTAAAGGGTTGGGGCACGCCCTCAGGATTCGCCGGTCATGGCCGCGATGACCCGGTCACCGAGTTCCTCGATCGAAACGCCGTCGGAGGGACCGAGTCCGTTCATGTGATCGAGGGAGAGCTGGCCGCCGCCCATCCGGGCGTGGCCGCCGGCCCCCGACATGGGGATGTCTTCGACGACCCCGTCGAGGACCTCGCCCATGTGCACCCGATCGTCCCGCGAGCGTCCCGAGAGGTGCAGCGTCCCGTCCTTTTCCCCCATGACGACGACGGCGGTCACGCCCTCGAGATGCAGGAGTTCCTCGGCTGCCTGTGGAATGGCGTCGACGTTCGACACCGTTCCCACGTCGCTCACGACGAAGGGGCCCTCCTTCCGACGGTTCTCGATCGCGCGGGCCTTGACATCGAGGACCTCCGCGTCGACTTCCGGATGGGCGATGCGGTCGAGGAGGTCCTCGTCGATGCCGGGGTAGAGAAAGGAACTGGCCTCGAATTCCGCTGCCGAGCAGCCCCGGGAGAGGTGGTTCGTATCCGAGAGGATCCCGTACAGTAGGCCCGTGGCGACTGGAACAGGGAGTGTCCGCTCGGGGTCCGACTCGCCCGTGTCCGGCTCGTAGCCCAGGTCCTCGAGGTACTCGGCGACGATCGTCGCACAGGCACCGTAGTCCGGCCGAACGTCGGTGAAGGCGCTTCCCGAACCGCCGCCCGGGTGATGGTCCACGACGGCGAGTGGATCGACGTCGCCTGCGCCGGTGAACCCCCGGGCTTCGTTGTGGTCGACGAGCACGACGTCGTGTGCGAGTGCATCGGCGTCCTCGACCCCGTCGACGTCGAGGGCGAGCACGGTGCGGAACGCCCTGTTTTCCTGATGGCGGATCTCCCCGGGATAGCGGATCGTGGTATCGACCCCCGCGTCCTCGGCGATGTGGGCGATACCCATGGCCGCGGCCATCGCGTCCGGGTCCGGGTTGGGATGGAGGAGGAGCGTGATCGACTCGCGGCCCGACAGCACCCGCTTCAGGCGGGCGCCCGCGGGGCGTCGATAGTACCGGACTGCCAGCCACGCGGCCCCGAGAACGAAAACCAGGCCAATCGCAATCGCCACCGCGAGGAGGGGATTCTCGGCGACGGACCGACGGAGGATCTCGAGGAGTTGCCCACCCGTCCCCGAGACCGCAATTTGCCACGGCATACGCCCAAGACTAACTCGGCCATCCGTTAAGAACTTTCAGGCGAACCGAGGGGCACGGGAGGGTGAATCGGTCCGGGCCCGGGGATTCCGGCAGTTTAACTGTCTCCGTCGAGGAAATGCAACCAACGAACCACATGAGCTCGGATTCGCAGGGCGAGTCGGCAGGGCACTCCGACCGCCGCAAGTACGAGTTTCGGAAGGTCATCGAGGACCTGAAAGCCTACACCGGGAGTGGCACGCAACTCGTCAGCATCTACGTGCCTCCGGACATGCTGATCTCGGACGTGGTCGCCCACGTCACCCAGGAGTACAGCGAGGCCTCGAACATCAAGTCAAAGCAGACCCGGACGAACGTCCAGGACGCACTCTCCTCAATCAAGGCCCGCCTGAAGTACTACGACACGAGGCCGCCGGATCGCGGCATGGTGCTCTTTTCCGGGGCCGTCGACGAGGGCGGCGGGCAGACGAAGATGGTAACCGAGACCCTCGAGAATCCGCCGGATCCGATCGAGTCGTTCCGCTATCACTGCGACTCGGAGTTCCTGACCGAGCCGCTGGAACACATGCTCGCGGACAAGGGCCTCTACGGGCTCATCGTCCTCGACCGCCGTGAGGCAAACGTCGGCTGGCTCAAGGGCAAGCGCGTCGAGCCGGTCAAGTCCGCCTCCTCGCTCGTCCCGGGCAAGCAGCGCAAGGGAGGCCAGTCCGCCCAGCGATTCGCCCGACTCCGACTCGAGGCCATCGACAACTTCTATCAGGAGATCGCGGAGATGGCCGACGAACTGTTCGTCCCGAAGCGCCACGAACTCGACGGCATCCTCGTCGGCGGGCCCTCCCCGACCAAGGACGAGTTCCTCGACGGCGATTACCTCCACCACGAACTCCAGGAGAAGGTCCTCGGGAAGTTCGACGTGGCCTACACCGACGAGTCGGGGCTCTACGACCTCGTCGACAAGGGTCAGGAGGTGCTTGCAGACGCCGAACTCACCGCGGACAAACAAGACATGGAGGAGTTCTTCAAGGAGCTCCACGGCGGTGACCTGGCGACCTACGGCTTCGGCCCGACCCGCGAGAACCTCATCATGGGCTCGGTCGAGACGCTCCTGCTGTCAGAAGACCTGCGAAAGGACGTCGTGAGCTACGAGTGTCCCGCCGAGCACACCGACCGAGAGCTGGTCGATCCGCGTCACGAGACCCCCGAACACACCTGCGAGGAGTGCGGACAGGAGCCCGAGTCGGTCGAGCGCGAGGACGCCATCGAGCACCTGATGTCCATCGCCGAACAGCGCGGGACCGAGACCCACTTCATCTCGACCGACTTCGAGAAGGGCGAGCAACTCCTGACTGCCTTCGGGGGGATCGCGGGCATTCTCCGGTACCGGACCGGCGTCTGATTGCTACCCGCTGAGTACCGGCGTCCGATTGCCAGCGACTGATTGGCGGCCTGATTGCCGCCGATTAGGCCGGCTCCCACTCGACGCCAGTGATCTCGAAGCGAGCGCCCCCCGTCTCGCTCTCCTTCGAGCAGAACGAGCCACGGGGGAACGTCGTGAACATCAGCCTGCCCGAGACTGAAGCCGAGACCCACTCGAGCCGGCCAAGGGCTTATCGCCGCCCCAACCGAAGTGTCATTCGTGAGCACGACACCCGGGACCACGTCCCTCGAAGAATACTGGGACTGGTTCGCGGTCGCGCTGTTCGTCCTCATCACGGTCGACATGATCACGACCGTGTACGCCGCCTGGTACGTCGGGCCGGCCGCTGAGGCGAACCCGCTAATGCGCTGGGCGCTCGGCCAGGGGATGGTGACGGTAACTCTCGTAAACCTCGCGGCGACGGTCATAGCAGTCGGCGGGTTCGCCCTCCTCATGCAACTCCTCGAGGCGACCGATCCGCCCTACGACCGCTACGTGGCCGTGGGCATCCAGACCTGGCTCGGGATCCTGATCGCGGGTGGCCTCTTCGTCTTCGCCAACAACCTCACCGTCATCGTCTACGGGCGCTCCCTGTTTCTCGCCGTCTGATCGGGTGGAGCGCCGTTCGAGAAACGTGCGGAAGTTCAGCCCAGGATCTGTTCGAGTTGCGGCCGCCGCCGGTCGACGTCGAAGTGTGGCTGGATGCGACCGCTCGCCGCGATCCGGTCGACGAGCAGGAGGACATCCGCGCCCTGTTCCTCGGCGCGGGCCGCCAGGGCCTCGATGTCCCCGCGATGGAGAGCCAGCGAGTCCAGCAACGAGACGAACGCCGCGGCGGTGACGCCGGCCTCGCCGGTGGGGAAATCGGCGAGAATCGTCGAAAAGTCCGGTTCCTCGGCGGGTGGGTCCGCTCGCGGCTCGAGGGTCAGACAGTCCCGGCAAATGTCCGCGTGCTCGGGCTCGGCCGGGAGGTGCTCGCGGATGCCCTCGGGGACCGAAAAGGCGAGCGTCGGGCCCCCACAGTTCGAACAGCTCATGCCCGAACGTCGACTCGGGCGCGGAAAACGCCGTCGGCTCGGTGGGGACCCTCGGTTGAACGGCAAAATACAGTCGGCTCTGTGGTGAACTCTCGGTCGGACGCAAAACTCCCGGCCCCCACTCAGGATTCGCTCGCCGCCTCGGCCGCCTCCTTCTTCTCGGCGGCCTCCTTGTTTGCTTTGATCTTCT
>JBKGZU010000040.1:0-10165 GCA_046543215.1 Halodesulfurarchaeum sp. | reverse complement strand
AGGAGAGGCGAGCGAAGCGAGTCTCTCCGAACGAACGAGCGGACGAAGACCGCGAGTTGACCGGTCGAAGACCGCTCTGAACTGGCGAACGGGCCGTTTTGGGGCTTACGAGCCGGGATACAACCGCCAGGAACTTCCCGACCAACCGCCCACGCCGCTCGTGGATTCGACTGTCACGACTCTACAAGACTCCTGTTCCAGAATCGAAGTCGCCGGAGAATCCTCTCATAGCCCCGAAAAACGGCGTTGCTCTCGGTTTCGCTTCGAAAACTCCGTTCCGAATCGAATTCTACTCCCTATAAGTATCGGCTCGTTTTAGCCCCAAATATGCCAGCGCGCACGACGCGGCTCTTGACGAGCGACCAGGTCGACCGCGAGATGCCGATGGACGAACTCATCTCGGGCGTGGAGGATGCCTTCCGGGCCTACGAGCTCGGCAATGCTCAGATGCCCGCGAAGTCCTACATCGACCTCCGGAAGTACAACGGGGACTTCCGCTCGATGCCCGCGTACCTCGAGACCGAGGACTGGGACGCGGCCGCGATCAAGTGGGTCAACGTCCACCCGGACAACCCCGAGCAGTTCGACCTGCCCACCGTCATGGGGACGGTCATCTACAGCGACCCGGAGACGGCCTACCCGCTCGCACTACTCGACGGCACGATTCTCACCCAGAAGCGCACCGGTGCCGCCGCGGGCGTCGCCACGGACTACCTCGCCGTCGAAGACGCCTCCTCGATGGGCATCATCGGCGCGGGGATCCAGGCGTACACCCAGCTCGAGGCGGTCGCCACCGTCAGGGACATCGAGGAGGTCGTCGTCTCGGACGTCGACGACGAGCAGGTCCAGGCGTTCATCGACCACTTCGAGGATCGGTTCGAGGTGCGGGCGGGCACGAACGCCGAGGCCGCGAGCTGTGACGTGCTTTCGACGGTCACGCCGGTCCGCGAACCGATCGTGAGCCCCGAGGACGTGGGCGAGCACACACACGTCAACGCGATGGGCGCCGACGCCGAGGGCAAGCAGGAACTGGCCACCGAATTGCTTCTCGATGCGACCGTGATCATCGACGACTACGAGCAGTGCACCCACTCCGGCGAGATCAACGTCCCGTTCCACGACGGGGCCTTGGGCGACGAGGACATCTACGGCGAGATCGGACAGATCGTCGCCGGGAACAAGGCCGGACGGGAGGACATCGAGGGCGTCACCGTCTTCGACAGCACCGGGCTGGCGATCCAGGACGTCGCCGCGGCCCACGTCGTCTACGAGCACGCGATCGAGGAGGACATCGGCACCGAGTTCGACCTGCTCGGGGTCTAAATTCCCGCCAAACGTTTTTCAGTAACGACCGGGCCAGTCCGGCCCATGTCCTGAGAATTGGCCCGGGGCGATAGGCGGTTGCAAGCACGACGACGCTTGCCGGCGGGGCTGGCCACTCCCCGGTGTGACACCTCGTCCCGGTCAATTTCTGTCACCTGCTCGCGAATCGTATCGAGGAACCCGCCGTCCAGAAACCTCGAGGACCTGCCCCAGAAACCTACGAGAGAAGAATCGCCGGCCGGAACGGCTCTGCCTGACTCGCCTTTTCGGCATCAGTTTCGCCCTCGGGGACGACCTCGACCGTCGCGTCGAATTCCTTTTCGAGGAACGCTGCTGCCTCCTCGTAGAGCGCTCGCTCGTCGATTTCGGTCATGGCCGCCAGTTCGGCGTCGTCGAGTCCACGAACGGTCTCGATCAGCTCCCCGACGAGGTCGTTCACGGCCTCGCCGCGCTCTCTGAGGTCGGGATCCTCCATGACCTGGCCCATCGCTGCCCCCTGATCCGGGCCGGTTTCGAGGACGGTCTCGAAGACCTGCCCCTTCCAGTCGGCCGCGAGGAAGAGCCGGATCGTCTCGGGGTCGGTCCCGGTCACGTCCACGATGTCCCGGACGTCATCGGTGACGGCCTCGATGAGCGTCTCCTCGAACTCGACGACCGCACTCTCCAGTGACGGATCGGGTTCGGGCCAGCTGGCGTCCTCGACGGGCTTGCCGGTCAACTGCTCGTGGAGCTCGTTCGTCACGAACGGGATGATCGGGGCGAGCAACCGCAACCGGGTCCGGAGCACTTCGGCGCGGGTAAAGCGGGCGCCCGGCCGATCGAGGTCGGTCCGCTTCCGGTACCAGCGAAGCGCCTCCTCGAGCTGGTAGAACGCGTCCTGGCTGGCGTGCCGGGTACTGAACCCGTCCATCGCCTCGGTGACGTCCCGGACGATTCCCTGGAGCTGTGAGAGCAGCCAGCGATCGATGCGTTCGAGGTCGGGCCGGGTTTCGGGCACGTCGGCCCGAATGACCTCCTGGGCCCGGCGCCAGAATCCCGCTAGCTGGTCCCGGGTCCCCTGGACGTCCTCGGCCCGCCAGTCGTAGTCCTGCCAGGGCTCCGCGGAGTTCAGCAGGAAGAACCGAACGGTGTCCGCGCCGTACTCCTCGATGGCCTCGGTGGGAAGGACGACGTGCCCCTTCGAAGAGGACATCTTGGTGCCCTCGAGCAGACCCATACCCATGATGGTGATCCCCTGGGGCCACTGTGGCTCCTCGAAGAGTTCGGCGTGGTGGAAGAGGTAGAAGGAGAGGTGATTGGAGATGAGGTCGTTCGCCGAACACCGGTAGTCCACCGGGTACCAGTAGTCCCACTCCTCCCGCAACTCGAGGGCCTGCTCTGGCGGCTCGTCCACGGCCTCGGGCCCGTAAAACAGGGTGTCGAAGAACTCCCGGGTGAGGTCCTCGGTCGGGACCTCGTCGATCCGGTGGGCGATCGTGTAATAGGCCATGTAGATCGTCGAGTCCGAGAGCGGCTCGATCACGAAGTCCTCGTCCCAGGGGAGACGCGTGCCCAGGCCGTAATTCCGGATACAGGGCCACTCGTTCAACCAGTCGATCGTGTGGTAGTACTGCTCCCGGGTGTTTTCCGGGATCGCGTCCATCTCGTCGATGATCTTCCGGGTCTGTTCCTTCCAGTCCTCGTCGCTGTAGCTGAGAAACCAGGTTTCCTGTTTGGCGACCTCGACGGCCCCGCCACAGCGGCAGACGACCTCCTCGCTGAACTCGTGCATCGAGTCGAAGGCTCCCCGGGACTGGAAGTACTGATCGAGCTCCTCGCGAACGTCCTCGATGACCCGCCCGGCGTATTCGTCGTACAGGTCTTTGAGGCGGCCCGCGTGGAACTCGCGGTTGTACACTTCCTGGGTCGCCGCCTCGAGAGCCGGATCGTCCTGGCTCTCGATGCCGTGTGCTTCGACGGCGTCCCTGGCCGGGAACTCGCCGTAGCCCTCGACGTCGATGATGGATCGGGGTTCGATCGCCTGGACCGCTTCGGGGTCGATACCGAACTCTATCAGTCGGTCGGTGTCGGCCTTGGCTTCCTCGAGGGCTACCCAGTCGTCCGGGCTGTGCCCCGGGACGGACATGACCACGCCCGTGGCGTTCTCCGGATCGACGAAGCTGGCGGGGAGAATCAACACGTCCTCGCCGGTGACGGGGTTCTCGACAGTCTCCCCGACCAGCTCCTCGCCGTCGAACTCCCGCTCGACCGTGATCTCCCGCTGCTGGAGTTCGAGTTTCTCCACGGCCGGGACCGAGACGATCCAGTCCTCGCCGTCGACGGTGGCCTCGACGTACCGTCCCTCGGGGAGGATGAACGCGTTCGTGACCCCCCGGACGGTCTCCGGGCGGAGCGTGGCCATCGGGATGGTCACCCCGCCGTGGTCGAACTTGATGAGGGTGTACTCCTGGAATTCGGCCTCCTCGCCTTCCAGGAGGTCGTGGGTCGTCACCGGGTTCTCCTCCTCGGTGCAGTACTTGACGGGGTGCAGTCCCTTCTCCAGCCGGCCCCGGTCCCGGAGGGTCTCGTACTGCCAGGTGATGAACTTCGAGTAGCGCTCGTCGTTCGTGGTGAACTCCCGGCGCCAGTCGATGGACAGCCCCAGGGACTGCATGTTCTGCTTGTAGTGGTTCTCGATGAAGTAACGGGCATAGCCCATCGGCGTCTCGAGGTCCGACAGCTCGTCTTCGGGGACGCCGTAGGTGTCACGAAGCACCGAGAGCTGTTCTTCCTCGCCCTTCTGGAGCCGGTTTACGGCTCCGACGATCGGCGTGCCGGTAACGTGCCAGCCGATCGGGAAGAGCACGTTGTCCCCCTGGAGGCGCCGATAGCGAGCGTACACGTCCGGGACCGTGTACGTGCGGGCGTGACCGATGTGCATCCCGCCGCTGGGATAGGGATACGGGACGGTGACGAAGGTCGCCTCCCCGCCGTCGGGGTCGACCTCGTACCGCCCGTCTTCGGCCCAGCGCTCCTGCCACTTCCGCTCGATGTCCCGGGGGGAGTAGTCCATACCACTGGGTCTCGGGGCGGCGATAAAAGGACTTGTGACACCGGCTCGGTCCTGCAGGCGGCGTTCGCGCCGAGTTCCCGATCAGCCTGGAATCGACGGCGGTGGCTGGTTTACTCGATGTCGATGCGGTGGGCCGCCTCGTCCGTTTCGGCCTTCGGCAGGCACACTGTCAGCACGCCGTTCGTGTAGGTGGCTTCCACGTCGTCGGCTTCGACGGGGCCGGGGAGGGTGACGCGGCGGTCGACGGATCGCTCGCGGCGTTCGCGGCGGACGTACCGCCCGGGCTCCGCTTCTTCCGCCTCGGATTCGGTCTCGGCCTGGATCCGGAGCTGATCCTCGAGGAGTTCGACCTCGATGTCCTCGGTCTCGAAGCCCGGCAGGTCGGCGGTGACCTCGAAGGCGTCGTCGAATTCGGCCACGTCGACTTTGAGTCGGCCCGGCCAGGCCGATTCGATCCCGCTCCACTGCTCGACGTCCTGGAACTGGTCGCTCATTCGCTCGAAGAGGCGCTCGATCTCGTCGAAGGGGGTTGGCTTTCTGGTCATGCAAGTATTATATCGGTTCGCAAAGGACAAAAAGCTATTCCTCGAATCCGGCCCGATTTCCCCGGTCAGACCACGTGCTCGACGTCGTAGGAACCCATGCGTTTGACCCAGCCGTTTTCGGCCAGGGTCTCGATCTCCTCGATCGCGGCCTGGGTCCGGTCCTCGTAGAGCCCGGCCTCGAGGTCGATGTGGAAGACGTAATCGCCGAGGCGCTCGCCACTGGGCCTGGACTCCAGTCGCGAGAGGTTGATGTCCCGGTCTGCGAACGGCTCGAGCAGCTCCAGCAGGAGGCCGGGATAGTTCGTGTTCGGATAGACGATCAGCGAGGTCTTCCCGCCCGAGGTGGTCCGCTCTGGCGGTCCGGCGATGGCGAAAAACCGGGTCGCATTCGAGGTCCGGTCCTGAATGTCCTCGGCGAGCACGGTCAGCCCCTCGCTCGCGTTGTCGGGATGTCCGATCCCGGCGACAGAGGGGTCCTCTCGTGCGCGCTCGACCCCCCTGGCCGTCGAGGCCACTGCCTCGAGGTCGGCATCGGGGTATTCCTCGAGCAGGAAACTCCGGCACTGCGCAAGCGCCTGTGAGTGGCTGGCGACGACCGAGAAGTCCTCGCCCTGTGCCAGCAGTGCGTGCCTGATCGGGGTGACGATCTCCCGTGTGACTGCCACGTCGGCGTCCGCGAGGGCGTCGAGACTCTCGGTCACCGAGCCCTCGATGCTGTTCTCGATGGGGACGACACCCCGATTGAACTTCCCGGCGGCCACCCCGCTCACGATGCCGTGAACGGACTCCCGGAACGCGATCTCGCCGTCGGCGACGGCGGTCGCGGCGCGGTGGGAGTAGGTGCCTTCCGGGCCCAGTGTCACGGTCGTCATGCTCCGGGATACAGGACGGCGTGGGAAAAGGTCATCGGGGCTTGTTACGGACCGCCCGCCAGAACCAGTTCCGATTCAGTGTCTGGGCCTACCGGTTCAGCGTGTGAATCGCTCGCCCCAGGGCGTTCTCCGCGGCCTCCATGGTGGCCTCCGCGAGGGTCGGGTGGGTGTGGATCGTCTCGGCCACCTCGTCGATCGTCGCCCCCGTCTGGACGGCCAACCCGAGTTCGGCGATCAGTTCGGAGGCCTCCGGGCCGACGATTTGCGCGCCGAGCACGGTCCCCTCGTCCGCGTCGCCGACGATTCGCACGAATCCCTCCGTGTGCCCGGTGCTCAGCGCCCGCCCGCTCGACCGGAAGGGGAACTCGCCGACGACGGTTTCGTAGCCGGCCTCTCTGGCCGCGGATTCGGCGTGGCCGACCATCGCGATCTCGGGGTCGGTGAACACGACCGCGGGAACGACCTTCCCGGCCATCGAGGCGTCGCCGCCGGCGATGACGTCCGCGGCGACCAGCCCCTCGGCGCTCCCGGCGTGGGCGAGCAGCGGTTCGCCGGCGACGTCGCCGATCGCGAAGACGTGCTCGAGGCTCGTCCGGCACTGCTCGTCGGTCTCGACGAAGCCGCGGTCGTCGATGTCAACGCCGAGCGCCTCGAGGTTGGCCGAGTCGGTGACCGGTTCGCGGCCCACCGCGACGATTGCCTTCTCGGCCTCGTAGGTGGAAACCTCGCCGTCCTCGGTCTCGGTTTCGAGGACGATGCCGTCCTCGGTCGCCTCCCAGTCGCTTGCGGCCTCGCCGAACTGGAACTCGATTCCGAGGTCAGCGGCCTGCTGTTCGACGGGCTTGGTGAGATCCCGGTCGTACCCCGGGAGCATCTCCTCCAGCATCTCGACGACGGTCACGGAGACCCCGAGCTTGGCGAAGACCGTCGAGAGTTCCATCCCGATGTAGCCCGCGCCGACGACCACGAGTTCCTCGGGGAGTTCGTCGAGGTCGAGTGCGTGTCGCGAGGAGAGGACGTGCTCGCCGTCGAATTCGAACCCGGGGACCTCGATGGGTCGGGACCCGGTGGCGATGATCGCGTTGTCGAACTCGTAGCGCTCCGTTCCGCCCACGAGGAGATCGACGGTCAGGGCGTGTTCGTCCTCGAAGGTGGCCGTCCCTTCGACGAGATTCACGCGGTTGGCCTTGCAGAGCTTCTCGACAGCGCCGGTGAGCGTGTCGACGACGCCGTCCTTCCAGTCGACCATCTCCCCGAAGTCGACTTCGGGGTCGGCGTAGACGCCCATGTCTTCGGCATGGGCGGCGTCGTAGGCCACGTTGGTCGCGTTAATCAGCGCCTTGGAGGGAATGCAGCCGGCGTTCAGGCAGGTGCCGCCGAACTCCCCGGCCTCGATGAGCGTGACGTCAAGGTCGAGCTGGGCGGCGCGGATCGCGGCGACGTACCCGCCCGTCCCGGCCCCCACGATCGCGACCTCGGTGTGTGTCGACTCCGAATCGGATGCCATTGGCGGCCATACTTGCCCGGGGCTATTGAGCGGTTCCCTTCGTCCCGGAGGGATCGGATCCGACTGCCTCCCTCGGGACGAAACGGCTTTCCGCGAACCACCCCTCCCAACGGACAGATGGACGTCGCCGAAGTTGTCCCCGAGTTCGCCGACGTATTCTCCTTCGACGCCTTCAACGAGATGCAGCGGACGGCTTTGCCCGCCGTGCTCGAGACCGACGACAACGTCGTCATCAGCGCGCCGACGGGCAGCGGCAAGACGGCCCTCGCCGAACTCGCGATCATCGAGGCCCTCGAATCCGGCGGGACCGCACTCTTCGTCGCCCCGATGCGGGCGCTCACGAACGAGAAGGAAAGCGAGTGGGAGCGCATCGAGGCGCTTGGCTACTCGGTCTACGTCGTGACCGGCGAACGGGACCTCAACCCGCGCCGCGCAGAGCGGGCGGACGTGCTGGTGATGACCCCGGAGAAGGTCGACTCGGCCACCCGGAAGCACGACACGCCGCGATACGCCTTCGTCACCGACGTCGACGTGGTCGTCATCGACGAGGTGCACCTCCTCGATTCGCGCTCCCGGGGGAGCGTGCTGGAGGTGGTCGTCTCGCGGCTCCGGCGACTGGTCGATCCCCGCTTTGTCGCCCTCTCCGCAACCATGCAGAACATCGAGGAGGTCGCCGCGTGGCTCGACGCCCCCGATGAGACGACCTTCGACTTCGGCTCGAGCTATCGGCCCGTGGACCTCCACGCCGGCGTCGAGACCTACACGCACGGCGAGAACGCCTTCGCCGACAAGTACCGGAGACTCTACACCGCCCTCGATCTTGCCGAACCGCACCTCGAGGAGGACGGGCAGGCACTGGTCTTCGTCTCCTCCCGCCAGGACACCGTGAAGGCCGCCGAAACGGCCAGAGACGAGATCGCAAAGCGGGACATTCCGGTCGGTGACCGGGGCGATTACGACTTTCACTCCCGGACCCAGGTCCTCGAGAACGACACGCTCCGCCAGTCGGTCCTCGACGGCGTGGCCTTCCATCACGCCGGCCTCTCGAAGAACGACAAGGACCACGTCGAGGAGTGGTTCCGCGAGGGGCGGATCGACCTGCTCTTCTCGACCTCGACGCTCGCCTGGGGGGTCAATCTCCCCGCCCGGTGTGTCGTGATCCGCGACACGAAGCTCCACGATCCGCTGGAGGGCGAGGTGGACATGAGCCCGCTCGACATCCTGCAGATGCTGGGGCGAGCCGGCCGACCGGGCTATGACGACGTGGGTTATGGCTGGGTCGTCGCCGACCGCGTGGAGGCCGAGAAGTACCGGCGGCTGCTCCGGGACGGGAAGGAAATCGAGTCGCGGCTGGCCGAAAACCTCCCGGAACACGTCAACGCCGAGATCTCTCTGGGCACGATCTCCGGCATCGAGGACGTCCTCGACTGGCTCGAGACGACCTTTTACTTCCAGCGTGCGGGCTATGCCCCGGGCGATTCGGCCTACGACGACGTCCGACAGACCGTCCGCGCCGTGCTCGATGACCTCCTCGACCGCGGATTCGTCGAGGCCGACAGCGACCTCGGGCTCTCGCCGACGCCGATGGGTCAGCTGGCCTCGCGGTACTACCTCCGGTTGCCCACCGCGGAGCGATTCCGGGGCCTACTCGACGTCGAACCCGACGAGCGCGAGATCCTCGCGGCGGTCGCCCAGGCCGAGGAGTTCGACAGCGTGAGTGCCAGAGGCGACGAGCGCGACGCCATCGAGGCGGTGCTCGGGTCGGACACTGGCTCGCTCGAACAGGGGGCCCGAAAGATCCTCGCGATTCTGGAGGCCAGCATGGACGGGGAGCTGCCACCGGAACTCCGCTCGGACGCGTGGGTCATCAAGCAGAACGCCCTCAGGCTTCTCGCGGCGGCCCGGGCCTTCTTCGATCGCTTCGACCGACCGGCGGGGGCGAACCGCTGCCGTCGGATCGAAGCTCGCGTCGAAACCGGGGTTCCGCCGGAAGCGGTCGGGTTGACCGCCATCGACGGGGTCGGGGCCGGGCGCGGGCAGCGACTCGCCCGATCCGGGTTGCGAGATCCGGCTACCGTCGTCGAGGCTGGCGTCTCGGGACTCAGAGACGCCGGACTCGGCGCGGAAGTCGCCCGCACGGTCGCGAGCCAGGCCGCCCAGCTGCCGCGAGTCGAGGTCGACTGGGGTGACTTCCCCGAATCGGTTCCGGCAGGGGAAAACGACATGCAGGAAGTGACGGTTCGAACCGCGGGCGGCGGCGCACGCCTCGGGATTCGGGTCACGGTCAACGGGGTGGAGATGACCCGCACCGTCCGCTACGTCAGCGAGGAAGAGACGGTCCCGGTCGGGGTCTTTGGCGCCGAGGACGACGAACTCACCTACGGGATCGAGGTCACGTTCCCCGATCACCCGCTCCGGCCCCACACCGAGACCCGAACCGTCGCCGTGGAGCGGTGAGGTTTATAGCGGAGAACCGGGCCAGGGGCGCCCATGCAGGACGCGATACGCGTGATCGCCGGTCGATGTACGGTCCGCCACGAGGCAGACGAGCAGTCGGAATCGGAGGGGGAGGTGGTCGTGCTGGTCAAGCCGGACAACACGGTGCTCGTGCACGACGTCACGGGGTATCGACCGGCCGGGTGGTTGACCCGGGCGGACTCCGTGCAGCTCTCGCTCGCGGAGGGAGCGTTCGACCTGCGCGCGCAGTCGGGCGAGGAGACCCTGCACGTCACCGGCGAGGATCCCGCCGTCGCCGAGTTCCCGGCGACGGCAGCCGGCCCCGCCGTCGGCACCTGTCCGGACTGTGGCGCGTCGATGGTCCGTGCCGCCGGCGAGGTCTCCTGTCTGGGCTGTGGCGTGTCCTATC
>JBKGZU010000039.1:0-10295 GCA_046543215.1 Halodesulfurarchaeum sp. | reverse complement strand
CCAGTTCGGTCGGGATCGGGTGGCCGTCTCCGGTCTGTCGGACCGATACGCTCAGGGGCGTGGGCCGATTCACCTCCGACGTGTACGTTCTGGAGTTCGCGGGTGAGGACGACCCGTTCGCGGCGGCGGAGGCTCGGTCAGCCGCGGATGGCGTCTCCATCGTCGCCTCGGGACTCGGGACGGCCGACCGCGTCGACGGAGACCGGATCAGTGGACTGGCCTTCACGCGTCGTGTCTCGGAATACCTCGGGCAAACCGACGCGATGGTCGGGGCTGCCGTCGATTACCTCAGGCGGGCCACCATCGAACGAACCGGGACGGTGGCCGTCCGGGCACGGGACGTGCGGGGAACCGCCGACATCGACACCCAAATCGCCGAAAGCAAGCTGGGCAGCGCCCTCGTCGACCGGGGATTCGCGGTCGACCTCTCGAATCCGGATCACACCCTCCTCGCGCTCTTCGCGGACGAGGTGGCCGTGCTGGGATGGCAGGTCGCCACCCCGACCCGGGACTACGGCGATCGGGCGCCTACCGACAGGCCGTTTTTCCAGCCCGGGAGCATGGACCCGCTACTCGCCCGCGCAGTCTGCAATTTGGCCCGGGTCGAACCGGGCGATCGCGTGCTCGACCCGATGTGCGGAACGGGCGGGTTGCTGATCGAAGCGGGCCTGCTGGGCGCTCGCCCGATCGGGATCGACGCCCAGGCAAAGATGGTCCGCGGGACCCGGAAGAACGTGCAGGCGGCCCTGGGCGAATCGCCGTTCGTAGCCCGTGGCGACGGAACGAGGCTCCCGCTCCTGGCGGACAGCGTGGACGCCGTCGTTTTCGACGTCCCCTACGGTCGCCAGTCGAAAATCGAGACGCACGACCTGGCCGATCTGGTTCGGGGGGCACTCGCCGAAGCCAGGCGTGTGGCGCCGCGGGCCGTGGTGGTGGGCGACCGCTCCTACGAGGTACTCGCTCGCGAGGCAGGATGGACGGTAACGGAAAAACACGCGCGGCGAGTGCACCGCTCGCTCACCAGGTACGTCCACGTGCTCGCCGCCGACTGAGTGCTCAGGGCTTCGGGGGGCGTGACGGCTCCAGATCGGCGGCCGGGTCGAGCAGCGAGAGGAAGTGTGCGAGGTGGATGCGGGCACTGGTTCCCTGGCTCAGGTCGAATTCGATCCGACCGGCAACCTCGTGGAGCGTCGCGAGCCTGGTCCCGCTGTACCGGGTCCGGGCGGCGTCCAGCATCTCCGCGAGCAGTTCCTCGCCGGAGCGACCCTCGTCGACGAGGAGGTCATCGAGGATCGAGCGGGCGTCCTGAAAGGCCCCCGTCTCCGCGGCTTCGAGCATCGCCGCGACGCGGTCGTCGAGACCGACGTCGCGGAGCGGTTCCAGTACCGCCGTCCCCTCCAGCGCGCCGGTCTTCTCGAAGGCGGTCTGGGCGGCCAGGATCGCCTTCCGGAGGTCCCCCTCCGCGTAGGAGGCCAGATACGAGAGCCCCTCCTCGTCGTACGTCACGCCCTCGCGTTCGACGATCGACTCGAGGACTCCGACGGTTTCCGCCCGCGTCGGGGTCCGCATCGGGATCGGCACGCACCGGGAGCGGATCGGCGAGATGAGCTTGCTCGGTTGGCGGGTGGTGATGACGAACTGGGTAGCCTCGTAGTACTGCTCCATCACCCGACGGAGTGCCTGCTGGAAGTCCTCCCGGATCGCTTCGCTGTTGTCGAGCAGGATCGTGTTGTACGATCCCGACACCGGCGGGTGGCTCGCGCTCTCGGTGAGCACGTAGTTGATCAGGTCCGCCTTCGAGGAGTTGCGCTTGCGCTTCGGGGTGATAAAGCGCTCGAATCGGGGATCCGCGCTCAACTCGTTTTTGGTCATGCCGAAGAAGTCCGCGACGTTGATCTCGATGAGGTCGCCCTCGGGATCATCGTGGGCCGCCGCAGCGAGCGCGCGCACGGCGGCGGTCTTTCCCACGCCAGGTGGCCCGTGCAGGACGAGATTGACCGGGTCGTCGACCGCGTCTTCGAGTCGATCCCGTACCGACTCCTGGGGGAGTTCCGAGAGGTCGGGGGCGTGCCGGTCGATCCAGAGGGGCCGCTCCATCGGGCGTGGGTACCCGTCGGCCGGATAAGAATCGGTCGGTCTCGCCGGCCCCGGTCCGAAGCGGGTTTACCGGAACCGGTCGAAACGGGGGTATGACCCTTCGCGTGACGTTTCTGGGGACCAGCGGGGCCATCCCGACGACGGCCCGCAACCCCAGTTCGATCTTCTGTCGGCGGGCCGGCGAGGCCTTTCTCTTCGACGTCGGGGAAGGGACCCAGCGCCAGATGATGCGGTTTGGCACCGGCTTCGACGTCGACGCCGTCTTCCTGACCCACGTCCACGGCGATCACGTCCTCGGTCTCCCGGGACTGATCCAGACCTGGGGCTTCAACGAACGGACCGAGCCACTCGTCATCTACACGCCGCGTGGAACCCGGAGCGAGGTCGTCTCGCTCATCCACGCCATCGCCGAGGAACCGGCCTATCCCGTGACGGTGGAGGAAGTCTCGCCCGGCTCGGTCGTCCGCGACCGGGCGGAGTACCAGATTCGGGCCTTCGAGGTCGACCACCGCACGACTGCGGTCGGGTACGCGCTCGTCGAAGCCGACCGGAAGGGCCGCTTCGACCGCGAGCGGGCCGAGGAGCTGGGCGTTCCCGCCGGCCCGAAGTTCTCGCAACTCCACGAGGGCGAGTCGGTCGAACTCGCTGACGGCACCGTCGTCCAGCCCGAGGCAGTCGTCGGTCCGCCACGGCCCGGGCGACGGCTCGTCTATACGGGGGATACCCGTCCGACCGGGTCGACGGAGACGGCCGCCGCGGACGCGGACCTCCTGATCCACGATGCGACCTTCGCCGACGCCGAGAGCGACCGGGCTCGCGAGACCGGCCACTCGACTGCCCGGGAGGCCGGCCGACTCGCCACCCGGGCCGGCGCGAAGCGACTGGCGCTGACACACATCTCCCCACGATACGCCGGCGATTCGGGGCTCCTCCTCCAGGAGGCCAGAGACGCCTTCGACGGCGCGGTCATGCTGGCCGAGGACGGCCAGACCGTGGAAATTCCGTATCCCGACGAGTGAGCTGCGCGCTCGAGGGTACAGCGGCTGAATAATTCCCGAACGGAAAAAACCGGCCCGGAACCCGCGGTCGACTCAGCCGAACTTGTAGGTCATCCCCGACCCGTTGGGCGGGTTCTCCCAGATGACGTTGTCGTAGGGACAGGCCCACCGACAGCTGCCACACTCGAGACAGTTCTCGTAGGCGATGAGGGGGACCCCGTCCTCCTCGCCCTCGTTCCGCCAGACGTTTGCCGGACAGACCGAGACACAGTCGTAGGTCTCACAGTCCAGGCAGGTGTCCTCCTCGAAGACGCCCAGGTGGGAGTCCTCGTGGTCGGTGTACTTGTTCGCGTAGAGGCGATCCTCGATGCTCGGCCGCTCGACCTCCGGTGTTTTGGGGTGTGCGCTCATGAGAGGAGTTTCCGGTATTTCCAGGCCTTTTTCGCCGCGCCGGTCCAGCCGCCCACCGCGCGGAGCAGCATGTGTTTGGCGCGCTTTGCGTGAGTCTCTTTCGGCTCGTAATCCTGCTTGAAGAACTCGAGCTCGGCTTCGGTCAGTGCACGGGGCAGTTGCTCGAAGAGGAACTGTTTCTCGCCGTGGGCGAAGTCGCCGAACCAGTCGTAGTTCCGCAGGTTCTCCATGACGTAGGAGTCCTCGAGGCGGTCCGGGTAGCCCTGCAATGCCGCGGCGTCGGTTCGGCCCGCCTCGACGGCCTCGGCGACTGCCTGGCCGGCCAAATAGCCGCTCTCGACGGCCATGTTCGTCCCTTCGAGGTGGATGCCGTTGTTGAGGAGCAGGCTGGCCGCGTCCCCGACGATCACGGCGCCGTCGTGGGCCAGCTCCGGCACGGCCGAGGCACCCCCTTCGGGGATTGCCTTTGCGGAATACTCGACCACCCGACCGCCTTTGACCAGCGGGGCGATCGCCGGATGCTCTTTGAAGTCGGACAGCACTTCGTCGGGCTTGCGCTCGTCCTCGATGGCGTCAGAGATCGTGTAGGCCAGGCCGATCGCCAGGGTTCGCTTGTTCGTGTAGATGAACCCGCCGCCGACGGCTCCGCCACAGGCCCCCTCGCCGAAGTAGTGGTAGGCAGCCCCGTCGTCTTCGCCGAGGCCGAATCGTTCCTCGATCGTTTCTCGGCCGTACTTGCGGACCTCCTTGACGCCGATGGCGACGTTTTCGGGCGGATCGGGTTCTTTGAGCCCGGCAGCCTCGGACACGAGGGAGTTGCCCCCCTCGGCGAGGACCACGACCGGGGCGCGGATCGTCCCGTCCGGCCGGTCGGTCTCGACGCCGACGATCGAGCCGTCCTCGCGAAGCACGTCGGTGACGGTCGTCTGGGTCACCAGCGTCGCGCCGGCCTCGACGGCCTGTTCGGCGAACCACTCGTCGAAGTTCCCGCGGAGGACGGTGTAGGTGTCGTTGTGGGGTTCCTCGTGCCACGCCCCCGGCTTGATCGACATGGCCGTCTCGTCCTCGGCGGAGAGCAGCCCGAAGCGCTTCTCCCCGAGGTAGCGCTCGACGGGGGCGTCCTCGAAGTCCTCGCCGGTGAGTTCGCGGACGCGGGGGGTGTACATCGTCCCGCCGAAGACGTTCTTCGCGCCGGGGAAGTTGCCCCGCTCGATGACGAGCACCTCGAGGTCCTGCTTGGCCATCGTCAGTGCGGCTGCAGTCCCCGCCAGTCCGGCGCCCACCACGATCGCGTCGAAGTAGTCGTCGTAGTTCGGCGTTTCAGTCATGCTGTGCCCTCCTTGGCCGTTCGAACCGCTTCAGTCAGCGCCGGAATGATCTCGAAGAGGTCCCCGACTAAGCCGTAATCGGCGTCGTCGAAGATCGGCGCGTTCGGGTCGTCGTTGATCGCGATGATGGTTTCGGAGTCGTTCATGCCCTCGAGGTGCTGGATCGCCCCGCTGATCCCCGCGGCGATGTAGAGCTCGGGTTTGACGGTCTTCCCGGTCTGGCCGACCTGTCGTGCGGCCTCGATCCACCCCTCCTCGACGGCTTCGCGGGTCGCGGCGACTTCGCCGCCAAGCACCTCGGCGAGTTCCTCGATGGGTCCGAAGTCGCCCTCGGTGCCGAAGCCCCCCGCGACGATCACCTCGGCGTCGGTGATGTCCGTGATGTCGCCGACGACGCGTTCGATGACACGGGAGTGGACGTTCGAATCGTCCACTGAAGCCTCGATCTCGGTGATCGTGCCCTCGCGGTCGGGGTCCGGTTCGGCCGCGTCGAAGACACCCGGTCGGACCGTCGCCATCTGCGGGCGGTGATCGACGCACTTGATGGTGGCCATCGCGTCACCGCCGAAGGTGGGTCGCTTGGCCAGCAGGAGCCCGGTGTCGGGCTCGATCTCGAGTTCCGTACAGTCGGCGGTCAGGCCGGCGTAGGTGGGGACGGCCACCCGGCCGGCGAAGTCCCGGCCGGTGTGGCTGCCGCCGATGAGGACGATATCGGGCTTTCGCTCCTCGACGAGGACCCGGAACTGTTCCCCGTAGGGACCGGGAAGGTACGGCTCGAAGATCGGGTCCTCGACCACGAGGACCTCGTCGGCCCCACGCTGGATCGCCTCTTCTGCGAGGTGGCTGACTTCCTCGCCCATGACCAGCGCCACGAGCCGGTCGTCCTTCGCGTCGGCGAGTTCTCGCCCCTTCTGGAGGAGTTCCCACGAGACCTTCGCGGGCTCGCCGTCGTGCTGTTCGATGAAGACCCAGACGTCCTCGTATTCCTCGGTATTGACCTCGCCCGGCATCTAGATCGCCCCCTCCTCGCGGAGTGCATCGACGAGTTCGTCGACCGAGTCCACCATCTTCCGCTTCCGCTCGACCGGATCGGCGGTGTCCATCCCCCCGACGGAGGTCGGGGAGGCCGCAAGACCCACGGACTCCTCGACCTCGAGGTCGCTGGCGGAGTACTGCTCGGGTTCGAACTCCGTCTCGGAGTAGATCTTCCGGTGGAGGCCGGCGACTCGCGGTTCGTTCATGCCAAAGCCCACGGCCACGACGACCGGCAGGCTCGCGGCGACCTCCTCGTGGCCACCTTCGATGTCCCGGATGGCGACCAGTTCGTCGTCCTCGGGACGGGGCTCGAGTTCCTCGACGTAGGTGAGCTGTGACCAGTCGTTGTGGGCGGCGATCCCCGGCGGGACCTGGCCCGTGGAGGAGTCGGTACTCTCCTCCCCACAGATCACGACGTCGGCGTCGAGTTCCTTCGCGATCGAGGCGAGCGCGAGGCTCGTCGGCCAGGTGTCACTGCCGCCGAACGCCCGGTCGGTCAGCAAGACGCCGTCGTCGGCCCCGAGCCCCACTGCCGTTTCGAGCACGGCCGTGGCGAAGGGCGGCCCCATCGTGACGGCGGTCACCGTCCCGCCGACTTCCGCTTTCAGTTCCAGCGCCGCTTCGACCGCGTTGAAGTCCGGCTTGTTGAGGACGGCCTCGGCGTCGGAGCGATTCAGCGTTCCGGTCTCGGGATCGATCGAGACGTCGTCGGCGTCAGGTACCTGTTTGACGCAGACGACTATGTTCCATTCTCGTGACATATGCGTATCGATGGTGACAGGCCGGCTCCGTGTTTCGGTCCGTTCGTCCGTCCAGTCGGCGGGACACGCGCTCTCCAGGGCGGTTCGTCCGTCGTCCGACCGGTCGCGCGCCGGTTCTCTTGCACCAGTATTGGCAAACTTTGCGGGCCCCGGCAATGAATCCACCTCTTTTTCCCGGAGACCGGCAGTGCAGGCCGGTCACAGCGACGCACAAGACCGTTAGGCGGATCACCATCCCACTTCGGAACGGACTTATCTGGCTCGCCTGCCTATGCCGCCCCGTGAGCATCCGGACCGAGGCCCTCGACGCCCTGGTCTTCGGCGTCGACGTGCAGAGTGGTGACGTGCGCGGTGACGCGCCGTCGTATGCGCTGTGTGTCTTCGACGGCGAGCCGGCGGAGCGGACGACCGTGAGCTATCACAATCTCCTCCGGCGGATCCAGGACGTCGAACCCGACATCGTGGCCACGGACAACATGTACGAGCTGGCGGCGGACAAGGACGACCTCGTCCGCTTCCTCGAGCGGCTGCCGGCCGAGACCACGCTCGTCCAGGTGACCGGCGACGAGCGCCCCGAGCCCCTCTCACGGGTGGCGAATCGACACGGCGTCCCGTACGACGCCGATCCGATGGCCGAAGCCGAGGCCGCAGCCCGGCTCGCGGCCCGGAACGTGGGGTTCGCCGTTCGGGCCTTCGCCGATCGCACGACGGTCAAGATCTCGCGCGGGCGCTCGATCGGGAAGGGCGGGTCGAGCGAAGACCGCTACACGCGCCGGATCCACGGGCACGTCAAGACCGAGGCCCGGCGCGTCGAATCGGCCCTCGAATCGGCCGGGCTGGAGTACGAACGGGACGTGACCGAGAAGTACGGCGGCTTTTCCAACGCGGTCTTCACCGTCGAGGCACCGGTGAGCGAGATTCCCGTGTCCGCCGGCCGGTCGGGGGACACCCGGATCGAGATCGAGCCGGTCAAGCGCGACGGGATCGACTTCGAGCCGCTCGTGACCCGCCGGGATCGGGTCTTCGTGGGCGTCGATCCCGGAACGACGACCGCCGTGGGGATCGTCGACCTCGACGGCACGCCACTTGACACCTGGCACAGCCGCACGGCCGACATGGCGCGGGTCATCGAGTGGATCATCGAGCGCGGGCAGCCGGTGCTCGTCGCCGCGGACGTCACGCCGATGCCCGAGACCGTCGAGAAGATCCGGCGGAGCTTCGACGCCGCCGCCTGGACGCCGGCGACGGACCTCCCGGTCGACGAGAAACTCCACCGGACCCGCGAGGCGGCCACGGCCAACGACCACGAACGGGACGCCCTGGCCGCCGCGCTGTTCGCCCACGACGCCTACGAGGACACGATCGAGCGGATCGTCTCGAAGGTCCCCCGGACGGCCGACCGCGAGGCGGTCGTCGGCGAGGTGATCAAAGCGGAAACCACCGTCGAGGCGGTGCTCCGGGAGCAGGAAGCGGCCGCCGAGGAACCGGCGGCCGAATCGGGGCCGGAACCGGCCGAGCCGAGTCCCGAACAGCGCCGCATCCGGAACCTCGAGACGCAGGTGGAGCGGCTCCAGTCCCACGTCGAGGATCTCAAGGGTCGTCTCGACGAGAAGGACGCCACTATCGAGGACCTGCAGGAAAAACTCTCCGCGGCCAAGCGGGAGGAGCGAACCGAGGTCCGGGCCCGCCGGGAGGTCTCGAAGCTCAACTGGGAAACCGACCGACTCGAGGCCGCACTCGAGTCGGAGCGGCGGGCCCGCGAGGACCTCGAAGACAAACTCGAGCGGCTGAAGGAGCTCTGGAAGCTCGACCACTCGAACTTCCCCGACGTCGACCAGTCCGGTGACCTCACGCCGGTGAAGGTGATCGAGAAGTTCACCGTCGAGGCGATCGAGGCCGCCCACGAGGCCTATGGAATCGCGTCCGGGGACGTGGTCTATCTGCGCGATGCCTCCGGGGCGGGCCGCCGGACGGCCGAGCGGCTGGTCGAGTTCGAACCGCGGCTCGTCATCCGGAACGGCGGGGTTTCGGACGTGGCCGACCGGCTGCTCTTCGAGAATCGGGTGCCCGTGGCTCCGGCCGAACTGGTGACGATCCAGGAGGTCGACGAACTGGCCGTCGCTCGAGAGACGGACGTCGAGCGGGCGATCGAGGACTGGGAGGAGCGGGCCGCGGAACGCCGCCGCTCGCAGAACGCCGAGATGGTCGACCAGCTCATCTCCGAGCACCGGGCCGACCGCCGGGACGCCGACCCGAGCGAGCTGCTTGACTCCTCGTAGATCTCCATCTCGTCCACGAAGGCCATCTCGATGATCGACCACTGGAGGGATCGATTTCTCCCGGACACGACGCAGCAGAGCTAAATGAACCACGGTTGCAATTGTCTTCCATGGACGAGTCACTCGAGGAGCGGTTGATTACACTCCGCCGGGAATTCCACCAGTACCCCGAACCTTCGTGGAGTGAGTATTACACGACCAGTCGGATCGTCGACGAACTGGAACGCATCGGCGTCGACGCGTACTATCTCGGCGAAAGCGCCCTTTCCGTCGACGATCGGATCGCGGTTCCGCCAAAGGCCGAACAGGAAAAATGGTTCGAGAAAGCCGCGGCCCGCGGAGCCAGACAGGACGTCCTCGACGAAGCGAAGGGTGCACTCACCGGGGCCATCGCGGTACTGAAGAACGGGGATGGACCGACCGTCGGCCTCCGTGTCGACATCGACGCGCTTCGGATCACGGAGGCTGCCGACGACGAGCACCGTCCCGCATCGCAGGGGTTCAGGTCGGAAAACGAGGGGCTGATGCATGCCTGTGGTCACGACTCCCACATTACGATGGGGATCGGTGTCCTGGAGGCCATCAAATCGAGCGATTTCGAGGGGACGTTGAAGGTGTTTTTCCAACCTGCCGAGGAGGAGATCGGCGGCGGAAAGCCCATGGCAAAGAGCAGCCATACCGCGGATATCGATTACTTTCTTGCCGTCCACATCGGTCTCGACTATCCCACAGGCGAAGTGGTCGCGGGCATCGAGGATTTCCTGGCAGTCAATCACTTTGCGGTCACCTTCGAAGGCCAATCAAGCCATGCCGGCGCACACCCCGAACAGGGGAAAAACGCTGCCATGGCCCTGGCGACGGCGGTACAGAACATGTACGCGATCCCGCGTCATGCCGATGGTGGAACGAGGGTCAACGTGGGGACGATCGAAGCCGGAACCGCACCGAATATCATCCCGGAGGCCGCGACGATGGAGGGAGAAGTCCGAGGGGATACCTCGGGGTTGATGACTTACATGCGGGACCACGTCGATCGTCTCGTCGAGAACGCAGCTGCGATGTACGAGTGTACGGCCTCGATAGAGACCGTGGGTGAGGCCCCGAGTGCCGAAAGCGATGCCGAACTCTCCGCCATCGTTCAGGAGGTTGCCAACGCCCATCCCGCGGTCGAGAACGCCCGTCAGAGTGCCCCGATCGGTGGGAGCGAAGATGCAACCTTCCTCATGGAAGCAGTGCAAGAGCAGGGTGGGTTGGCCACCTACGTCGGCATCGGCACCGATCGTCCGGGGGGTCATCATACCCCGACGTTCGACATCGACGAGGCGTCGATCCCGATCGGCGTCGACGTTCTCACGGAGTCAATTTCGGCAATTGCACAGCAATTAT
>JBKGZU010000038.1:0-10924 GCA_046543215.1 Halodesulfurarchaeum sp. | reverse complement strand
CACGGCCACCCCATCGGCGGCATCCAGCAGAATTAAACGAACTCCAGAAAAACCGCCAGACGACACCTGTATGCACTGGCGTGATCGGCTCGAAGGACTGACAGGTTCCCGTGGACTGGGGCCAGTGGGTCTTGTCGCAACTGGCTGGCTGCTCTGGCTGTTCATCGGTGCGTGGGCGATCACACCGTCGAGTGTGCTCCCGCTGACGATGGCGGCCTTTGGTATCGAAGAGACCGCTGCAGCCTGGATCATCACGGCACCACAGGTCCCCGCCGTCGTGGTGGGGATCCCCGTCGGAATGGCACTCGACAGGGTCGACAATGGCCTCGCGGTCCTCTTCTCGGTGGCGCTGTTACTCGGAGTCGGCCTCGCCAATTCGCTATTCGCCGCCGAGACGGCCTATCTCGCCTTACTCGCCAGCCGGGTCGTCGGTGGGTTCGGACTGCTCACGATCTGGATCGCCCAGACGGCCATGATTACCCGGGCATTCCCGGCGACGCGGGAGGCGACAGCAGTTGGCTTCTTCGTGACCGGATATCCCGCAGGCTACGCCTTCGGCCAGTTCACAGGCCCGCTCGTCGCCGACGTGATAGACTGGACGGCGACCTTCGGCGTCTATGCGGCACTGGGGTTCGGCTTCGGCATCGCGTTCTGGCTCATCGACCGACAGCTGGATGCAACGACGTCGACCGGATCGACCGCGACCCGCGCGGACCTCCGTCGGGCGATCACGAACCGTGGGGTCTGGGGCGTCGGCTTCATCTCCCTGGTTTCGTACATGACCTACATGATCTACAACAGTTGGATGCCGACCTACCTCACTTCGACGTTCGAGATCGACCTGGCTCTCGGTGGAGCCGTGACGGCACTGTTTCCCGCGATCGGAATCATCGCCAGACCGGGTGGCGGACTGCTTTCCGAGCAGGTGTTCGGCGGTCGCTCCCTCCCGGTCATTGGAATCTCGGTGGCCGCTTCCGGGCTCGTCGCGGTGGCCCTCGGGTTCGGTCAAACACTTTTCCTGCTGGCCGGCGGCATGCTCGTGGCCGGCTTCACGATTCAGCTGCAGTTCGGCCTCCTGTACACGCTCGTCCAGCGCTATGTCCCCCGGAACGTCGGCGGGACGGCCGTGTCGGTCGTGAGCGCCCTGGGCTGGCTCGGAATGTTCGTGGGTCCGCCGCTCGTCGCGACGGTGATCGAAGCTACCGGGAGCTACGTGTCCGTCTTTGCCGCGGCCGTCGCCCTCGCGGTCGTCGGACTTGCGACGGTCCTGGTGCTCACCGAACCGGCGGTGCGGTAACGCTTACGACACGGCGCGGGTCGCCTCCTGCATGATTTCGAGCGCGTCGTGGATCGTCTCCCGGTCGGTCGCATACGAGATCCGGGCGTAGCCCGCCCCGGCCTCGCCGAATGCCTCACCCGGGACCACCACGACCCCGCGATCCAAGACCTCCTCGACCCACCCGTCCGGGACCCGTGGCATCGCGTAGAACGCCCCGCGCGGTTCGGGAACGGACAGTCCCATGTCCTCGAGGCCGTCGAGCAGGACGTCCCGCCGGGTTTGGAAGGCCTCGACCATCTCTTCGACCTGCTCCTGGGGGCCCCGAAGGGCGGCTTCGGCGGCGTACTGGGCCGGCGCACTTGCGCAGGCCTGAATGTACTGGTGCACCCGGAGCATGCGTTCGATCCGGCGCTCGCTCCCGGCGACCCACCCGAGTCGCCAGCCGGTCATCGAATAGGCCTTCGAGGCGGCGTTGATCACGACGACGTTGTCGGACTCGGCGAACTCCATCGGAGAGCGGTGCGTGCCCTCGAAGACGATGTGCTCGTAGACCTCGTCAGAAATCAGGAGGACGTCGTGTTCGTCCGCAATGCGAGCGAACGCCCGCATGTCCTCGACAGGCTGGACGGCACCCGTCGGATTGGCAGGGCTGTTGACGATGATCGCGGCGGTGTTCTCGGTGATCCGTTCCTCGACGGCCGACGGCGAGAGGGTCAGATCCTCCCGAAGCGGAACTGGAACCGGCGTCCCCCCAGCCAGCTTCGTCAGCGCCGAGTAGGAGACGAATCCCGGATCGGGATGCAACACTTCCTCGCCCGGATCGAGGTGCGCCTCGAGTGCCAGGTGGAGGGCCTCGCTCCCCCCGGCCGTGGCGATGAGCTGTTCGTTCGATAGCTCGAGATCGTTATCGCGGGCGTGTTTCTCCGCAATCGCCTCGCGAAGCGATTCGGTGCCGAAATTCGACGTGTAGGCGTCGGCTTCGCCGGCCCGAATCGCCTCGACGGCCGCTTCGCGGGCGTGCTCTGGCGTCGGAAAGTCCGGCTGCCCGAGTCCCAGGTTGATCGCGTCGCTGCCGGCCGCCTCGAAGACCTCCCTGATGCCGCTGATCGAGACCGACTCGACGCGGTCTGCAAACTCCACCATGGCTCAGATGCCGACGAGTCGCCTGTTAAAACTACGGAAAACCCGATCACTCCGAACCGTGCCCGAATATACCTCGATCGACCCGAATCGTGGTGAAATTACTGATACATCCGCAGCGGCTGGGCCTGCGAACTCTCCTCCTCGCCGGCCTGTTGCATCCGTTTGGCCAGGGCCTCTTTCTGGGAGCGGATCTCCTCGGCCCGTTCGACGAGGTCGTCGGTCGACACGGAAATCCCGGCGATCGGTTCGATCGCGTGGGCGATGAGCTGCCGTGCGGCGGCGGGATCGGGGAACTGTGGGTCGCTCTCGACGATCAAACCACACGAGTCAAGCGAGCGGTGACTCGCCCGGTTGACCAGGGCCCCGGTAGGCCCCCCGATGACGCCCCGTTCTCCCGGCGGGTCGATGTCGTTTTCCTCGAGTTCGACGGCGCTGTCTCCAGTGGCGACCCCGTACACTGTCGGCGCGACGTCCGGTTTCGGCTCCTCGAGGGCGAGCCCACTCAGGAACAGTGGGAGTGCGTCGACCGACTCGAGCCAGTCCACGAGGATTTCGGCGAACCCGGGCGCTGCCTGTCTCGACACCGGAATGTCACTTTGCAGGGCCAGGACGTCCCGTTCAGGGTCGGCGTAAATCCTGACCGGCGTTTCGACTTCGTGCCCGTTGTCGCCGTAGACGGCGATTTTCGGCAGCCCATCGCAGTCGACGTACCCGATCGCCTCCATGTCCAGCTCGTCGATCACGTGGTCCGTCGCGATCTTGCCCACGAGTCCGACGCCCGGCAGCCCTTCGATCATGACGGGTCGGTCCAGTTCGACGTCGCGAGTGATGACAACTGAGCCCATACCTTCGTTTGGGGAGCGATGAGGTTCAACTTTGGCCCGAAGGCACCGTCCGAAACATCTTAGCCCGCACCCCCCAAAGCCGAGTCGAATGGAGACCCTCCGGCGGTACGAGTCCATCGTCCCGGAGTTCGACGCGTTCCTCGCTTCCCTCAACCGACCGCTCCCGACGACGGTTCGGGTGAACACGATTCGCACGGAGCCCGAGCGGGTCGTCGCCGCGTTCGACGAGGCCGACATTCGTGTCGAACGACGACCGGTTCACGAGACGGTTCTCGAACTCGGAACGGACAAACCGGGGAATACGTGGCCGCACGTGCACGGCTGGATCCACGGCCAGGAGGAAGTCTCCGCGATTCCCCCGCTTGTACTCGATCCAGATCCGGAATCCGTCGTCTGGGCGGCGGCCGCCGCACCGGGCGGCAAAGCCACCCAGCTCGCCGCCCAGATGAACGATCAGGGCTTGGTAATTGCGAACGACGACAACCTCGGTCGGCTCTCTGCGATGCGATCGAACGCCGATCGGCTCGGGGTCACCTCGATGGCGGTCACGAACCAGGACGCCCGCAACTACTCCTTCGAGCCCCTCGGTATCGAGGCCGTCGATCACGCGCTCGTCGACGCCCCGTGCACCTGCGAGGGGACGCTTCGAAAGAACCCGGATGCCCTCGACGACGCCGGCCCGGGAGCCAGTCGTGGTCTCTCGACGGTCCAGAAGGACATCCTCGTGCGCGCGATCAAGGCTACTCGGCCCGGTGGAACCGTCGTCTACTCGACGTGTACCTTCGCTCCCGAGGAAAACGAGGGCGTCGTCGACGCGGCACTCGCCGAAACTGACGCGACCCTCGTCGACTTCGAGAGCCCGCTCCCCGCAGAACCGGGAATCGAATCGTGGAACGGGGCCGACTTCGACTCGGCGACGGCAAAAACGAAGCGGTACTACCCACACCGGACCGACGCTGGCGGGTTTTACGTCGCCAAACTCGAGGTGGCCAGATGAGCGAGGAGGCCCCGACCGAAAACCGAAGCGACGCGTTCGAGCGCCTCCCGGGGACGGAATCGGCCCGCGAGGTGCCGAACAGGCCGACCCGATCGGCAGTGATCGACTACTGGGTCGACCGGTTCGGCGTCCCGGCGGACTCCTTCGAGGGGATGACGTTCTGGGAGAAGGGAGCGGGTCGCATCTGGGCACTGAGTCACCAACTCCCGGGGCCGGTGCCAATCGAGGCCCTGGGGCTCCCGATCCTGCGGACCCGCCAGGAGTTCTGGAAACCGACCACGGACGCAGCCCGGCGGTTCGGCACTCGTGCGACGGAAAACGTCATCCAACTCGACAGGCCCGAGGCCATCCGGTTCATCGCCGGCGAGGAACAGGATCTCGACTGGGACGGCGATTGGGGCTACTTGATCGTCAGTCACGAGATTGCGGGGAGCCCGGAACCGATCGGCGTCGGGTTGTACACCTACGGGACCCTGCAGTCGATGATACCGAAGGGACGCCGGCGAGAGTTTCGATGAGGAAACGTATTTTTGCGGGGTCCCCGAACGTTCCGGCAATGGACCGCCGAGGCGTGTTGTGTGCTGCCGGGACACTTGTGGTCGGATTGACGGCCGGTTGTCTCTCGGACCCGGAGCCCGAATTCGAGCTCCGGGTCGTCGATCAAGACTTCGATGCCGGGCCGGACGGAAATCTGATCGTGTGGATCACGGTCTCGAATCCGGGCAACGAGCGCCAGCGGGGGACGGTCTACGTGAGCGCCGACGTCAACGACGAGTCCCTCGTCAGAGTCAGGGACGTCACACTGGAGGCCCACGAGACGACCGAGGTCGAAATCGGATACGAGGTCGCCTACGAGAACGTCAGTTCGTTCAGTATGGACGCCAGCGTCGAACCGGCAGAGTAAACGGGAAAGGCCCGGCCGACCGTGCCGCATCGCCAATGCTATACGTTTAAACGCTCCCAGCGGTTTCACCCTCCCATGAGCGAGTCCGAGGAGTCTCCCGAAACTCCACCCGATGATGCAGCCGCTGGGGACACAGCGCTGCTCGCGGAAATCGCGTCTCTCGACGAGGAACTGGCGGCGGCGGTCGGGGATCGCCTCGAGCGGCTGGAGGAGGAGATCGAAACCCTCGAGGACAAACTGGGAACGGCCGAGGAGGAACTGGAAACGGTCGAAAACGAACTGGAAACTGCCGAGAACGAACTGGAAACCGTCGAGGAACGGCTCGAACACACCCGTGCGGACTTCAGGAACTACAAGGAGCGGGCCAAGCGCCGACAAGACGAGATTCGAGAGCGGGCGACCGAGGATTTGATCGAACGCCTTCTCGAGGTCCGGGACAACCTCGGCCGCGCCCTCGCGGACGAATCGGGAGACGTCGATTCCCTCCGCGAAGGAGTCGAACTCACGAGAAAGCAGTTCGATCGCGTCTTCGAGGAGGAAAACGTCGAGCGCATCGATCCCGATCCCGGCACCGACGTCGATGCCAACCGGCACGAAGTGATGATGCAGGTCGAAAGTGACCAGCCGGCCGAGACGATTCACTCGGTGTACCGTCCGGGCTACGAGATGGCCGGAAAGATCCTCCGGCCGGCCCAGGTCACGGTCGCGGAAAGGACGGCCGAGGAAAATGCCGAATCCGGCGGGGATTCAGCAACCAATGCCGCCTCCGAGAACGAGAGCGAGTCCGAACCCGCGAGCGGCGACGAGTCGGAAACCGATTCGGACGCTGCGGCATAGGGCCGAGCGGTATGCTTCCCGACAGGAACTTCCGGAGGTCCGAGCTGGTGGCATTGCGGTCCGCTTATAACCTGTGGCCGGAGCGGGTCTTTTATTTCCGAAACCGCAAGAAGGCGGTGTGGTGATGAGTTTCGCACACAACTCGCGTTAGCAAGGCTTAAAGGGTAAAGAAGGCATACAATCACCCAAGATGGCCACTGAGAAAATTCTCGGAATCGACCTCGGGACCACGAACAGCGCGTTCGCAATTATGGAAGGCGGTGATCCGGAGATCATCGTCAACGGCGAAGGGGACCGAACGACGCCATCGGTCGTCGCGTTCGACGACGGCGAGAAGCTCGTCGGCAAAGCGGCCAAAAACCAGGCCGTACAGAACCCCGAGAATACGGTTCAGTCCATCAAGCGCCACATGGGCGAGGACTACACCGTCGAACTCGAAGGCGACGAATACAGCCCGGAACAGGTCTCCGCGATGATCCTCCAGAAGATCAAGCGGGACGCCGAGGAGTACCTCGATCAGGACGTGGAGAAGGCGGTCATCACCGTCCCGGCGTACTTCAACGACAAGCAACGCCAGGCGACCAAGGACGCCGGCGAGATCGCCGGCCTCGACGTCGAGCGCATCGTCAACGAGCCGACCGCGGCAAGCATGGCTTACGGGCTCGACGACGACTCCGAACAGACGGTGCTTGTCTTCGACCTCGGGGGTGGCACCTTCGACGTCTCCATTCTCGAACTCGGCGGCGGCATCTACGAAGTGGTGGCGACCAACGGTGACAACACCCTCGGCGGGGACGACTGGGATGAGGCGATTATCGATTGGCTCGCGAACAACTTCGAAAACGAGCACGGAATCGACCTTCGCGAGGACCGACAGGCACTCCAGCGACTCAAAGACGCGGCCGAGGAGGCCAAGATCGAACTCACCTCGCGGAAGGAGACAACGATCAACCTTCCGTTCATCACGGCCACCGACGACGGACCCGTCCACCTCGAGCGGGACCTCACGCGAGCGAAGTTCGAGTCGCTCACACAGGATCTTCTCGAACGGACCGTCGATCCCACCGAACAGGCCCTGAAAGACGCCAGCCTGTCGAAAAGTGACATCGACGAAGTCATCCTGGTTGGTGGCTCGACCCGGATGCCCCAGGTTCAGGGGAAGGTCGAGGAACTCACCGGACAGGAGCCGAAGAAAAACGTCAACCCCGACGAGGCCGTCGCCCTCGGCGCGGCGATCCAGGGTGGCGTGCTCGCGGGTGAGGTCGAGGACATCGTCCTCCTCGACGTCACGCCACTCTCACTCGGCGTGGAAGTCAAGGGCGGACTGTTCGAGCGCCTGATCGAGAAGAACACGACCATTCCGACGGAGGAATCGAAGATCTTCACGACGGCCGCGCCCAACCAGACCTCCGTCCAGATCCGGGTCTTCCAGGGCGAGCGCGAGATCGCCGAGGAGAACGAACTGCTCGGCGAATTCATGCTCACCGGCATCCCGCCGGCCCCGGCCGGAACGCCGCAGATCGAGGTCACCTTCTCGATCGACTCGAACGGGATCGTCAACGTCTCCGCCGAGGATCAGGGCTCCGGCGAGAAGGAGGAGATCACCATCGAGGGCGGCGTCGGCCTCTCCGACGAGGAGATCGAGGAGATGAAGGAGGAGGCAGAAGCCCACGCCGAAGAGGACCGCAAGCGCCGCGAACGCATCGAGGCCCGAAACGAGGCCGAAAGCGCCGTCCAGCGGGCCGAGACGCTACTCGAGGAGAACGAGGAGATGGTCGACGAGGAACTCGAGTCCGAGATCCAGGTCGAGATCGAGACCGTCGAGGAGGTCCTCGAAGACGAAGAGGCGACCGCCGAGGAACTCCAGGAGGCGACCGAGGGGCTCACCGAGGCCCTTCAGGAGATCGGCAAGCAGGCCTACCAGCAGGCCGAAGGCGCTGCCGGCGCCGCCGGGGCCGCCGGTGCCGGACCCGGCGCTGGTCCAGGTGCTGCCGGAGCGGCCGGGCCTGGGGGCGCGGCCGGGGCAGAAGCAGGCGAGGAATACGTGGACGCGGACTTCGAGGACATCGACGACGAAGACGAGGAATAGCCCCCTCCGCCGAGCCACCTGTGAGGTTTCGGTTATGCACTGATGCAACAAGAACAAGTACGTGACTGCGCTACCCGGATTCGAGCAGATGAGTGAGGATTTCTATTCGTTGCTCGGCGTGTCTCGCGACGCCAGCGAGGAGGAGATCAAGCGCGCCTACCGCCAAAAGGCCGCCAAGAATCACCCCGACGTCAGCGACGACGAGAACGCCGAGGAACATTTCAAGAAACTCCAGAAGGCCAAAGAAGTCCTCACCGACGAGGAGAAACGCCGGATGTACGACCAGCTCGGCCACGAGCAGTTCATGCAGGCCGACAGGCAGGGAGCCACCGACAGCGGCCGCCGCGGTGGTGCCCGGGGCGGTCGTCGACGGGCCGGTGGCGATCCGTTCGGCGGAATGGGCGACATCGGCGACATATTCGACCAGTTCTTCGGCGGTGGCGGTCGCGGGCAATCCCGATCCCGACAGCGCCCCACCAGTGGCCGCGACCTTCGAACGTCGCTCAACATCGACCTCGAGGAAGCAGCCAAGGGCGCGAAAAAGCAGGTGACGGTCACTCGGCCGGAGACGTGTTCGGTCTGTGGGGGAAGTGGCCATCCGGCGGACGCCAACGCCCGAACCTGTCCCGAGTGCAGCGGGCACGGACAGGTCAGAGAAGTGCGACGAACCGCACTGGGGCGTGTCCAGCAGACCCGGACCTGCCCCCGCTGTGAGGGCAGCGGCGAGATTTACGACGAGGTCTGTTCGAACTGCGGCGGGGACGGGACGGCACGGCAGCGGGCGACGCTCTCCGTCGACATCCCCGCGGGGATCCGTGACGGACAGACCCTTCGAATGGACGGCGAAGGCGCGCCGGGGGACCAGGGGGCGCCGAAGGGGGATTTACTCATCGAAATTTCGGTCGCGGACCACCCGGATTTCGAACGGGACGGCGACGATCTGCACACACAGGCCCGGATCTCGTTCCCGCAGGCGGTCTTCGGGGACACGATCGAGGTCGAAACGATCGATGGCACCCTCGAGGTCGACGTCCCACAGGGGACCCAGAGCGGGGAAACGCTTCGATTGCGCGACGAGGGGATCCCACACCTCAGGGGGCGCGGACGTGGCGATCTGTACGTCCATCTCCAGGTCGTGACGCCCGAAGACCTCACCCGGGAACAGAAGGAAGCACTCAAGCAGTTCGCCGAGGCCGGTGGCGAAGCGGTCGACGTGAGCGAGGGCTTTTTCGATCGGATCCGCCAGTCCCTGTAGGCCGATCGGCCCACAAACCATTTTGCCCGTGCCGTCGAGTCTCATACCATGTACGTTCGGGACGCGAAAAACCGCGAGGAAGTCTGGCTCCTCGACCGCCTCGAGGAATTCGGCTTCGAGGACGCCGCATTCCGATCCAGGGACTACGTCCTCGCTATCGACGAACCCAGCCGGGAAAAAATTGGGTTCGGGCGGCTTCGCGTTCACCGGACCGGGGACGGCGAGGTCTGTGAAGTGACGAACCTGGGCGTTCTCGAGGACTTTCGCGGGAACGGCGCGGGCGTCCATATCCTGGAGCGCCTGCTGGAAACGGCCAGTACGGAGGGGTTCGAGAGGGTCTATGCCCTCTCCCCGGCCCCGTCGTATCTCGAACAGTTCGGCTTCGAGCCGGTCGATCCGGAAACGCTCCCGCAGCCACTACAGCACCGCCACGAAGCGATTCGGGAGACCCATCCCGACGCGATGCCCGCGGTCGTCGATATCGAAGAATTTCGCGTTCCCAGACGACTCAGACGCCGGTTCGGGAGTGACGACAGGGAGGACGCCGATTCGGAGGACCGACCCGAAGATTTCGGGATCGATCCGGAAACGGCGACGTACAAGTACGACGTTTCGGATTGAGCCCGAAAACCGAGTAAATCGCCGGGCGAAAAGGGGCGAGCGAGGCCAGTCCCGCGAGTTTTTTAGGACCAGACTGCGGAGAGTGACATACAAATGCCCACGGAGTCCTACGACGTGGTCGTCGTTGGCGGGGGAACCGCCGGAACCTTCGCCGCCGCGACGATTGCGGACGCGGATCTCGAGGTGGTCCTCCTCGAGCGAAAACCCGAATCTGAGGCGGGCCACATTGCCTGTGGCGACGCGATCAAGGGCAAGTCCACGTTTCCGGACGTCATCGATCGCGAGTACCTCAAAGACGAAGCCTTCACGAACGAGAACATCCAGTACGCCCGCTTCGAGAACCCCCAGACGGGCGAAATCCTCGAGATTCCCTTCGAGGAGGCCGGGGCCGTCGTCGACCGACGACGGTACGGGGAAGTCCTCCTCGAAGAGGCCGAACGCCTCGGAGTCGACATCAGATACGGACACGTCGTCCAGGACGTGTTGCAAGAAGACGGGCAGGTCGTCGGCGTGACGAGCTCGAAAAACGGTGACACGACGACGTTCGAGGCGAGTGTCACGATCGACGCCGCCGGAGCGATGTCCATCTTGCAGGACGCAGTGGACTTCTCCGAGAGCACCTTCGATACGAACGTCCACTACCAGCAGTTCTGTTCGGCTTACCGCGAGATCATCGAGGTCGAGGAACCGGTCGAGTACGACGATGCGATCGTTTTCATGCCGACGGCCGAACTCGGCTACCTCTGGTATTTCCCCCGCTCGGAAACGACGATCAACGCCGGTCTCGGGTTCCAGATGAACAAGCCGCCGATGAAACTGGTCGACCACCTCAAGAAGGACGTGCGAACGCGCGAGGAGTTCGAAAACGCCGAAGTCGTCGACAAACTCGGGGCCGCGCTGCCGACGCGACGCCCCTACGATTCAGCCGTCGCACCGGGCTATGCCTGTCTCTTA
>JBKGZU010000037.1:0-10946 GCA_046543215.1 Halodesulfurarchaeum sp. | reverse complement strand
GATTCTGCCACTGGTGCCGGCTCGAATATCTCACGGAGTGCGCCCACGAATCCGACCACCACGGGGGCCCAGGATTCGTCCCGGCAGGGACCGTCCAGCCGCGATCCCGAACCGAGTCGGAATCCGAAGCCCCCCGTCGTCACCGGGGACGTGACGGGTGAGAGCACCGGGACCGGAGTCTACGAGGACTTCGTCGCCGTGTTCCGGGACCGGTACGAGCGACTCGCCGCGATGCTTCGCGGCCGGGTCAACCACCGCCCGACTGACGCGTTGGAAAATATGGCCGGCGGGGCCGACGCCGCCCTCATCGGGATGGTCTCGGACGTTCGCTCGACGCGGAACGGTCACTGGTTGATCGATCTCGAGGACACGAACGGGACTTTCCCGGCGCTGGTGATGAAAGACCGGGAGTTCGCCGGTAGCGTGGACGAACTCCTGCTCGATGAGGTGATCGCCGTCGAGGGAACTCTCGCGGACGACTCGGGGATCATCTTCGCCGACCAGCTGTACTTCCCCGACGTCCCCCGAACGTTCAGGCCATCGACGGCCGACCGCCACGTCCAGGCGGCGCTCGTGAGCGATCTCCACGTCGGGAGCCAGGAGTTCCTCGCCGAGGCCTGGGAGCGGTTCACGGCGTGGCTGCACGGGCCCGCCGGCGAGCACGTCGAATACCTCCTGATCGCCGGCGACATGGTCGAGGGCGTCGGGGTCTATCCCGACCAGGACGAAGAACTCGACGTCGTCGACATCTTCGAGCAGTACGAGCGCTTTGCCGAACACCTGAAAGCCGTCCCCGGGGACATCGAGATCGTCATGATCCCCGGCAACCACGACGCCGTTCGGCTGGCCGAACCCCAGCCCGCTTTCGAGCCGGAACTCAGGGAGATCATGAGCGCCCACGACGCGACGATCACCGGGAACCCCTCCACGGTCGAACTCGAGGGCGTCTCGATTCTCATGTACCACGGCGTCTCCCTCGACGAACTCGTCGCCGAACTCCCACTCGAGTCGGTGAGTTACGACCGACCGGCGGGGGCGATGGCCCAGCTCGTGAAAAAGCGCCATCTGGCGCCCACGTTCGGGGGTAAGAACCGGATCGCCCCCGAGAAACGGGACTACCTCGTCATCGAGGACGTCCCCGACGTGGTCCACTCGGGCCACGTCCACAAACTGGGCGTCGACGCGTATCACGGCGTCCGGCTGGTCAATTCGGGCTGTTTCCAAGGCCAGACCGCGTTCCAGCGCAGCGTCAACATCTCTCCGGACGTGGGGACCGCCCCGATTCTGGATCTCTCCACGCTCGAGGTGACGGTGCGGAAGTTTGCCTAACCCAGGTCGGCCGCCGCGTCCATCTCGGCCGAGTAGGGCTTGATGTCCAGTACGGGCGTCCCGTCGATGGCATCGAGGCCCTCGACGAGGAGTCGACGTCCCTCCCGCTCGATCAGTTTGGCCGTCGTGACCCCGATCGGAGTGGGGCGGTTCGGGCTTCGCGAGGCGAAAACTCCCCGCCGGTCAGTTCCCCGGTGTCGTTTTGCCACCAGATCGAAGCCTTCGGACTCGTGAAACTCGAAGAGGACGGTCACTCGACCTCGCTGTTCGATACCCGTCAGTCCAGGGGCGTATTCCTCGTCGATCACGATTGTGCTCCGTGTCCCACGCATGGTCTCCGGTGGGGCCGGCTCCTCGAACTCGCTCTCTACGTGGCCAATGGTTGTCATCGTTTCGTGAGTGGCTCTCTGGGCACGACGTACCGCTCGTCCCCGTTCACTTTGACGTCGGCTCTGACGCCGTACACGGTCTCGATGTTCTCCTCGGTGAGGATCTCCGTCCCGCCGAATTCGTAGACACGCCCGTCCTCGATCATCAATAGTTTGTCACTGTATCTGGCCGCCATGTTGAGATCGTGGATCGCCATGATCGCGGAGATCCCATCATCGACCTGTTCGCGTATCACATCGAGCACTTCGAGCTGATGGCGCAGGTCGAGGTCGCTCGTCGGTTCGTCCAGTACCAGCACGTCCGGTTCCTGGGCGAGGGCTCGACCGATGGTGACTTTCTGTCGCTGGCCCCCGCTGAGTTGCTGGACGTCCCGCATGGCGAATTCGCCCAAATCGAGACGCTCCAGGGTGTCTCTGGTGATCTCGACGTCCTCGGATCGAGGTTTCCAGCTGATGTAGGGCTTCCGCCCCATGAGCACGGTGTTGAACACCGTCGCCGGGAAGCTGTCGTCGTCGTGTTGCGGGACGTATCCCATGGTCTTAGCGACATCGTCCCGGGACATCGAATCCATGGGCTCGCCGTCGAGCAGGATGGTTTCCCGCTCCGGTTTCAGAATCCGGTTCAGGCACTTCAAAAGCGTGCTCTTTCCCGAGCCGTTCGGGCCGATGATCCCGAGGAACTCGCCGTTGTCGACCGCCATTCGCACGTCTTCGAGAACCGGCTCCGCGTCGTAACTGAACTCGACTTCCTCGACTTCGAGTTTCACCAGTACTCCCTCCCTTTGATGACGAGATAGATGAAAAGCGGTGCCCCGAGGAACGACGTCAGGATACCGACCGGCAGGACGATCGGCGAGAACACCGTTCGGGCGACGGTGTCGGAGACGAGCAACAACACACCCCCCACGATAGCCGTAAAGGGCATCAGGTATCGCTCGTCGCCGCCGATGATTTTCCGGACGATATGGGGAACGACCAGCCCGACGAACCCGATGACCCCGACGTAGGAAACGATCAAGGCGGTGACGGCCGAGGAGATCACCATCCCCCGTAGCCGGAGGGCCTCGACGTCCACGCCGAGGCTCTTCGCTGTTTCGTCGCCCGAATCCAGCGCGTTGTAATTCCAGCCGTTGTACACGAAGTACAGGGCCGAGGGAACGAAGAGGGCGGTAATGAGCCCAAGGTCGCTCCAGGTGGCCCGGCTCAGGTCCCCGAACGTCCAGTAGACCATCGCGGACAGTTCCGTCGAGTCGGCCATGTACTGGAGGGCAGTAACGCCGGCCGTGAACAGGGACCCCAGCGCGACGCCAGTGAGGATCATCGTCTCCGGCGTGGCGTTCTTGTATCGCGCCAGGGCGACGATGATCCCCGTGGACACCATCGAAAAGACGAACGCGGAGATCACCGTGATGAACGGACTTTCGACGATCACGGCGTTAGCCTGCGAAACGTTGGTTGACCCGGACCCGAGCACGATGATCGAAAAGGCGGCACCGAAGGATGCAGCGTGAGAGATCCCGAGCGTGTACGGCGATCCCAGTTCGTTCCGGAGTACCGTCTGCATGACTGCCCCCGAGATCGCGAGCCCACCACCGGCGATGACCGCGGTCAACATCTGGGGCAGACGGATGTTCCAGATCATCGACCTGACCTGCGGGCTGACTGATCCGACATCGACCACCCCCTGAATCAGCTGCTCGGGCGGGATATAGACCGGCCCATAGGCCACGGATAACACCGAGGCGGCCACGAGGGCCACGATCGAGGCGAGCCCGACGTTCCACTTGTACCGGGTCGATTCCCGATACCGTTCGAGCAGGTTCTCGGTGGTCATGTTACCTCTCGGGTGTCACGTCCACCGGTCCGAATTCTCCGCTCGCGCCGTCTACCAGCTCGCCGATGCCGTCGACCATCTTCTGGTGGATCCCTTGTTTGCCGTGGAACTTCTCGTAGATCTCGTCCATCTTGCTCGGGAAATCGACGTCCGAAAACTGCTCGGGGAACAGTACCTCCCCGAAGAAATACGAGGAGCCAAGCATCGTTGCGTCGATTCTTTGGTACGCCGACATGGGGTGATTCCCGTATATCTCACCAGATTGGACTGCCGAGAGTTCCTCGTACTCGGGGTGGTTTTCGAAGTCCTCTCGCACGAGACGCAAGTTCGTAATATTGACGAAGATGACCTCGGGGTCCCATTGCAGAAGCTTCTCCCGATTGACGTTGGCACTCTTGACGGTATCGTAGTCCAGATTTGCGGCGTTCTTCGCGTCGATGTACCGGAACGGCGGGAATGGATACTTGGTCCCGGTGATTCCACGCGCTCCCCGATACGATTTGCCGCCGTACCAGGCCGAAGTCTTCTCCGAGTCGGGGACGTCCTCGGTCAGCTTGCCGACTTCGTCGATGGTCTCTTTATGCAACGAGGTGAGTTCCTCGGCGCGGTCGGTTTCCCCCGTCACATCGCCCATGAGACGGATCGCTTCGTAGGTCGATTCACGGTTGGTCCACAGGTCCCCGAAATCCAGAAAGACGGTCGGCGTCCCGGTCTTCTGCTGGATGGTGACCGTATCCTTCTTGTCACACGTGGAGAAGATCACGTCCGGATTCTGTTTCGAGATGAGTTCCGGGGAGCCGCCCCAGCTTCCGCCGATTGATGGCGTGTCATCGAACCAATTGTTGGCGACGTTGACTGGCCGGACCTCGGATTTGTCTTTGCAGACGTCCTCGACGCCGACGATCTGGTCCTCGAGGTTCATGTAATCCAGAAACCGCACCGTCCCGCCACCGACCCCGATGAACCGCTCGGGGTTCTTCGGGACCTCGACGGTTCGGCCCGCCATATCTTCGACTGTCACCGTTTCGCTCGTCTCCCCGGTCGTGGTTCCGTCCGAGCCCGTCGTAGATGTGTCTCCCGGATCCTCACCCGTTCCCGAACACCCGGCAGTTGCCGTGGCGATCGTCGGGACGCTCGCGGCTACGCCAACGCTCTTCAGGAACCTCCGCCGATTCACTTTACCGTTTTCGTTGGGGTCCATCTCGCTGGGAATTTGAATCGGCCCTCTATTATACAATTTCGTTTGGGGTAGTAAAACTAGAGTTTCAATAGGCTCCGGCCCCATGATCATGGGGGAGCAAAGCTCGGTGTGGCCCCGCGAAGGACACAGTTATGATTACCCACGCGCTACCCGAGGCTATGCACCTCTCTAGCACGGCACGGAGGCGTCTCGTATGCGGGTAGTCACTAAGTTCGGCGGGACCAGCCTGGGCAGCGGCGAGCGGATCGACCGGGCGGCCGACTCCATTGCGGAGGTCGCCCTGGCGGGGCACGAGATCGCCGTCGTGGCCAGCGCCATGGGCAATACGACCGACGAACTCCTCGATGCCATCGCCTTCGACGCGACCGACCGGGACGAGGCCGAGATCGTCTCGATGGGCGAACGGACCAGCGTTCGCCTCCTCAAGGCCGCGCTCACGGCCCGTGACATCGATTCGACGTTCATCGAACCGGGCCATCCCGACTGGCCCATCGTGACCAACGAGATGGGCGAGGTTCTTCCCGAGGAGACCCGCCGGCGGGCCAAACAGCTGGCCGAGAAACTCGGCGACACCGTCCCGATCCTGACGGGATTCCTCGCGGAGGATCCCGACGGCAACATGACTACCCTCGGCCGTGGCGGCAGCGACACGACGGCGGTCATGCTCGGCCAGTACATGGACGCCGATCAGGTCGTCATCGTCACCGACGTCGAGGGCGTGATGACCGGCGATCCGAACGTGGTCGAGGGGGCCCAGAACGTCGGGGAGATCACCGTCGACGAGTTGCGAAATCTCTCCTTCCGGGGCGCCGAGGTCGTCGCACCGAGTGCCTTGAGCTACAAGGACGAGGACCTCACGGTCCGGGTGATCCACTACCAGCACCGGGACATCCTCTCGGGGGGCACGACCATCGAGGGCAAGTTCGAACACATGGTGGACATGCGCGAGGACCCCCTGTCCTGTCTCACCGTGGCCGGCCGGGCGATCCGGAACACGCCCGGTATTCTCCATACCCTCTCGGGCGCGCTCTACGACGCCGGCATCAACGTCGACGCGGTCGCCTCGGGGATGGACTCGATCACCGTCTACGTCGACGGGGAGAAGGCCAAAACCGCAGAAACGGTTCTCCACGACAAGATCATCGAGAACAACACACTCTCGAGTGTCACCGTCACAGACGACATCGCCGTGATCCGGGTTCTGGGGACCGAGTTCCCCGACCAGCCCGGCGTGGTTTCGGGCATCGTCTCGCCGCTCGCGGATGCCCACATCAATCTCATCGACGTGATCACCTCCGCGACGTCCGTTGCCGTCTTCGTCCCCTGGGAGGACCGCGAGGACGCCCTCGACATCGTTCACGACGCGTTCTGAAAACGAATGACAGCCACTGACATGGAGTGGCGGCTGATCGCTGCCGGGCAGTTCGACGCCTTCACGAACATGGCCCTCGACGAGGCGATCCAGGAGCGGGTCGCCGACGGTGCCGACCCGGTCATTCGGTTCTACCGCTGGAAGCCGGCGGCTGTCAGCATCGGCTACTTCCAGCGACTCCGGGAGGAAGTCGACGTGGAACGGTGTGATACAGCGGGCATCGACTACGTCAGGCGTCGCACCGGTGGCGGAGCCGTCTATCACGATCCGGAGGGCGAGTTGACCTACTCCGTCATCGCCCCCGAGTCAAACTATCCCTCGGACGTCGAGGAGAGTTACCGGACGATCATCGACCGGGTGATCGACGGCTTCTCGCGGGTCGGCATCGAAGCCGCGTTCGCCCCGATCAACGACGTCGAGGTCGACGGGCGGAAGCTCTCCGGCAACGCCCAGACTCGTCGGGACGGCGTGCTCCTCCAGCACGGGACACTCCTCTACGATCTGGATCCGGAGCGGATGTTCACCGCGCTGACGGTCGACGCCGAAAAGATATCCGACAAACACCTCGAGCAAGCCCGCGACCGGGTCGCAACTGTCAGGTCGCTGAGCGACGTGTCGATGGCGGATTTGCGAGAGGCCATGATCGAAGCGTTCACCGCGGGTCGCCGGTTCCGCGAGAGCGACTACCGCGAGGCCGAACTCGAGCGGGCCGCCGAACTCGTCGAAACCCGGTATGCGACCGAGGAGTGGAACTTCAAACGCTGAGACGGCAGGTTGCCGCCCCGTCCACCGGTTCCTTACCGCAAACCCAACTCGTCGGGCTCGACCCCCGCTTCGAGAACGTTCTCGACGAACAGCTCGCCGGCCCGGTAGGAGGAGCGAACGGTCGGTCCCGAGGCGACGTAGGTAAAGCCGAGTTCCTCGCCCACGTCCCGGTAGGTCTCGAACTGTTCGGGCGGGACGTAATTCGTCACCTCGGGATGGGCACGCGACGGACGGAGATACTGGCCGACCGTGAGAAAGTCGACGGCCGCTCCCCGGAGATCTTCCATGGCCGCCCGGATCTCCGGCTCCGTTTCGCCGAAGCCGACCATGAGCGAGCTTTTCGTGAAGATCGAGGAATCGAGCTTCTTGACCCCCTCGAGGACCGAGAGGGACTGGTAGTAGCCGGCCCGGTAATCGCGCACGTCGGCCTGGAGGCGCCTGATCGTCTCGACGTTGTGCCCGATCACGTCAGGCTCGGCCCGGACGATCTGCCGGAGCGAGTCGGTCGAGCCCCCGAAATCCGGGATGAGCACCTCGATCCGTGTCTCCGGGTTCCGGTCGGCGACGGCCTCGATACAATCGGCGAAGTGGGCGGCCCCGCCGTCCGGGAGATCGTCCCGGTCGACGGAGGTGACGACCACGTACTCGAGGTCGAGGTCGTCGACGGCCCTGGCGAGTCGGGCCGGTTCGGTGGGATCCGGGGTTCCCTCGGCCGGCACCCCGGTCGGGACGTCACAGAAATCACAGTTCCGCGTGCAGGTATCGCCCATGATCATGAACGTCGCGGTGCGCTCCTGGGCCCAGCACTCCTCGCGGTTCGGGCAGGAGGCAGACTCGCAGACGGTGTGCAGTGACTGGTCCGCCACTGTCTCGTGAACGGCGTGGTGTCGACGGTCCACGCCGGAGAGTTCCTCGCGGATCCAGTCCGGCTTGGGACGGGCCATGCGGTCACTTACTGCTGGGGCAGTATAACGCGTGTGGAGTGGACACGTGAAGGCGGGACTGTCGTGTGGGGTGGGCACGTGAAGGCGGGACTGGCGTGTGGGGTGGGCACGTGAAGGTGGGACTGGCGTGCCGCGGGGGTGGGCACGAGAACCCGCAACTGTCGTCTCGGCGCTGCTCCCATGTCCGCGACCGCCCGCTCGTGCACAGCTCTGGCGGCCCTCGTCGATGGTCGCACACTGGCGCACACCTTTTTAAAGGAAGACGTATGTGAACGCCGTCGCACCGCTCGTGCATGCACTCGTATCTCTCGAAGATGGTGACGACCACCCGACTCCCGCCCCGCGAGAAGCGGGAAGCACACATCGCCGAGGCCGGGTACAACGTCTTCAACCTCGACTCGCGGCAGGTCTACGTCGACCTGCTCACCGACAGCGGCACCGGGACAATGAGCGACGAACAGTGGGCGGCCCTGTTCCGCGGCGACGAGGCCTACGCCGGCAGCTCGAGTTTCGAGGCCCTCGAGGAGGCAGTCAAGTCGGTGATGGGCTTCGAGCACGTCGTCCCCGCCCACCAGGGGCGTGGCGCCGAGAACGTCCTCTATGGGACGTTGTTCGAGGCAGGCGACGTCGTCCCGAACAACACCCACTTCGACACGACGCGGGCCCACGTCGCGAACGCCGGGGCCGACCCGGTCGACTGCCCGGTCGAAAACGCGATGGACCCGGAGGCACCGGGGGAGTTCAAGGGCAATCTGGACGTCGAGGCCGTTCGCTCGCTGGCCGACGAACACGGCCCCGAGGCGATTCCCGCCGTCCTGCTCACGATCACGAACAACTCGGCCGCGGGCCAGCCGGTGAGCATGGCGAACACCCGGCAGGCGAGGGAGCTCGCGGACGAACTGGACGTCCCGTTGATCGTGGACGCCTGCCGGTTTGCCGAAAACGCGTACTTCATCCAGCAGCGCGAGTCTGGCTACGCGGACGCGCCAGTCGCCGAGATCGCTCGCGAGCAGCTCTCCTACGCCGACGCGCTGGTCATGAGTGCGAAGAAGGACGGCATCACGAACATCGGAGGGTTCGTCGCCGTCCGCGATCCGGACCTGTTCGAGCGGGTCAAACAGCGGGCGATCCTCTACGAGGGGTTTTCGACCTACGGCGGGATGGCCGGCCGGGACATCGAGGCCCTCGCGGTCGGACTCCGGGAGGCCGTCGAGGACGAGTACGTCGCCCAGCGGGTGGGCCAGACCCGGGAACTCGGCGAACGACTCGCCGACGCTGGGGTGCCGGTGTACGAACCGATCGGGGGCCATGCCGTCTACATCGACGCCGACGCGGCCCTTCCTCACGTTCCCGAGGACGAGTTCCCGGGCCAGGCACTGGTCGTGGAACTCTACCGGGAGGGCGGGGTCCGGGGCGTCGAACTCGGGAGTTTCGCCTTCCCGGGGACCGACCGTCCGGAACTCGTCCGGCTCGCACTCCCCCGGCGTACCTACCACCGCGAGCACATCGATCACGTCGTCGAGACTGCAGCGGCCGTGCTGGACCGGGCCGAGTCCGTGCCGGGCTACGAGATCGTCTGGGAGCCGCCCCGGAAGGAACTCCGCCACTTCTCGGCCGAACTCGAACCGATCTGAGCGGTCCTCACCGCCCGGCCCGCAATCGCTCTGCCGTCCGGAGCGGGAGATCGGCCGCCGCGACCGCCTGCTCGACCCGGCTGATGTCGTAGGGAACCCGATGGGTCTCGACGGCCAGTTCCTCGAGGTCGAGCACGGCGTAGGCCGCCTCCGGGTCGTGATCGCGGGGCTGTCCGACGCTCCCGGGATTGAGCACGATTCCCGCGTCGGTCTCCTCGACGTGCTGGACGTGGGTGTGTCCGAGCACGAGCACCGACTCCTCGCCGAGCAATGCCGCGGAGAACTCCGCGGGGTAGGTGTAGCGATCGGGATCGTCGGGGTGGCCGTGAACCACCTTGAGCCGACCGTCGAACAGGGTTCGCTCGGTCGGCAACCCGCCGAGATAACCGATCTGTTCGGCAGAGAGCGCCGCTCTGGCGTGGGCCACACCCTCCCGGGCCATCTCGTTCCCGCGGAAGTTGCCGCCGGTCGCGACCATTCGATCGTGGTTGCCCTGGACACAGGGCACCGCCCGCTCGCGAATCGCTTCGACCACTTCGGCCGGCCAGGGATTGTAGCCGACCAGATCGCCGGCACAGACCAGCCGGTCGACGGCCGGCAGGGTCTCGAGGACCGCCTCGAGCGCGGGCAGATTCGCGTGGATATCGGAGACGATACCGACCTGCATGGGACGGGGTAGGTGTCGGACCCGGATGGAAGTTACTCCCCGATCACTCCTCGGGATGGACGGCCACGTCGTAGCCCCCGGCCGTTCGGGCCACCCCGGCCGCGGCGACGGCGTGTTCGAAGTCGGCGGCGTACGCGGTGCTTGCCGCCTCGGCCGCCGTCCTCGCGTCGAAATCGAACGGTTCCGGGGCGTCTTTCTCGTAGGTCGCGACGAGGGTCGGTTCCGAAACCGCCCGGACGAGCAGGGCGTCCCGCCGGACGATGCCGACGAATGGTTCCTCGCCCAGCACGCCGGCGATGCGGGGCGTGTCGTAGTCGTCCTTCTCGTAATCCAGGGCGAACAGGCCCGACACGAGCGCGTCACGCGGTGGGTACCCGAGATCGAGTTTCTCGGCGATGGGATCGACGTGGGAGCCGTTTCCCACGACCATCCCGCTTCCGCCCGGACGGACGCAGTTGTACGAGATGTAGGGGTTGTCCGTCTCCGGCGCGTCGGCGGTCGGCACGACGGTCAGGGTGTCCCCGCGTTCCACGATTTTCCGGTTCGGAAACGATCGCGAGGAGACGCGATAGGCGGCAGTCTCGGGCCCGACGACGATGAAACGACCCACGTACATGGTACATCGATCCGCCAACAGGCACAAGAGTGTAGCGGAACGGCGGGCCAGGGAACGGCCACACCCGACAGCGAGCCGAACGCGGAACGGTTAAGGGCAATCGTCGAATAGCAACCATCGCAGCAGTCCCATGGGGTAGCGGCCAATCCTGTTGCCTTCTGGGGGCAACGACCCAGGTTCGAATCCTGGTGGGAC
>JBKGZU010000036.1:0-11023 GCA_046543215.1 Halodesulfurarchaeum sp. | reverse complement strand
CCCGCGGGAACGGTTCGCCAGCGACCTCGAACAGCAGTTCGAGCGAGCGTTCGACGGCGGCCGCTTCCGCCCGCGAAGGCCAGGCGTTCCGGGGAAAGTACTCCGCGAGAAAGTCCTCGATTTCGGTCGCCGTTGCCGCCTCGATCCGGGCGGCGTGATGGTTGGCCATGTACGTTCCAAAGGCCTCGGCGTTCGTGCCGTGTGGCTCCCCGAACTGGTCGGCGACCCGCTCGACGAGCGCCTCGTTGTGGGCCTCGATCGCTGCCCAACTGTCCCCCTCGGGCACGCTGTACAGGGGGCCTTCCACCGCGTTTTCGGTCGATTCCATATTTTCCGGCTGGAAGGTCCCGTCCTCGAGCCAGTGGTCGGGATAGCACACGAGCACCGGTCCGGACTCGTCTTCGCGGACCCGGGCAGCGTATCCGTGACGGTCGAGGAGCCTGTCGCGACGCTCGCGGATGGTTGCCGGGTCGGAATGGGTCTCGCGACGGATGGCCCGGGTCATGGCGCGAGCGGCGTCGAAAACGGGATCTGGGAGGTCAGGCATCGTCCAGCGCTTCGTTTGCCAGCTCGTCCGCGCGCTCGTTCGTCTCTCGCGGGACGTGTTTGATCGTGTAGTCCACAAATTCCGCGAGTAATTCGTGAACTCGGACGCGATACTCCCGGAGGGTCGGATCGTTCGCGTTCCAGGCTCCGGTGACCTGCTTGACGATCAGTTCGGAGTCACCGCGAATTTCGGCCTCGTCGTACCCGTACCGGACGGCGACCTCGAGGCCCCGAATGAGGGCCTCGTACTCGGCCTGGTTGTTCGTGGCGCGGCCGATTGTTTCACCGCCCTCGTCGACGATGCCGTCGCTATCGACGAGCACCCACCCGACGGCGGACGGGCCGGGATTCCCCCGACACGCGCCATCGAAGTAGACGTGGACGCGCCCGCCGCCGTCGGCGGCCACGACCGAGGTGATATCGACCGGTCGCTTGCCCTGTACCACGAGGCTGTCCTCGTAGGCGACCGCGTGAGCCTCGCCGAGGTCCGCGTGGTAGCGTTCGTGCTCGGTCTTCCCCGGGGTTATCGTGGCGCCGGCATCTTGCAACTCCGCTCGCGCTGCCTCGACGTCGACTTCCAGGACCGGCATTGCAAGCATCTCCGAGACCGACACACAAGTATGCGCCGGATGTGTAACAGGTACTATCCGCGGCTCACGGACGGTTTCACCGCCGCTGAGCGAGTTCGCGCCGATTCTGTTCTTTACCGGAGGTGACGAACGAGGCAACGGGTTTAAGGGCAACGAGAATGCTACTATAAAAGTGCAATGACACGGTCCACCCGCCAGCGGGAGCGACAAGCGGCCGAGACCGAGGAGTCAAAAGAGGACGTCCGGGAGTGTCCGGAATGTGGCTCCGAGGACCTGGTCAAAAGCTCCGACCGGGGGGAGCTCGTCTGTAACGAGTGTGGGCTCGTCCTGGAGGAGGAGAAGATCGATCCCGGCCCCGAATGGCGCGCCTTCAATCACCAGGAGCGCCAGGAGAAGTCCCGCGTGGGGGCCCCGACCACCCAGACGATGCACGACAAGGGGTTGACGACCACCATCGACTGGAAGGACAAGGACGCCTACGGGCGCTCGATATCCTCGAAAAAGCGAAGCCAGATGCACCGGCTCCGGAAGTGGCAGGAGCGCATCCGAACCAAGGACGCCGGCGAGCGGAACCTCCAGTTCGCCCTCAGCGAGATCGATCGGATGGCGAGCGCCCTCGGTGTCCCCCGGTCGGTCCGCGAGGTCGCCTCGGTGATCTATCGGCGCGCGCTCAAAGAGGACCTCATCCGCGGCCGATCGATCGAGGGGGTCGCCACGTCGGCGCTCTACGCGTCCTGTCGCAAGGAGGGGATTCCCCGCAGTCTCGAAGAGATTTCCGAGGTCTCGCGGGTCGAACGCAAAGAGATCGGTCGTACCTATCGCTACATTTCACAGGAACTCGGGCTCGAGATGAAACCGGTCGATCCGAAAAAGTACGTTCCCCGCTTTTGCTCCGAACTCGAACTCTCCGAAGAAGTCCAGTCGAAGGCCAACGAAATCATCGAAACCACCGCCGAAAAGGGGCTGCTCTCGGGCAAGTCGCCGACGGGGTATGCGGCCGCCGCGATCTACGCCGCCTCGTTGCTCTGTAACGAAAAGAAGACCCAGCGGGAGGTCGCGGACGTCGCCCAGGTCACCGAGGTCACGATTCGGAACCGGTACCAGGAACAGATCGAAGCGATGGGCATTCACCACTGAGCCGGTCGGGTGGACCGAGGCCGAATGCAGCGGTGTGGGCCCTGTAATTCGACCCGACTGCGGGAAACGAAGCCGTTTTGACGGGGCCAAGTGTCGGATGACCCATGAGCGGGCCGTGGACACAGTGGGATCACGTTCTCAAGCTCGATCCCGACAAGGACCTCGCCGAGGGAGACACCTTCGCCGACGTCTGCACGAGTGGCACCGACGCCGTCGAAATCGGCGGGACGACCGGCATGACCGAGGAAAAAATGGAGCGGGTCGTTTCGGCCTGCCGGGAGTACGACATCCCGCTGTACCAGGAGCCTTCGAACCCGGGAGTGGTCATCGAGGACCCCGGACTCGACGGCTATCTCATCCCGACGGTGTTCAACGCCGGGGACCCATTCTGGATCACCGGCGCCCACAAGGAGTGGGCCCGGATCGACGAGATCGACTGGGATCGGACCTACACCGAGGCCTACGTGGTCCTCAACCCGGATGCATCGGTCGCCGCCTACACGGAGGCGAACTGCGACCTCGAGGACGAAGAGGTGGCCGCGTACGGCGCGATCGCGGAGCGACTCTTCGGTCAGGACGTCGTCTACCTCGAGTACTCGGGCATGCTGGGCGACCCGGAGACCGTCCAGACCGCCGCCGAGGCACTCGAGGAGTCGACCCTCTTTTACGGTGGCGGGGTCCGGGATTACGAATCGGCCAAGACGATGGGCGCGGTCGCGGACGTGGTCGTGGTCGGCGATCTGGTTCACGAGGCGGGCGTCGCGGCCGTCGAAGAGACGGTCAGGGGCGCAAAGGACGCCTGATCGAGCGTCGTCTCGACCGAAAGCTCTCTCGATCGGCCAACCGAAATACGGGCGTTTAAGAGCGATCCGGAGTGTAGTTGGGCGCATGCGAGACCGGACACACGCTGCAGACGCCGAGCCCGGCATGGAGGCCACCATCGCCGGGTGGGTCCACGAGATCCGCGACCTCGGGGGGATCGCCTTTCTCATCCTCCGGGATCGAACCGGGAAGATCCAGGTGAAATTCGAAAAGGACGAACTGGACGAGACACTCGTCGACCGCGCGCTCTCCGTCCATCGCGAGAGCGTCCTCCAGGTGACCGGGACGGTGTTCGAGGAGGACCGGGCACCGACGGGCGTCGAGATCGTTCCCGATTCCCTCGCGGTCGTCGCCGAAGCCGATCCCGAGCTCCCGCTCGATCCCTCGGGCAAGGTCGGTGCCGAACTCTCGACTCGCCTCGACAACCGCACGCTTGATCTCCGCCGCGACGAAACCCGAGCCATCTTCGAGATTCGGGGCGAGGTCCTCCGGGCCGCCCGCGAGACATTTCGCGAGCTGGGGGGCACCGAGATCACGACCCCGAAGATCGTCGCCACCGGGACCGAGGGCGGGACTGAACTCTTCCCCATCACGTACTTCGGCCGCGAGGCGTTCATGAACCAGTCTCCACAGCTCTTCAAGCAGCTGCTCGCGGCCTCCGGCCTCGAGCGGGTGTTCGAGATCGGGCCGATCTTCCGCGCCGAAGAGCACAACACGCCCCGCCACCTGAACGAGGCGACCAGCATCGACTTCGAGAGCGCCTTCATCGACGCCGACGAGGCGATGGACGTCGCCGAGACCTTCGTCCGGTCGGTGTACGAGGCCGTCGAGGCGAACTGCAGCGACCAGCTCGAAACCCTGGGACTCGCGGATTCCTTCGCGGTTCCGGCGGCCGATTTCCCCAGGATCACCTACGAGGAGGCGATCCAGCGCGCAAACGCGACCGGCGTGGTCGAAGAGCAGCTCGTCTGGGGCGACGACCTCCCCACGGAAGCGGAGAAGGCACTCGGCGAGGACATCGGCCAGCATTACTTCATCACGAACTGGCCCTCCGAGGTCAAGCCGTTCTACATCAAGGACGAGGACGACGACCCGGACGTTTCGACCGGGTTCGACCTGAACCACCCGCGAATGGAACTCGTCTCAGGCGGCCAGCGCGAACACCGCTACGACGAGCTGGTCGAGGGCTTCGAGGCCCAGGGTCTGGACCCGGCGGCCTTCGAGTACTACACCAAGATGTTCAAGTACGGCATGCCGCCCCACGCCGGCTGGGGAATGGGCGCCGAACGCCTCCTCGTGACGATGCTCGACCTCGACAATATCCGCGAGGCCGTCCTCTTCCCGCGGGATCGCACGCGGCTCTCGCCGTAGGGAATGACCGACCGGCCCCTCGCCCGGGCGTTCGTTCCCGGGCACGTCACCGGCCTGTTCACCGTCCACCGAACCGACGACCCGCACACGACGGGGTCTCGTGGGGCTGGATTTACCCTCGCCGACGGGGTGACGGTGTCGGTTCGACCGACCGAGGAGACGACGGTTTTGATCGACGACAGCGAAACGACAGTCGAGCCGGTGAGCCGCGTCCTCGACGCGCTCGGAGCGAAGGGGACCGTCGAAGTCCAGACTGATCTCCCGGTGGGGACGGGATTCGGCCTCTCCGGCGGGATGGCACTGGGCACGGCGCTCGCGGCGAACGAGCAGTTCGACCTGGGACATTCCGAAAACGAACTGATTCGCGTCGCACACGTCGCCGACGTGGAGTCCGGTACGGGCCTGGGCGACGTGGTCGCGCAGGCCCGAGGCGGAATCGTGCTTCGACTCGAGCCCGGCGTGTCCCCGCACGGACAGCTGGACGGGATTCCCGGCCGAGGGCGGATCGAGTTCCTCGCGCTCGGGGAACTGTCGACCCCAGCGGTGCTCACCGAGCATCCCGAAAGGATCACCCGGGCGGGGACGAGCGCCCTCGAATCACTGTTCGAAACGCCGACGAAAGATCGGTTCATGCGGGCCTCGGCGGAATTCAGTGCCGAGGTCGGACTGGAAACCCCGGCCGTAGAATCGATCCTGGACGCCGTCGAGGCCACCGGGGAAACGGCCTCGATGGCAATGTTGGGGGAGACGGTCTTCGCCTTTGGTCGGAGGCTCAGCGAGGCCGGGCACGATCCGCAAGTGTCCGCGATCGATCCCTGTGGTGCTCGAATTCTCGAGTGACAGCCGGGCCCGAGTAGCGGGATTTTTGCCATCCGGTGGCATAGGATCGGCAATGACCGACGCCGCGGAGATTCCCGCCGACCACCCGCGCCACGATTCGCTCGTCACGAGACACCGGATCGAGGACGGCGTGGAGAAGGGGATCACGAGCAAGCAGGGTTTGATCGCGCAAGGTCGAGGGGAGGCCTTCGACTACCTGTTGGGCGAGCAAACGATTCCGAGTGCCGATCGCGCGGAACGGGCAGCGGCCGCGACGCTGCTCGACGCCGAAAAGCCCGTTCTGAGCGTCAACGGCAACGTGGCCGCACTCGTCCCGGAGGCTATCGTCGAACTCGCCGGGGTCGTGGACGCCGCCCTCGAGATCAACCTGTTCAACCGGAGCGACTCGCGGATGGCGGCGATCAAGTCCCACCTCGAAGCCCACGGAGCCAGGGACGTCAAGGGTCTGGCCGCCGACGCACGGATTCCGGGGCTTTCCCACGAACGCGCCACGGTCGACGCCGACGGCATTTACGCTGCTGACGTGGTACTGGTCCCCCTCGAAGACGGTGACAGGGCCGAGGCCCTCTCCGAAATGGGCAAGACCGAGATCGTCATCGATCTGAACCCGCTCTCGCGGTCGGCTCAGGTCGCGGCCATTCCGGTCGTCGACAACATCATCCGGGCGATCCCGCGGATCGGGGCGCACGCAACCGAACTTCGGGACGCGACGCCGGCCGAGCGCGAGGCTGCCCGATCGGATTTCGACCGGGAGGAGACATTGCGGGCCGCCGAAGCGGCCATTCGGGGCGGCTTCGGCGCGCCGTGAGCGGTTCCGGTAGAGCCGGAAGTTCCGAACTACGGTGAGCGACGGTCCTCGGCAACGTCCCGCGCCACCCGCGCGACGTCCACGGCAGTCGAACCGAGCAAATAAACGATCGGTTCGACGCCCACGGCGCCGCGGTGGTAGAGCACGGTCGCTTCCGGATGAGACTCGATCGCCGCCTCGACGGCCGCCTCCAGGGACTGATTTTCGATGTCCAGTTGTCTCGCCGTCGCCCCTCTTCCTTCGAGCGCCTCGAGAGCACCCTCCGTGAAGGCCAGGTTGAGTCCGGCTCTCGCGTCGCTTCCAGCCCCGCGGGCCGCGAGTAACACACCACCAACGTACTCGCTGACGCCGAATTCGGGTTCCCCCGGCACCTCGACGCGACCGTTCACGTCGAGAATCCGACCGGGAACGCCGACGACGTCTTCGAGATCCGATGCCGGGTCGAGGGCCTCGACGAGATTCGAGCCGACGTGGGGCACGAGTCCCGCGACCCCGGTCGCGTGTTCCAGGATTCGGAGGCCGCGCCGAACCGAGGCTCGGGCCCGCTCCCGTTCCAGGGCCCCCCGATCGGGTTCGAGCCCGTCGAGGTCGTACTCGACTGTTCCGAGTTCGGGGACGGCGTCCTCGTGGAGTTCGGCGACGAGATCGCCCGGTCCCGAGAGTTTACCGAGGAGCCGTTCGATTTCGATGAGCGCCTGGACCGGTCGAACGTCGCCGGTCGCCAGCCCTGGAGCGAGTTCCGTGACGAGTTCCTGGACCCGCTCGTCTTCGGCCACCGCGTCGCTCGTGGCGATCTGGCCCTGGGCGTATTTCGAGACCGCACTCTGGCTCAGGCCGAGCTTCGCTGCGACTTCCTGCTGGGTGAGTCCCCGATCGCGGAGTTCGCTCGCGAGCATGGCCCTGATCGTCGGCAGCACCGACTCGGCGATGACCTCCGCGCGGAACTTCACTGCTGCTCACCCGCGTCCGCGTCGAACTCGACGTCGTCTCCGATCCGCGAGGCCGCCGGACCGCCCTGGTCCTGGTACTTCGAACCCCGCTCGGATCCGTAGGGAGATTCGGCCGGACTGCTCAGTTCGGTAAAGACGATCTGTGAGATCCGCATGCCGGGGGTGAGCGCCACTGGCGCCGTCCCGAGATTGGAGAGTTCGAGCGTGATACGGCCGCGAAAACCCGGATCGACGAAGCCGGCCGTATTCGAGAGAAAGATCCCGCCACGTCCTCCGAGGAAGTTCTCGATCTTCCGCCCGTTCGGTTGCACTTCGAGGTCGTAAGTGACCTCCGTTCGGTCGGTCACTTCGACCGACTCGACGCGCTCGAACCTGACGCCGCCGTCGAGAATTGCGTCCAACCGATCGGTTCCTGCCCCGTGTTCCCGATAGACATCTCGGAGATCACGGAGCTGGTCCCGCCTTACTGCGTCGTACTCCTCGTTTTCCACGTTCGAAATGCTCGATTTCGAGGACCGTCCGATCGCCGTTGCCGCCTCCTCCATCGTCATGTCACAGTCGTGGCGGTGCTTGCAGAGCAATTTCGACGGGTTCGGTACGAACTGGCCGCGCTTGTATGGATTCTCGTAGAAGTCGACGGACCATTCGGTCCTCGGGAGACCACCGTCCCGGTCCCGTCGCGTTCGGGAGTACGTGCTCGTATAGTAGCCCAGTCGTTCGCCCAGGTACATCGCTCGGTCTGCAAGTTCCTCGTTATTGGTGTACAACGTTTCTCTGTCCCCACGACGATGACCGTCGCCCTCGAGCAATCCGTCGTACAGTTCCTCCAGTACCGTATCGTCCCAGTTAAAGGCGCGGTCCGGGATCGTCTTCTCGCTGCCGGCTTTCGCGATGGATCGGAACACCACCGACCAGAGGGCAGAGCAAACCGTGAGGTGACTCGCGCCATCCGGATCGCGGTTCCACGATAGAGTGGTATCGAATCGTTCGAAAAAGGACGCGACACGCTCGAGCAACTCATCGTCGTTGTTCGTAAACACGACCTGTTTCCGGCGGGCGTACCCTTCGGCCACGTAGAAGCCGAGAACCCAACCGAACGCCGGAGTTACCGTAAGGTATCGCGGCAGTTTGAACGAACTCTGTTTGAACGCAACCGAAGCCGAGTCCGGAATACTCGGCCGGCGTACTCGTGCCATCGGGGCGCTATTTTTCTTGTCGTAGTGACGTCGAAGTGTGTGATCCATTCCCGACCAGTCGACCGTCCCGACGCCGTCACTCGCGTACACGACGAGGTCCTCCGTTTCATCGAGCAGATCAACGAGGTCGATCTCCACTTCGCGACCCCGCGGACCTGGGAGGGTGTCCGGTACCATGACGTACGCTCCTTCGGCCGCTTCGCTCGGGATCCGGGTTACCGCTCCGTGCTCGTCGAGCGTGAACAGATTGTGATCTGCCGTAACCCGTACCTGGCGACCGGATTTCAGAGTTACTTCGTAGATCTCCTTCTTGGGATTCGTGATGAAGTCCGTAATCTCGTGTGTCCTCACGGACAGCGTCTTCGGGTCGAACGAAACAGCACGTGCCTCGGTCTCGTTCTCGACAACGTCTCCGATCCGGTGAAACCCGAATCCGTCCTCGGCCGTCCAGAGGAAGACCTCCTCTTCGGCGGGCAAGGAGGCATGTACTACCACGGCAAGCCGACCCAGCGAGGACCGTCCCTCCACCTGCGCGACGAGGTCGTCCGGAATCTCGACGCGCTCTTTAGTCGTTCCCAGCACGAAGTCGCCCGGATGGAGGATGAACTCCTCGCCCTCCTCGATGACGGTCTCGCTGACGTACTCCCCGACCTCGCCCTCCGCCTGTGGATGGATGCTCGGGATGTTCGTCCGTCTGAATTCGAGGAACTCCTTGCCCAGCCGCACGTCGATACTCGCGGGCTGGATCTGGAGGTCGGGATCGGAGAGCGGCTCGACGACGAGGTCGCCGTCTTCGAGCCGGGAGCGGATGTCGCGGTCCGAGAGGATCATGCAAAGATCCCCGGGCCTGACTGCCTTAAGAATAGGTGATTGCCCCGATGTCCCCCGTGGATCAGTCCGCGTAGGGACCACCTCTAAGGCCCCCGGACCACTGAGTCATCGCATGAAACAGGCCATCGTCGTCCGGTCGGACCTGGGGATGGGCACTGGAAAACTCGCGGCCCAGGTGGCCCACGCCGCGCTCTCGGCCGTCGATCACGCCAACGAGGACGCCGTGGGACAGTGGAAACGAGAGGGCCAGCGAAAGGTCGTGCTCAAAATCGACGGGGAACGAGCCCTCTTCGAAATTCAGGAGCAGGCCAAGACGGCAGGGCTGCCGACTGGCCTGATCCGTGACGCCGGTCGGACCCAACTCGACCCGGACACCCCGACCGCCGTCGCCGTCGGTCCCGCGAGCGACGAGGCAGTCGACCGCATCACCGGCTCGCTCTCGCTTTACTGACGGGGGATCGGTCGGGTAGCGAGCGTGTTTTGCCGCCGGCTCTCGAAAGCATAGCAGATGCGCCCGGCCCACGAGGACGAACGCCCCTACGGAATCGAGTGGTATGCGAGCGACGCGGCCGGGGTCGGCGGACGGCTCAGGGATCGACCCGAAGACTTCCGCGTGCGAGAGCGCGAGCGGTTCGCCTTCCACCCGATCGACGCCGATCCGGGCGATTACCCCTGGATCGTGCTCCGGGTCACCCTCGAGAACACGGACACGAACGACTTCGCGCGGGAGCTGTCGAACCGGCTCTCGATCAGTCGCGAGCGGGTCGGCTGGGCCGGAACGAAGGACAAGCGGGCGGTCTCGACACAGCTGTTTTCCGTCCGTGGGATCGATCCGACGGCGGTACCCGACGTTTCCGGGGCGTCGATCGAGGTGATAGGGCGGGCCGGACGGGGACTGGGTTTCGGCGATCTCCTGGGCAACGAGTTCGAAATCGTCGTCCGGGATCCCGGATCCCCGAATCGAGTGTTGGAGATAACGGCGGAACTCGAGGCCCAGTTCGGTGGTCGGGCTGGATTTCCGAACTACTTCGGCCACCAGCGCTTCGGCAGCTATCGCTCGATCACGCACGAGGTCGGGCTGGCGATCTTGAAACGTGACTGGGAGGGCGCGGTGATGGCCTATCTCGGCAATCCGAGTCCGGACGAACCCCCGAGTTCGCGGGACGCACGGGAGTTCGTCGCCCGGACCCGCGACTGGGAGACCGCCCTCGAGAAGTTTCCGAACCGGCTGCGCTACGAGCGTACGATGCTTCACGACTTGCAGGAATCGGGGGGCGAGACTGCCGAGGACTATCGCCGCGCCCTCGAGACGTTTCCCGAGAACCTCGGGCGACTGTTCGTCAACGCCGCCCAGTCCTTCGTCTTCAATAAAATTCTGAGCCGACGGCTCGAGGTAGGACTCCCGTTCCACGAGCCGGTCGCGGGCGACGTCGTCGCCTTCGCCGATACGGACGCGCCGGCTGATTTCCCGCTCCCCGACGTCGATCGGATCCAGCGCGCTGGGGCGGGCCAAACCGACGTGTTGGCCCGGCACTGCGAGCGGGATCGGGCCTTCGTCACCGCCCCGCTGGTCGGGACCGAGACGGAATTGGCCGGGGGCCAACCGGGCGAAATCGAGCGTGCGGTACTCGAGAGACACGACATCGAACCCGCCGATTTCGACCTCCCCGAGCCGTATCACTCCACGGGAACCCGTCGGGCGATGCTTGTCCGCGTCGACCCCACGATCGAAGTGGAGCCACTCACGTTCGAGTTTGGCCTCCCGAAGGGAAGTTACGCGACGGTGTTCCTGCGGGAGTATCTGAAGGTGTCGCCGCTGGAAATGTGACCGAAAGAGGGACCGTCTGGAGTTTGCAGCGAGAAACGACGGGCGGGAGGTGCGTCAGCGGGATTTGGAGGGACGTCAGCCGGAGTGCGTCAGCGGGATTTGGA
>JBKGZU010000035.1:0-11342 GCA_046543215.1 Halodesulfurarchaeum sp. | reverse complement strand
GTGATAGCGGGATGGGATAGCCTGGAGATTCCGCCGGCCTCATGAGCCGGAGAGCGGTGGTTCAAATCCACCTCCCGCTACTTCTCGGGACGACAGGTTGCCAAGTAACTTCGCTCGGGAAACACATTTTTCGACCGGTCACGTCTCTCGAGACAGTGAATCCGCGACTCCACACCGTTTTCGACCTCGAGCCCGGGCACATTCTGGACCGACCCAACCGATTCGTTTTGACCGTCGATCTCGACGACGGTGGTCCAACCGAGGTGTACCTCCCGAACACCGGCGGGCACAATCTGATTGAACGCGGGCGCCGGATTCTCGTCAGCCCCGTCAGCGATCCCGACCGTCGAACGAGCTACGACGCCGTATTCGTCGAGGTCGACGGCGTTTGGGCTGTTGCCGACGCGAATTTCGCCACCGTCGCGTTCGAGTCGGCCGTCGCCGGAAATCTCGTCGACCGGTTCGCAGATTTTTCGATTCGAAGAACCGAGCCACCCCTTCCCGACGGTGGACGGGCCGACTTCGAGCTCGAAACGAGGAATGCTCAACCCACGCTCGTGGAAGTCAAATCCTGTTCGCTCGTCGAGGACGGCGTCGCGAAGTTTCCCGACAGTCCGACGAAACGCGGTCGGCGTCATCTGGCGTCGTTAGCTGCCATCGACGATCGACCGACGGCGGTGGTCTTCGTGATTCAGCGCCCGGACGGGGATCGATTCACCGTCAACCGGTCGGTGGACCCCGCGTTTGCCGACGCGCTCGAAGCCGCACGGGAGGCCGGTGTCGGGATTCACGCGATCCAACTCGATATCGAGCCACCGGACGTGTTTCTTCAGACTAGTGACGTTCCGGTCGAGTTGTGACCGGCTGCGCGTGTAGCGAGCGCAGATCCGATCGTCACTTCCAGAGCCGATACATGTCGTCGCGCACCGGTTCGGTGAACCGCTCACTGCCGAGCGTGAGCGCCCCCGACCCACCGGCTGTGACCCGTCCGATGTGGGCGGCGTCGATACCTGCTTCAGCGAGCGCGGATCGAACTGCCTCGAGGTCGGACTCCGGCACGGTCGCTAAGAGCGCGCCGGATCCGAAAATGCGGAACGGATCGACGTCCATCGCGTCGGTGAGGACGGCTGTCGCTTCCCGCACGGGAATCGCGTCCGGATCGATTTCGAGGGCGACCCCGGAGGCGCTCGCCAGTTCGAGGAGCGCGTCGATCAGGCCACCCTCGGTCGGATCGTGCATGGCAGTCGCCCAGGAACGAACGATCGTTCCCTCCGCCGTGACGCCGATGTCGTCGTAATAGTCCGCTGCCCGGGCGACGAGCGCGGGATCGACGCCGGCATCGAGGAGTTCGTCTTCGAAGTCCGTGGCCAGAATGGCCGTTCCCTCGATTCCCGCTCCCTTCGTGAGGATCACCGCGTCACCCGGATTCGCGCCGCCAGTCGGAACGAACGGATCGGCCATTCCCATACAGGTCAGCGTGAGGAGCGGCCGATCGAGGCTCGGGTTGTACTCCGAGTGTCCCCCGACGACGGCTACGCCCATCTTCGCGGCTGCCTCGTCCACCTGCGTGGTGATTCGCTCGAGGACCGAGGAACCCGCCTCCTCCGGGAGAAAAATGATGTTCGTCAACCACGTCGGGTCCCCGCCCGCCGCGGCGACGTCGTTACAGGCCACGTGGACGCCCAGCGTTCCGACCCGATCGGCGGCGAGCGACAACGGGTCCGAGCTGACCACGAGCGTCCCGTCCTCAACCTCGATCGCCGCCGCGTCCTCGCCGTAGGCTGGGCCCTGTCGAACCGAGTCCAGCGTTGCCCCGTGGCGATCGAAAACGTGTGCCGCGAGGGCCTCCGGCGGCACTTTTCCGAGCATACTCCATTCTCGTCGGGTTGCCACCTTGTACCTGCCGGGATCGATTCGAATCCGGTTTTCAGGAGTTAGGCCAATTCGGTTTCGAACCGCGATTTGACAAGCGGGGGCTCGTGGACGCCGGATTCGGTCACGAGATAATCGACGAGTTCCATCGGCGTCGCGTCGAAGGCCGGATTGCGCACCGGGACGTTCTCGGGGGCGTTCTGCGTTCCGTAGATCTCTCGCAGTTCGATCGGATCCCGCTCCTCGATTTCGACCGCGTCGGCGTCCCGGTCGAGATCGACGGTCGACATCGGGGCCGCGACGATGAAGGGGACATCGTGCCGATCGGCCACGACGGCGTGCTTGTACGTCCCGATCTTGTTGAACACGACACCCTGGTCGCCGAAGGCTGCTCCACCGTCGAGAACCACTCGATCGGCCCCGACGACGACCGCGTCGATTTCTCCCTCCTGCATGAGAAGCCCACTCGCGTTGTCGGGGATCAGCGTCGTCGGCACGTCACGCTCCAGGAGTTCAGTCGTCGTGATTCGAGCCCCCTGGTTGAGCGGTCGGGTTTCGTTGGCGACCACGTGGATGTCCTTTCCGGCCTCGCGAGCTGAATACACGACCCCGAGCGCCGTCCCCCAGTCGACGGTCGCCAGGGCCCCGGCGTTACAGTGGGTCATGACCGTGTCTCCGTCGCCGAGCAGCTCCGCACCGTGGTCGCCAATCGCCCTGTTTCGCTCGACGTCTCTGTCCGCAAGGGCCTCGGCCGCTTCGAGTGCCATTTGCCGGATTTCCTGTGGAGAGTCCCCTGCCCGGGCAGCCGTCAGTGCCTCCTCGACGCCCCGTTCGAGGTTGACCGCGGTCGGCCTGGCCGTCGCAATCGTCTCGGCATCCGATTCGATTCCCGCGAGCAGCGACGCTGGATCCGATTCCGGGCGGCGATGAGCCGACAGCGCGACACCATAGGCCCCGGCGGCGCCCAGTGCCGGTGCGCCTCTCACTCGAAGGACTTCGATACTCTCGACGAGTTCCGGCACCGTTTCGACATCGACCGTCCGAAATTCCCCGGGGAGTGCAGTCTGGTCGACCAGTTCGATGCAGTCCCGATTCGCATTCCAGGAGATCGTCCGCATACCCCGAACGAGGAGCCCAGTCCCTATGAACGTGAGCCGTTTCGTCCGGCACTCTCCGGCTCCCGCTGCCCGTAGGTCTCGAACTCCCGAACCGCCGCTTGCAGGTCGCTCTCTGCCAATTCGGCTGGATCACCGACCGCTCGTGCCTGCAGGTAGACCCTGGCGGTCGATTCCACGGCGATCGCCGTCTCGATAGCGTCCTCGAGATCATTCCCGACCGCGATTAACCCGTGATTTGCGAGGATACAGGCCGTCGTCCCGGCTTCCTCCATCGCCGAAACCACCGCTTCGGCGAGTGCTTCCGTCCCAAATGGCACATACGGCGCGACCGGAACCGTGCCGCCTGCCGCGGCGAGCATGTAGTGAACCGGGGGAAGGGGTTCTCCGAGGACCGCGAGCGTCGTCGTCCAGGGGGAGTGAGTATGCACGATCGCCCCCACGTCGAACGTGCGGTAGATCCCGAGATGCATCGGCGTCTCCGAACTCGGCTCTAGATCGCCAGCGATCCAGTCCCCCTCGGTCGAAAGGACCGGAACGGCCGCCGGTTCGATTGCCTCGTAGGCGATTCCCGACGGCGTAATCGCGACGCGATCACCGTCGCTGACGCTCACATTCCCGGTCCGTCCCGGGGTCATGGCTGCCAGTTCTTCGAGCCCGCCGACCACTGCCGTCCGAAGCTCGGACGTCGATTTCGCTGGTGCTTCCGCCCGTTCCGAATCGGTCATACGGTTTCTTGATCGGCAGGGGACTTGATGCTACCCGATCGGTTGGCCGAGCAAAGACACGTCGATCGAGCCGACGATCCGCAAATCGTCTGTCCCGACCCGTAAATCAGGGAACAATGTCGATCGGTCGACCACACGGACAGGCTTCGGTGAGGTCAGCGACGACGGTCGAATCGAATCCGGTCCGCCGAATCCAGGTGCGATCGCAGTCCGGACAGTGCGTCGAGTTGTACCGCTGGTCGCGAACGTTCCCCACGTAGACGTACTCGAGTCCGGCCTCGACGGCGACGTCGTGGGCCGATTCCAGTGTTTCAAGTGGCGTGGGCGGCCGATCGCGCATCTCGTGGTCCGGATGAAATCGGGAGAAGTGAACCGGAATCGTCGGATCGATGCCGGCGACCCACTCGACGAATTCCTGCAGTTCCGCCCGATCGTCGTTGAGGTCCGGAATGACGAGGGAGGTCACTTCGAGATGGATGTCCCGCTCGGCGACCCGTTCGACCGAATCGAGGGTCGGTTGCAGCTGGCTTCCCATGTACTTCCGATGCGGGCCCTCCCGGAATCCCTTGACGTCGATGTTGATGGCGTCGATGTGGGGGCCGACTTCCTCGAGAAACTCCTCGGTGAAGTAGCCGTTCGAGACCAGCGCCGTGTAGAGTCCCGCCTCTTTGGCGGCTTTTGCCCCGTCCCGAACGTATTCCGCGTAAATGGTCGGTTCGTTGTACGTCCACGCGATGCCGTCTGCCCCCTGTTGGAGTGCGCTCTCGACGGCCTCCTCGGGGGAGACGTCCCGGAGTTCGAGATCATCCGGTTCCGAAAACGCGAGGTGATTGTTCTGGCAGAACTGGCAGGCGAAGTTACAGGAGACCCCACCGAAGCTCAAGACGTCCGAGCCCGGTTTGAAGTGATAGAGCGGTTTTTTCTCGACCGGATCGATGGTTCCAGCGGGCCCGTACGGCGTGTCGTAGACCTTTCCGTAGGTGAGCAGCCGAAGCTCGCCGTCGACATTCTGCCGGACCCGGCAGATGCCGCGTTGACCGGGATCGAGTTTGCACCGGTGGGCACAGGCGGTGCACTCGACGACAGCATCGCCCCGATCGCTGGCGAGGGTCGCCAGCACGCCCTCGATGTCCTCGGTGGGCGCCGTTGGTGACGACATTGGCGATAGGTACGATCTCTGGAGCAAAAGGTCGTTCGGGGCGCTGTTGGCTTCTCGAACCTCACGCCGCAACGGAACTGCCGGATATTCAGAAGCGCGCTTCCGAATCAGGAAGCACCGTGGCCGGGCCGCCGACTTCCCAGGTCCTGGTTTCCACGCCGACTGCTGCGACCGCTCGCTCGACTCGATCGACGTGCTCGCTCGTCGTGTTCACGTACACGGTTGCTCCGGTGTCGGTCGAGAAGTACGCCGGAACGCCGTCCTCGCGAAGCTCACGAACCGCCTCGAAGATCTCGAGCGTCCGTGGCTTCCAGTAGATCCAGGCCTCTGGCCCGGTCATCGTCGTCGCGGCGAGACTCAACGTGTCGTTTTCGGCGACTCTGAAAGCCGTCTCGAAATCGCCTTCCCGGAGTGCCTGCCGCATCGCCGCCAGCTGGTCGTGAACGTGGGCCAGCCGGGATTGCCACAGGTGACTCTCGGTCGCCTCCTCGTGGGCCCACCCCGTCTCCTTGTAGGCCGGCACGATGCCGACCACGATTGCGAGGTCGTCTTCGAGCGGCGACGAAATGGGCTCCGACCGGCAGTCCTCGTCCGTCGTCCCCGCCCGGAGGTCGGAGAACCCACCGGTCACCGACCGGGCAGCCGAAGCCGATCCCAACCGAGCGATCGTCGAAATATCGGGCAGCGTAAGATCGAGTCCGGCGGCCTCGGCGGCCGCCATGGCGGCGGCGGCAAAGCCCGAAGAGGAGGAGCCAAGACCCACGTTCGTCGGCATCGTGTTCTCGCTGACCAGTTCGACCGGGCCATCGAGGGCCGGATCGTCGGCGAGTTCTCGAACGCGATCGATCACCCGTTCGACTCGAGCGGCCCCTTCCCCCGTGAGTTCCTCGCCGTCGACGACGAACCGAGAGTAATCCAGGTCGGTCTCGAAGGAAACCGTGGTGACGGTTTCGGCCGGCGCGGTTGCAACGCTGATGCTGTCGTGGTATGGGTACCGGAGCGCTTCGTCGCGGAGCCCGTGATATTTGACGAGTCCCTGGATGGGATGTGCCCGGGCGGTGGCCTTCATGCTCGGGCAGGGGTGCGGACGGCGCATAAACATCACGCATACCGGAACCGCTGCCCGTTTCGAAGGGCACCAGGTGGTCAGTCAGTGTTCCGCAGGATCCCACGCCACATACCGGTCGTGTTCCACGTCGAAACGGTCGAGGACGGTCCCTACGATCCGGTCGATGACGTCTTCGATCCCATCGGGATCGTAGTAGAACCCCAGGACCGGCGGAACGACTGCAACGCCACGCTTCCGGAGCGCGAGGAGGTTCTCGAGGTGAGCTTCGTTGAGCGGGGATTCCCGTGGCACCACGACCAGTTGTCGGTCCTCCTTGAGCGTGACCTCAGCGGCCCTGACGAGGAGGTTCTCGGCATACCCGTTCGCGATAGCCGAGACGGATTTCATCGAGGCGGGAACGACGACCATTCCGGCGGTTTGCACGGTTCCCGAGGAGATCGGTGCTGCCAATTCCGAGCCGGCATACACGCGTTCGGAGGCCGCTTCGATGGTTTCCATCGTCGCCCCTTCAGAGTGGGTCTCGTGACCCATCACTGCCCGTGCGCCGTCCGTGACGACGGTGTGCACGGCGAAGTGGTCGCTCAAGGCCCGAACCGTTTCGACCCCGAGCGGGATGCCCGAGGCTCCCGAGAGTCCGACTACAATGCGTCGATTTTCGGTGGGTGACTCACTCATTGTCGAGTCTGGTTATCGTCCCTTCGCTCGCGTCCACCCGGACGCGATCCCCGTCCGAGAAGCGGGAGACGGCGTCGTCGATGCCGTCGACACACGGGACCTCGCCGAGAATCGCCCCTGTTGCCACGATCGTTTCGGTCTCGTGGTTGATGATCGCTGCCGGGGCGGTGCCCTCCTGGGCGAGGCCGTAAATGACGTAGGAGCCGACCGTCGATCCCTTCCCCCTGGGAAAGACGAGGACCTTGCCGGCGATGTTCTCACCGGTGAGATGGTGGTCTTCCTCGATGAATTCGCCGGTCTTCGTGTCCACTGCCCCGTAGAAACTGATCGGCTCCGGGGAGACGAGTACCTCCCCTTCGGCGACGCCGTCCGCGATGGTGCGGCCTTCAGCTATCGTCGGTGATTCGAAGTCGGAGCTCATTCCTCGATCGCCTCCTCGAGCAGGGAGAGCTTGTCGTCAAAGCGCACCGACTGGTTCCCGAATCCGGGGAGATAACTCGCGGCCTTGGCCGAGTCGGTCGCGGAGGACTCGTACCCCAACTCCTCGATCGGGGCCACGACGTTGCAGGTGTCACTGAGCACCATCCCGCCGGCGTCCTCGATCGTCTCCGTATAGCCCATCCGGTCGGCCTGGGATTTCACCGACCGACTGGTGCAGACCCAGAGGTCCCGATCCAGGGACTCGCCCTCGAGTCGATCGGCAACGGTCCCGATCTCGTCCACGGAGGCGTGAGGGCACCCGAACACGATGAGGTCGGTGTCCTCGGTGTCCGAGAGGTCAGCGTATTCGACCTCGAGCTCGCGCTCGCCGAACTGCAACGTTTCGACGTCCCCCGGCGGGGACTGTTCAGTTGTCACCCCGCCCACGAAGTGCAGGGCAACCGCCCCAGTCGCGGCCATTGCAGCCCCGAGGGACTTCAACTGGTCCGTCGTCGCCCCGTTCACGCCGGCGAAGTACGGTTTCCCGTCTTCGACGATGCGTCCGGTCCAGGAGCCAAGCGCGGCGAAGTCCGCCTGTGTCTGTAGTGGCACGTCGACCTCGATCAGGTGGGTCGGTTCGCGGTTTTCCTCGAGATGGAGACCGTATTTCGGCGTGCGACCGGTGATCGCGGCCGCGAGTGCCGATGGGCCCCCCTCGCGGTTCGTCCGCGCGCCGATCACGCTGTTTGCAAACGACACCGCCGAGGATTCCGCCCAGGCGATGTGCTCGTTAGGCCCAGGGAGATTTCCCGCGAGGTACGGCGTGCACGTGAACGAGACGGTCACGCCCATCTTTCGAAGGGCGCCGACGATCCGACGCTGCTGGCGGGCGAATTCTTCGCTGACACCCATCTCCTCCCAGCGGTCGATGTCCATTCCGGCCGGATTTGCGAAGGTTTGCACCCGGACGGTCGCGCCTTCCTCCGCGAATCCTTCGAGAAATTCGACGCCCGGATCGCCGATCGACTTGTAGGAAATCCCGGAGGCTTGCGCCGAGCCGATCTCGACGAACTCCTCGGCGCCGTAGATGTCCCCGAGCCTGAGTAGCAGTTCCATCGACTTCCGGACGGCCGGAACGTCGGATTCGAGGAGCGCTTCTTCCTCCGTCGTGAGATCCATTGACATTGATGGTGACTTGATTGTTCGGGTAGTGGTCTGGGGCGGTCGGTTCCTGGTGGTCCTCGAGCGAACCGGTTACTGGTACTCTTCGAGCGAGACGTCTTCAACCCCCGGGACGGTCGCTTCGGCGAAATCGGCGCGATCCCGGTTCTCGGGGATGGTCGCGTCGACGATCCACTTGGTGAGCGTCCCCGTTTCGAAATCCTGGGACGGGTCGAGGGAGGACCCCTTCGCGTTCTCGATGGTCGTGATGTCCCGGTCGGGCTGGACGCGAGTCGCGACGGCCCACTCCACGGTGTCCGGATCTGCTGGGTCGATGTCCTCGTCCACGACGACGACCCGCTTCATGGACGGATGTGCGGCCAGCGCTGCCATCCCGGCGTTTTTCGCGTCGCCTTCGGTTCGCTTTTCGATCGAGACGACGCCGTGGAGCCAGGAGCAGCCCCCCGGTGTCAGCACGACTTCCTGCACGGTCGGGACCGTATTCTGGACGATTCGATGAATGCGCGGTTCCTGCGGGAGCCCCATCAAGTGGGCGTGCTCCCGTCTGCCCGGGACGACGACCCTGATGAGGGGATCCGGGCGCAGGTAAAGCGTCGAGATGTCCACGACGGGTTGCTGGCGGACGGTGTCCCAGGTTCTGGAGAGATCCACGAACGGTCCCTCCTCCCGAGTCTCCTGCAGAATTCGGCCAGTCATCACCCACTCGGCGTCCGCTGGCACGGTGATCCCGTTCAGCGTCGTCGTTTTCAGGTCGCCGTCGAGCAGGGCATTGGCGACTTCCAGCTCGCTCATGTCGGGGCTCCCGGAAGTCGCGGCCGCGAGTTCGACTGCTGGATGCACGCCGACAACGATGGCGACCTCGAGAGGGCCGTCAGTTCGCTCTCGAATGTCGTGGAGATGGCGCTCGACCAGCCGCATGACGAACTCGGAACCGCCGTCGTACAGCAGCCGGTGGAAAGACAGGTTATGAGTTCCCGTGTCCGGATCTCTCGCGATCACGATGCCAGAAGCGACGTATTGGCGCTCGTGTTCGGCATAATAGGTCGGGATCGGAACGTGATCGCCGACAGTTGGCGAATCGGCGACGTGCTCGAACTGCGGTTCGGTCGGTTCCGCCAGCGGGCGCGGGTCAGTCGTCGCCCGCGTCAACGCGCCGATAATTTCACCCGAATCGATTCCCAGCGACTCGGCAATGCGGTCCCGGGAGGAGACCACGTTCGTTGCGGCCCGCACGTCCGGATGGCCCGCCACTGACTCGAAGACGAGCGGCCTGGACTCGTCCGCCCCGGCGAGTGCCGCCAGTTCGAATTTGGGGTCGACCGGTTCGGTGAGTCTCGTCACCGACGACCCCGACAAGACGGTTCGCAATCCCATGGCGGCCCTTTTCCGGCCGACCCATTAAGGGTTCCCAACCAGAGGTTGCCGATACCGACCGGGTTCAGCGAGGATGGACCGTGTCGAACGGCTCAAGTTGCCCCCTCCCCACCGCCCGGTATGGGCACGCCGCGGGACGATCGACGCGAACAGACGGCTGTCGTCATCGAGCGACTGCGGGAGGCGTATCCGGACGCGACGATCTCGCTTGACTACACAAACCGATTCGAACTGTTGATCGCCGTGGTGCTCTCAGCGCAGTGCACCGACGAGCGGGTGAACGAAATCACCGACACGCTGTTCGAGAAGTATCGGACTCCCGAGGATTTTGCCACCGCCGAGGAGGAAACCGTTGCCGACGTCATCGGGTCCTGCACGTACCCGAACAGCAAGGCGTCGTATCTCGTCGGCATCGGGGAGCGATTGGTCGCGGACTACGATGGTCGCGTGCCGGATACGATGGAGGAACTGACCGAATTGCCGGGCGTGGGGCGGAAAACGGCCAACGTCGTCTTGCAGCACGGACACGATACGGCCTCGGGGATCGCCGTCGACACGCACGTACAGCGACTGTCACGACGGCTCGGCCTGACCGACGAGGAGCACCCGGAGAAGATCGAACAAGAGCTGCTCGAACTGGTTCCGGAGGCCGACTGGAAGCTGTTCACCCACTGGATGATCTCCCACGGTCGAGCGGTCTGTACCGCGCGCTCACCGGACTGTGAAGAGTGTGTCCTCGAAGACGTCTGTCCGTCCTCGCAGATAGAGGAATAATGAGTCGATGATGCGGCCGAATGAGCCTCACATTATACGGTAATCAGGATTTGGCTTTCCACGTCTCTACCAGGTTTCTGTTGGCCGATTATCGGTCCGCGCGAAGGTCATCTCGATCTTACTTCCCCCGTGCTTTGCTCTAGAGAAGCTCAGTCGTCCATTTGACTGCTGGACGATCAACCGAACGAGCCACAATCCAAGCCCGGACCCATGCTGTGTCGTAGAGATGTCCCCGTCGTTACTGAGAACCCGTCGTTCGTCTTCTGGAATCCCCGGACCATCATCGATGACCTGGAGTCTTACGTGTCTATCAGTCGTCGAAACCTCCACCTTCACCGAAGGTTCCACTTTTTCGGAATGGATAATCGCATTCTCGAGGAGTTCCTCCAATGCTACTCGAATTTGCGAAATTCCAGAGGTAACCGCCTGTTCCGGCGTTTCGAGACCAATTTTCGCACGGGGATAAGAGAGCCGGATTCGACGAACGCTTCGTTCGGCCATATCGGCCATATTGATCGGCTCCGTCCTGACATCCGAGTGAAGAAGGTCCTGTAACGTCTGTGCCTCTTCGGCAAGGGTCAACAGCTCTTGGACTTCGTTACGGATGACAGCTATTGGTTCGTCGTTCTCAAGTCGATTTTGCAGCGTATTCAGGTGTCCGTAAATCACCGTCAACGAATTTCGCAAGTTATGCCGAAGGACACGTTCGTATACCGAGATGTAACGGCGCTGCTCGATCCCTTCGATTTCGTGTCCGATCAGAAGTGCAAGTATAGTAAGGAAAGCCCGTTTTGCAGGATCGAATCCGTCTTCCGGATTTTCGATGTCGCCGAAGCACAAAGTTCCGTAAACGTGTCCATCCACCCGTACCGGTATCCCCACGTAGAACTCGAGGCCAAATTTCTCGTAGGCTGGGTCGTCACGCTGCAAATCCGCGCCGGCATCGAGGATCGTCAAATCCGGTTGGCCACCGA
>JBKGZU010000034.1:0-11375 GCA_046543215.1 Halodesulfurarchaeum sp. | reverse complement strand
TTCTCGAGGGCCCGCTTGGCCAGGTCCTCCCGATCCTGGGCCATCGCCTCCCGGGCCTGTTCGTTGTGTTTCTCGATGTTCTCCTCCAGTCGATCCCGCTGGACTTCCAGCCGCTTTTTCTGGGCGGTGATGTCGGCGATGCCCTTCTCGACGTCGGTGAGTTCGTCCCGCATCTGCTGGTAGGAGTAATCCAGGGTCTCCTTCGGGTCCTCTGCCCGGCCGATGAGCGCGTTGAGCTTCGACCGGATCAGGAAGGATAGGCGTGAGAGCAGTCCCATGGGACCCGCTTATGCCTCCACCGTTAAAACGTCTCTCTCCAAAGCGGCGGGTGGAAGCCCACCGGTGGCGGGTCGGGAGCCAGCGTCCGAAATGGTTTTGGCCGCCGCCACCCCACGGTCAGTATGCCGACAGAGACCGGATACGACCCCTCGCTGGGGAACAAGTTCATTTTCGTGACTGGCGGGGTGATGTCGGGGCTCGGAAAGGGGATCACGGCGGCGAGTCTGGGCCGCCTCCTGGAGAACGCCGGCTTCGACGTGACTGCGGTCAAGATCGACCCCTATCTCAACGTCGACGCGGGCACGATGAACCCCTACCAGCACGGGGAGGTCTACGTTCTCAAGGACGGGGGCGAGGTGGACCTCGACCTGGGGAACTACGAGCGCTTCCTCGACATCGACATGACCTTCGATCACAACGTCACCTCGGGGAAGGTCTACCAGCACGTCATCGAGCGCGAGCGGGCAGGGGACTACCTCGGGAAAACCGTCCAGATCATTCCCCATCTCACCGACGACATCAAGCGGCGCATCCGCGAGGCCGCGGAGGGTCACGACGTCTGTCTCGTCGAGGTCGGGGGGACCGTCGGCGACATCGAGGGCATGCCGTTTCTCGAGGCCCTCCGGCAGTTCGTCGACGAGGAACCCGACGAGAACGCCCTCCTCACACACGTCACCCTGGTTCCGTACGCACCGAACGGCGAGCAGAAGACCAAGCCGACCCAGCACAGCGTGAAGGAACTCCGATCGATCGGCCTTCGACCGGACATCATCGTCGGCCGGAGCGACGAGCCCCTGGAGGAGGAAGTCCGGGAGAAAATCGCCCTGTTCGGTGACGTGCCGACCCGCGCGGTCTTCTCGAACTACGACGTCGCGGACGTGTACGAGGTCCCGTTGCTGCTCGAGGAAGAGCGGATGGACGAGTACGTGATGGACAAGCTGGACCTGGCCGACCGGGCGATCCCCCGCGCCCATCGCAGCACCGAGTGGCGCGATCTGGTGACCCAGGAGACCGACACCGAACTCGACATCGCCCTCGTGGGGAAGTATGACCTGCGGGACGCCTACATGTCGGTCCGGGAGGCGCTGAAACACGCCGGGCTCGACCAGGGGGTCGCGGTGAACGTCGAGTGGGTCGAGGCCGACCGGATGGACGACGGTGACGAAACCCGCCTGGCGGCGGCGGACGGAATCGTCGTTCCCGGTGGCTTCGGGAGCCGCGGCGTGGAGGGGAAGATGCGGGCGATCACCTACGCCCGCGAGAACGACGTGCCGTACCTCGGCCTTTGCTTTGGGTTCCAGCTCGCGGTCATCGAGTACGCCCGGAACGAGCTCGGGCTCGAGGACGCCCACTCCACGGAGATCGACGAGTCGACCGCCCACCCGGTCATCGACCTCCTCCCGGACCAGTACGATCTCGAGGACCTCGGGGGCACCATGCGGCTCGGCGCCCACGAGACCCAGATCGAACCGGGGACACTCGCCCACGAGATCTACGGCACGGATTCCTGCACCGAGCGGCATCGCCACCGCTACGAGGTCAACCCCGAATACATCGAGACGCTGACCGAGGGCGACTTGCGGTTCTCCGGGGAGGCGGGCAACCGGATGGAGATCCTCGAACTCGCCGATCACCCCTTCTTCCTCGGGACCCAGTTCCACCCCGAATTCCGCTCGCGACCCACTCGGGCGAGCCCACCATTCGTCGGGTTCCTCGAGTCGATTCTTGCACAGACCCAGCCGGCCCAGGAGGTGGCCTGAGATGGTCGACGTCGACTTGTTCATCGCGGAGGCGAAGGCGGAGATCGCCGCCGAAATCGGCGACGAGACGGCCATCATCGCCCTTTCCGGGGGCGTCGACTCCTCGACGGCGGCCGCCCTCGCCTACGAGGCCGTCGGCGAGCAACTCGTCCCGGTCTACGTCGACACGGGCCTGATGCGGAAGGGCGAGACCGCGGGCATCCGGGAGACCTTCGACCACATGGATTCCCTGCGGATCGTCGAGGCCCAGGACCGCTTTCTTGCCGCCCTCGCGGAGGTGACCGACCCCGAGGAGAAACGCCACGCCATCGGCGAGCAGTTCATCCGGGAGTTCGAGACCGTCGCCCGCGAGGTCGACGCCTCGATGCTCGTCCAGGGGACGATCTACCCCGACCGGATCGAGAGCGAAGGGACGATCAAGTCCCATCACAACGTCGGGGGGCTGCCCGAGGTCGTCGACTTCGACGGCATCGTCGAACCCATGCGGGACCTCTACAAGGACGAGGTCCGGGAGGTGGCACGGGCCCTCGACCTCGAGGCGGTCGTCTCCGAGCGCATGCCGTTCCCGGGACCAGGTCTGGCAGTTCGGGTGCTCGGCGAGGTCACCGAGGAGAAACTCCGCGTCGCCCGCGAGGCGACCGCAGTCGTCGAGGACGAACTCGAGGAATACGACCCCTGGCAGGGCTTCGCCGCAGTGCTGGGGAAGGCGACGGGCGTCAAGGGCGACAACCGGGTCCACGGCTGGATCGTCGCGGTCCGCTCCGTCGAGAGCCGCGACGGGATGACCGCCCGGGCCCAGCCCCTCGACTGGGAGGTCCTCCAGCGGATCCAGAGCCGGATCACCGGCCAGCTCGACTCGGTTTCCAGGGTCGTCTACGACGTCACGCACAAACCACCGGCGACGATCGAATACGAATAACAATGACCAGCGCACTCATCGTCGGCCCCGACCGGGGGCTCGACGCCGTCCTTACGGCAAACGACGTGGAAACGACGCGCGTTCCCACCCCCGTCACCGAGGCGGACCTCGAGGAGGCGGGACTCGCAGACGCAGCATTGCTGTTCGTTACCGATCCGGGGGAGGCGACGGCGATTCCCGTCGCGAAACGGCGCCAGCCCGGCGTTCGAATCGTCTGGTACGCCCCCGATTCGGTCCCGGAGTTCGTCACGCGGCAGCTCGATCTCGGCGTGGATCCGTCCCTGATCGATCCCGAGATTCTGATCGAAGAACAGTTGCTGGCGCTTGGCGCCTGAGCAGACCGCCGAGCTCGCCCCTCGCGTTTCCGTTCGAAACCGCCTTCTCAGGCCGACCCGTCGCCGTTCAACTCCTCGCCCGGATACACCCGGAACGTGCGACCCTGCTTTTCCTTGTACACCAGTCCGCGTTGCTCCAGTTCCGAGAGGGTCTGGCTGACCTTGCTCTTCGAGAAGTCCGACCGGTCGCGGATCTCGATCTGGGTGACCCCCGGGGAGTCGATCACCGGTTCGAGTACCCGGCGCTCGTCCGCGGGAAGGTAGCGGAGGAGTTCACGCTCGGTGGAAGAAGGCGTTTCCCCGGCAGTGGACTCGGCCGATTCGGTCGCCGGCTCACCCGGTTCCTCGCTCGCTCCGGATTCCCGACCCGGTTCTGGATTTTCCTCTCCCGGCCCGCGTGCGGTGACACCGTTTTGCGGCGTTCCGGTCGCGGTGCCCGTCTGCGGTGTTTCGGCCGCGGAGCCCAACTGCGACGTTTCGACCGCGGAGCCGGTAGGTTCGGCCACCTGGTCCCGCACGAGCAGATAGCCCCCGGCGATCACGACGGCGAGAACCACTCCCGCGAGAAGATAGAGGAGGGGATCGGTCCCGTAAGTCCCCATCGATCCGTCCATCATCGACCCCATCGAGCCGTTCATCATCGTCGTCGGCTGCTGGGCGGCCTGAAAACTCCAGATCACGCCGAGCAGGAGCACGAGGCCCGCGATCCCGGCGACGAACATGCCGGCCGTGCGGCGGTTCATGGCGATTGCCCCCTGTTCCCCACACGGTCCCGAACGGTCGTCATTACCGTCCCTACGGAACGACCCTTTTTAGGTTGGGCGTTCGATGCCGGGCAGCAGCCACGCGGCTTGGATCGACTCACCGGTGGCGTCAGTTGCTTCCCGTTCCGGAGGGGCAATAGGCCACGGTCTCCAAGGGGTACCCATGAGCGAGAACGTGGTCGACCTCCCGGCGGCGACCCGGCCGGGTCGCGTGGCCATCGCCGTGGAAGACCTGTACGGCACGAGTTCCTTCTACGAAGACGTCGTCGGCCTCGATCTGTTCGACTACACCGAATCGAGTGGGACCCTCGGCGTCGACGCCAAGCCGCTGGTGGAACTCCTGGACGGCAGCGATCGCGGTCCCAGGACCGATTCGCAGGCCGGACTGTATCACGTCGCTTTCAAGTACCCCTCTCGGGCGGCGCTCGGCGCGGCGCTGCTTCGAACCGAGAGCTTCTACGAACTCGACGGGGCGACGGACCACGGGGTGACTCACTCGCTGTATCTCACCGACCCGGCGGGCAACGGCGTCGAACTCTATACGGAGACGCCACGGGCGGAGTGGCCACGAAACGAGGCCGGCGAGGTCGTCATGGAAACCGATTCGCTCGACCTGGACGCGCTCCGAGTGGCGGCCGACCCCGAGGGGGCGGCCCCGGCCGGGACCCGGATCGGTCACTTCCACCTCGAGGTGACCGATCTGGACGGTTCGACGGCCTTCTACCGGGACCGGCTGGGGTTGCCCGTCTCACGGAAGATCGGGGAGATGGCCCGGTTTTTCGCCACCGGGGCCGCCCATCACCATCTCGGAGTGACGAACTACCTGGGCCGCACCGAGCCGGCGACTGGCCGGGGACTCGATTGGATCGAGTTCGTCGTCCCAGCGGTGGGAGCCATCGAGGCCGCGAGAGCGCGGTTCGAGGCGGCAAACGAACCAGTGGAGGAAATTGCAGGCGGGATCAGGGTCGTGGACCCGGACGGGATCGGCGTCCAGTTGCGAGTCGAGAACGAGGGCGAATAGGCGGCGGGTCGGCTTTTCTCGCGATGAAGTGATTACCGATCCGAATCGTGGCGGGCCAGGCCGGCCAGGTGGCCGATCTCGGGGAGGATCAGCGAGCCCATCGCGAGGGAAACGGCGTCGAGACTTCCCGGCAGCACGAAGACGGGCACGCCGTTCGCGATCCCCGCGGTCGCCCGGGACGCGATCGCCTTCGAGCCGATCTCCTCGACGGACTTGCGTCGAAAGAGTTCGCCAAAGCCCGGCAGCTCCTTCTCGAAGAGGGGCTTGACTGCTTCGACAGTCACGTCGTCGGGGCTCACTCCCGTTCCCCCTGTCGAGACCAGCACGTCGACGTCGCGGCGGTCGACCAACTGGCTCGCGATTCCCTGGATGCGGTCGAGGTCGTCGCCGACCAGTTCCCGGGTCACGACCCGGTGGCCGTCCGCCTCGAAGGCGTCCCTGATGGCGTCCCCACTCGGATCGTCGTCGAGCGACCGGGACGTCGAGATCGTCAAGACGGCCGCTCCGACCGACTCCAGGTCCGGGGCGTGGTGGTCGTGATCGTGGTCTGGCTCCGGTTCCGTCTCGGCCGGTTTGGACTCCGCTGAATCCTCGAGCTCGTCCCGAGGGGTGTCCCGTCGCTGAAAGTCGACCATGGGCGGACTTTGCCCCGGGTCACCTAAGTGCTATCGGCGCCGGCGGGTCACTCGACGGGTTCGAGCGGGACCGGCTGGAACCGATCGCCCGTGTCCCAAAAGGCGCCGAGTTCCGGTTCGGGGCCGCCGAGTGAGACGATCAACACGGTCGTGTTCGGCCAGGCGGCGCCACCGCGATCGGTCTCGCTCGGGGTCGGTGGGCCCGCCGGATGGGAGTGATAAAAACCAAGCAGCGAGTGCCCGGCCGCGTCGAAGGACTCGTGTCCCTCGAGCAGCGCCGCCGGATCGATTTCGAACCGGTGGGTCGGGTTCGCGGCGACGTTCGGCGTTCGAATCGACTCGAGCACGACTGGCGGGTCCCCTTCCCGGCCCCCGAGGAGGCCACACGCCTCTTTGGGAGCGGTCTCGCGGGCGTGCTTAACGATCGCGTTCCGGACCAACTCGGAGAGTTTCATGCGGATCGGCTTCGTCTCGGACCGACTCTGAGCGTTTCATGCCGATCGGCTGGTGGCTGTTCCACCCATTTCAGTCCGTTCGGAGTTACACCGATTCGGTCCAGTCCTCGCCCAGGTCCCGGCGCATCGCGATGTCGAACCACGGGCAGGTTCTGAGCTGTCGATAGTTCCGCGGGTGCTCCCAGAGGTCTTCGTAGTCCACCCAGAGGGTCCCGCCGACCTCATTCGGGTCGGTGTCGAGGTAGGTGTCGGTCACGGTCGCCTTGAGGACGGCACAGACCTCCCACTCGACGCCCTCGTCGAGGTAGTGGCGCTTGTATTCGAAGCGGTCGGTGATCCGGAGGTCCTCGTACTGGTCCGGGGTAATGCCCAGCTCCTCCTCGAGGCGTTCTTCGGTGGCTTCGATCTGGGTCTGGCCCTCCGCGGGGTGAGACGCGACGGTGCCGTCCCAGTGGGTGTCCCAGAGGCGTTTGTCCCGGGCCCGCTGGGCGAGCAGGACCCGGCCGTCCTCGTCGAAAAGCATGCAGGTAAAGGCCCGGTGACGGATCCCGTCCCCGGTGTGGGCGTCGAGGCGGTCGACGACGCCCTGTGGGTTGTCCTCGGCGTCGACTGCGATCACCGCCTCGCCGCCGGAGCGCTCCGAGAGCGCACTGTCGTCCGCGTCGTTGGAGAGAGTCATGGAGATGGCAACGGCGAGGACCGTTTTGTACCCACCGGTCTGTTCCGTTGCCCCACTACCCGCGAGTTTCCTCGAGAATCAGTCGGGTCTTCGTCGAGCGCACCTCCTCCTGCTCGCGAGTGCGGGTGATGAGTTCGTTGACCCGTTCGGTGTCCATCGCGTCGACGACGAGTACCATGTCCTCCTCGCCGGATACCTGCCAGACGAAGTCCACTTCGTGCCACTCGGCCATCCGGTCGGCCAGCGCCTGCGTGTCCACGTCCACGCCGACTGACACCTCGACCATCGACTTGACGTTCCCCGTCCGGGTCGCGATGGTGAACCGCTCGATCGTCCCGTCGTCCAGGAGCCGGTCGACGCGGTTTCGAACCGTCCCTTCCGAGACGCCCAGCGCGTCGGCGATCTCGGTGTAGGGCGTTCGGGAGTCCTCCCTGAGCACCGCGAGGATCTCCCGGTCGAGATCGTCCATGTCACTCCGTGTGCTGCCCGGGCGAAAACTGTTTCGAATTTCGTAACTCGATTACGAAAGCAAGCCTTATATTTCGCGGTACGTTTGAATCTCGTAATGTCGGACGCCTACATCGCCCTGGAGACCGGCGAGGTCATCGAGGGTCGCGCCCGGTCTCCGGGGGAGACCCACGGCGAACTCGTCTTCACCACGCCGTACACGGGGTACGAGGAAAGCCTGACCGATCCGTCCTACGAGGCCCAGGTCTTGACCTTTGCCTACCCGCTCATCGGAAATTACGGCGTCCGAACCGAACGATTCGAATCCGACCGCGTCCACCCGAGCGCGGTCGTCGCCCGCGACCTCACCGACGACGTCGCCGAGTGGCTCACCGAGGAGGGCGTCCCCGCCGTCGATTCCGTCGACACCCGGGATCTGGTGCTCGACATCCGGGACGGCGGCGCGATGAAGTGTGGCATCTCCGCCGGCCCCGACGCCTCGCCCGAACGCGCTCGCGAACAACTCGACGTCTGTCCGCACATGAGCGAGATCGAGAACATCGGCGATATGGTCAGCGTCGACGACGTCGAGGTCCATCGGGCCGAGGGCGACGGACCGACGACCGCGCTCATCCACTGTGGCACCAAGGGCAGCATCATCGACTCGCTCCTCGAGCGGGGCTCGGACGTCCACGTCTTCCCACACGACGCCGATCCGGCCGACGTCGAGGCCATCGATCCGGACCTGGTCTTCATCTCGAACGGCCCCGGCGACCCGGCCAACTACCGGGACACCGAGGCGCTGGTCGAGTACTTCCTCGGGGAGGTGCCGATCGCCGGCATCTGCCTGGGGATGCAGATCGTCGCCAACGCCGTCGACGGCGAGACGACGAAGATGGAGTTCGGCCATCGCGGGGTCAACCAGCCGGTGCTCGACCGGGAGAGCGGGCGGGTCGTGATGACCACGCAGAATCACGGCTACATGGTCGCGGATGCCGGCGACCTCGAGGTGACCCAGGTCAACGTCAACGACGACACGCCCGAAGGGGCCGAGTCCGCGGCCCTCGACGTGATCACCCGCCAGTACCATCCGGAGGCCCATCCCGGCCCCCACGACACCCTCGACTTCTTCGACGACGTGCTCGCGATGGCGGACGCGGGGGCACACCCGGCAGCGACGCACTGACCGGTCCAGTCGGCGTACTCCCCCGTTTCGCGGTTGTGCCCTCGACCCGGGACAACCCGGTTGGCTTTATTCCTCGCGGACGGAATATCCCGCTATGGGAGCTGAGTACGTCACGTCCGTGCGGGAGCAGCGCGAGCAGAAGGAGGCGTATTTCGCCGAGAGCCCTCGATCGCCGATCCCCCGCAAAGCCCGGCGGGAGTTCCCGGGGCTCGAGTACTTCCCCGTCGACGAATCGATGCGCTTCGAGGTGGAACTAACCGAGCACGACGATCCGGATCGGTTGACCGTCGAGACGACGGCCGGCAACGTCCAGGAGTACCTCCAGTGGGGCGAGTTCGACCTCGAGATCGACGGCGAGTCGGTCACGATCCAGGCCTACAAGGGCGACCCGAGCGAGGACCGTCTCTGGGTCCCCTTCCGGGACGAGACGAACGGCGAGGAGACCTACGCGGCTGGCCGCTATCTCGATCTCGAGCGGGAGCGCCACTACGAGGGCGGCGTCTGGATTCTCGATTTCAACGGGGCCTACAACCCGACGTGTGCGTACAACGAGGGCTACGAGTGTCCGCTCATCCCGACCGAAAACTGGCTCGACGTGCGGATCGAGGCCGGAGAGAAGGACTATCCGGGGGAGCCCCACAGCCCGCAGCACCATTGAACTGGCGCCCCGCCCAATAGCGGACTCGGCACTCGGTTTTCTGCAGCGAACTCCCGACGGGTCCGCTACTCGCGGCCCCACTTCGCGGTCCGCTTCGGGCGCTCGGAGATGGCCTCGATGTCGAGTGGCTCGTCCTGGGCTTCGAGCGCGGCGAGGGTGGCCCGGGCCGAGGGATAGGTCGAGAAGTACGTGACCTCGTGCTCGACGGCCACCTGGAGTGGCTTGCGGTTCCGCGAAATGATGAGGTCGATCTCGCCCTCCTCGATGGCTTCCTCGAAGTCGCTTTCGTCCTCGAAGTCCGCGATGGCGAAGTGCCGGGCGAACCCTTCGATCAGCTCCCGACCGGCATCCGACTCGGGATCGGGGAACTCCTCGTTGTCGAGATCGATCAGCGCGGTCCCCGACGTCGGGATCGGCTTGTCGATCGCCATCTGTGACTTCTGGTAGGCCTTGCCGAAGGTATCGGCCGTGCCCATCACCTCGCCGGTGGACTTCATCTCGGGGCCGAGGGTGGGGTCCGAGCCGGGGAGCCGGTCGAACGGCAGGACGACCTCCTTGATGGAGATCTGCTCGGGAATCTGCTCCTCGACGTCGAGTTCCCGGAGACTCGTCCCGGCCATCACCTTCGCCGCGAGTTTGGCGATCGGGACGCCGGTGGCCTTCGAGATGAACGGGACCGTCCGGGACGAGCGGGGGTTCGCCTCGAGAACGTACACCGTCCCGTCTTGGATGGCGAGCTGCACGTTCAGCAAGCCGACTGTTTCCAGCGCGGTGGCGATGTCCTCGACGACGTCCCGCACGCGGCCCATCGTCTCACGATCGAGGTTCTGCGGGGGGATCATCACTGCGGAGTCTCCGGAGTGAACCCCCGCACTCTCGATGTGTTCCATCACGCCCCCGATGAGGACGTCATCGCCGTCCGCGACGGCGTCGACGTCGAGTTCGATGGCTCCCTCGAGGTAGTCGTCCACGAGGATCGGTTTCTCGGGGGAGACCCGGACGGCCTCCTCGATGTAGCCTTTCAGCTCCTCGTCGTCGTAGACGACCTCCATCGCCCGGCCGCCGAGCACGTAACTCGGGCGCACCAGGACCGGGTAGCCGATCTCGTGGGCCAATTCGAGGGCCTCGGCCTCGTTCGTCGCCGTGCCCCCGGCCGGCTGGTCGACGCCCATCTCGTCCATCAGGGCGTTGAAGCGGTCCCGGTCCTCCGCGAGGTCCATCGCCTCGACGCTCGTCCCGAGGAGTTCACAGTCCAGGCCCCGCCGTTCGATTTCTGCGGCGAGCGGGTCGCCGATGTTCACCGAGGTCTGGCCGCCGAACTGGACCATCACGCCGTCGGCGCCGGTCGCCTCGATGACGTCTGCGACCTCCTCTGCGGTGATCGGCTCGAAGAAGAGGCCGTCGGAGGTGTCGTAGTCCGTCGAGACGGTCTCCGGGTTGTTGTTGACGATGTGGGTTTCGATGCCCGCCTCGCGGAGCGCCCGGACCGCGTGGACGGTAACGTAGTCGAATTCGACCCCCTGTCCGATCCGGATCGGGCCGGCGCCGACGATGACCACGCTCTCGATGTCGGGATCGGTCTGGACCTCGTCGCGGGTCCGTTCGGCCGGCGAGCGCGAGGAGTAGTAGTACGGCGTCGACGCCGCGAATTCGCCGGCGCAGGTATCGACCTGTTTGAAGGTGCGGGGTTGGCCCGTGGTCTCGACGGTTTCGACGGGGACTGCCGGGTCAGGGTCGGTTCCGGGGAGATCGACCTCGGTCGGCCCCAGGCCGCCACCCGTCGCGGTCGTGTCGACCGTCCCGGTGGTTGCCATTTGTGCCGCTTCGCTGTTCGTGTAGCCGGTCTCGATGGCGGGCTCGAAGTCGCCCTCGGCGGCGGCCGTCGCGGCCCGGGCGACGTTGCCAAAGCGCTCGATGTACCACGCCTCGATGCCCGTCGACTCGACGATTTCCTCGGTCGTGAAGCCGCGTTCGAAGGCCTCGAAGATGGCGTAGGGGCGATCTGGCGTGGGCGCCTCGAGGTAGTCCGCCAGCAGAGTCTCCTCGGAGACGGTGTCCCAATCCACCGCCGGGACGTACTCCGTCGAGCGCAGGGCCTTCAACAGGGACTCCTCGAAGGTCCGCCCGATGGACATCGCCTCGCCGGTGGACTTCATCGCGGTCGACAGTTCGAAGTCGACCTCGGGGAACTTGTCCTTGGGCCACCGGGGGATCTTCGTGACGACGTAGTCGATGGC
>JBKGZU010000033.1:0-11402 GCA_046543215.1 Halodesulfurarchaeum sp. | reverse complement strand
TCGCCCTCGACGTCGAGGGCCTCCTCGATGGTTTCGAGGTTCCGCATGTGGTCCCGCTCCTCGAACTCCTCGACGGCGTCCAGCAGGTCCTGCTGGGAGAGCGTGGTGCGATCGGAGACGAGCGCGGAGAGGACGGCTTCCCGAAGCACCAGTCGCAGGTCGCTGCCGGTGAGCCCCTCGGTCTCGGCCGCGATCTCGGCCGCGTCGAAGTTCTCGATCTCGATGTCCGCGGTGACCAGGTCCAGGATCCCCTTCCGCATCGACTCGTCCGGGCGGGGGAAGTGGAGGATTTCGTCGAAGCGCCGCCACGCGGCGGCGTCGAGTTCGTCCGGGTGGTTCGTCGCCCCGATGAGGAGCACGTCGTCCCGGATCAGGCTCACCTCGTCGATCGACTTGAGCAGCGTGTTCACGGCGCGCTTGATGGCGGCGTGTTCGTCGCTGGTCCGGGTCTTCGCGACGAAGTCGAACTCGTCGATGAAGAGAATACAGGGCGAGAGCCGCTTTGCGACCTCGAAGACCTTCTCGACGTTCTTGGCCGTCTCGCCGAGGTACTGGCTCGTGATCATCGAGAGTTTGACCTCGACGAAGGGCAGATCGAGCTGGTGGGCCAGCCCGCGGGCGACCGAGGTTTTGCCGGTCCCCGGCGGCCCGACGAAGAGTAGCTTGCCGATCTCCCGGAGGCCGATCTCCGCGAGGTAATCCCGGTGCTCGATCGCCTTCGCGACCTTCCGGACCTCCGTGGACTGGTCTTTCGTGAGGACCAGATCCTCGAGGGTGATCTCGATGTCTGCCGGGGCCCGCACCTCCACGAGGTCGAGCATTTCCTCGTCGTCCTCGTCGAAGTAGGAATCGAGCTGGGACTGGATGTACTGCGGGTCCGCGTGCATGGGTCGGTTCGCCGCCCGGGCGGCCTCGTAATCGAGGTCCCAGCCCTCGCGATCCAGATACTCGTAGGCCAGGGTAGGGTTTGCCTGGAGACGCGCTGGTTCGGCGCGCTCGAGGAACCACTCCTCGAGCATGTCCTCGTCGGTCACCGAGATCGTCCCGGAGAAGCTGTCCCGGTCGGTGAACATGAGTCCGGAGATCTCGGCCCACGGATCCTCGATCCCCGTGGCGGCCGAAATGTCGTCCTCGTCGGGTTTCGGGGGACGGCCGACGCCGTCACCGGACCAGAGCGCGGTCCGGATGGCGGGTGGCAGGTCGTTCTCGTCGAGTTCCGGGTTGCGGTCGTAGCAGATCCCGGTAAGCAGCACCTCGACGACGTCCAGTTGCCGGTTTTCCATCTTACAGAACTACCCGGGCCCACTTGAAAAGACCGTCGACCGCGCGGCGGCAGGTGCCGGGCCTCACTCACTCGCGGATGAAAAAGACGACCGGCCGGCTGTGGAGGTATCCCTGATGGGTGACCTCGCGGTACCCGTCGAGCCGGTCGCGGACGTCCGAGGCGTCCTCCTCGACGGCGATGACCACTGGTGGATCGTGCTCCAGCACGACCATCGGGTCTTCCGTGCTGGCGACGCGGGCGTCGTATCGCTCGAGATACCACGGGAGGGGCAACCGATCGAACCAGCTTCCCGGCGGACCCCCTTCGATGTCGAGGGTCGCGGGCGCCTCGAATTCGCCCGCGGTGTAGTACTCCTCGCCGTAGAACATGACGTCGATCCCCCCGGTCTCGGCGGCGATCGCCTCGATTTCGGCGAGCGTGGGTTTCATGTCGCCGGCCGGCTGGGCGTACTGGACCACGGGATTTCGATCGTCGGCCGGATACACGACGTTGATGGCAAGGCCCCCGCCCGCCGTCACGAGTCCCGCCCCGAGGAGCAGGATCAGAGCGATTGCCGCCGTTCGGCGCTCGTCGTGCCGGAGCCCCCGCTCTGCCCGACGGAGGACCACCGCCAGCCCCACGGCTGCCGGAATCGCGAGCGGGACGAGCACGTGGACGGCCGTCCAGCCGGCCTTGATGTCCGAGACGATCGGGTAGCCGAGCAGGCTCGCCAGCCCCCAGTAGAAAGCCAGGGCGACGACGTCCCGTGGCCCGGCCCGCCGATAGCGGTCGGCGAGAAAGCCGATCACCGCGAAGACGAGCGTCGTCAACCCGCCGACGGCCAGGACCTTCAGGAGGTGCCCCAGAAAGTTCACGTAGGAGTGCTCCTGCATGCCGGTGTCCCCCCACAGGTCGGTGAACTTCTCCCAGGTCCCCAGGGTCGCCTCCTCGAGAACACCGGGGAGCTGTGCGGGATTCCCCAGTGCCTGATAGAGGTCCGGCTTTGGGGCGTAGAACCAGACGACGACGCCGGCGAGCAGGACCAACCCGCCGAGGACCGCGTACCTGGCCCGCCAGACGCCCGTGAAGGATCGCCTTAGCGTTGCTTTGAGGACTCGATACCATCCCTGCTCACGGTGTCGGGCGAGGAAGAGTCGCTGGTCGAGCAGGAGGACGAGCGCGCCGGCCCAGGTGACCGGATAGAGCAACGCGTTTTCCTTGGTCGTCATCGCGAGTCCCAGAGCGACCCCGGCGGCGAGCAGGTAGCGGTGCTTCCCGGTGTCGATCGACCGGACGACGAGGGCGAAGCTCAGGAAGGCAAAGGCCGCGAGGAGGACGTCGTTGCGCATGAACCGGGAGTAGTAGACGAGCACCGGATTGAGTGCGAGGATGGCTCCGAGAAACAGGAGTTCCCGACGCGCCAGTCGATCCCGCAGCAGCCAGGCCGAGAGCGGCAGAAGTCCACCGACGACGGCGACGACCAGTCGCATCGAGAAGTCCGACGGACCGAGCAGGTTGAACACGACGCCGTTGACGTGGGGAAGAAACGGTCCGTGGATGATCGCCCGGTACTCCCAGGCGTCGACGGCGACGTAGTGGAGGATCCAGCCCGCGACGCGGGCCTCGTCCTGGTGGGCCACCCGGGCCCCGAGCCCGACGAGTCGGACCGCGACGGCGACGACTGCAATCCCGACGAGCAGCCAGAAGCGCCGCGTCAACCGGGACCGGGTACCGTCCATGTCTCCTGGTTGCCCCGACCGGTATAAAGGTTCCACGCCATTCGACCGCCGGACGGTCGCCCGAGTTTTGACAGGCGACTGGGGAGTTACCGATCGGCTTCGGTCGGCTGGGTTTCGGCGACCGGGGAGCCTGTGCCCCCGTCAATCGCCCGCCACCAGCTGGGAATCTCGCCGTCAGTGTGCCGGGGACGCAATCTTTTTCGGGGTGGTAATCGTACTGAAAGTCGCACATGAACGCAGAAGACCTGCAAGCGATGCTCGAGAAAAACGGCGAGCTGATGGTAGCCGTCAGCGAGTTCGAACAGCCCCTCGAACTGCACCTCCACGACGCCGAAATCGGCGACGAGATGGTCCGGCTCGAACTGACCGACGGGGTCATCAAGTTCGACATCGACGAGGTCGCCGGCGCGTGGCAGCACACCCACTCGCTCGCGGACCTCGGCCTCGAATAACGAACCACCCGGGCCGATTCTCCGCACTTGTTGCGGAACGTATTTTTCGCTGCCAGTCTCAATCCCGATAGATGCCGGTATTACTTTGTCTCCATCGTCGTCGGGTCGACGGGTCAACACGGATGACACACGCGACCGGCGTGCCGGCACCGGATCACTCATGAGCGAGAAGCAATCGGCCTTCCGGAAAGCGAAGGGGGAGCGTTCCTTCCTCCGTTGGATCTTCGGCTGGCACCCCGTCGTGGGATGGGCGATGGTGGTGTTCCTGCTCGGTGGGATCGGCTATTACTTCGGGGCCAGTTACACGTTCGCGCTGGTCGGACTGGTAATCGGCGGCCCGATCTGGTACCAGGGGATGCGGTACATCAACCGCCACTGGGAGTCGATCCGGGACGGATACATGGCGGACGTCGACGAGTACGGCCCCGTCGTTCTCGAGGCCGCCGGCATGGACGAGGACGCCGAGGTATTCACCCTTACCAAGGTCCCCGAGGGCACCCAACCCTTCATCGAGGCGCCGTCCCAGGTGGACACGACGCTCGTCGGCCTGGACGACGCCGGCGTCTGGATCTACGAGGCGACGCTCGATCTCATGTTTCTCAAGGCGGGTGTCGGGATGGATCCGGAGCAAGTGATTCACTTCCCGGATTCGAACCTCGCCGGCGCCGAATACGAGGACGGGACTCTCGTGATCAGCCCCGTCCGGGAAACCGAGGACGTGAAGACCTACCGGACGCCACTCGACGACGAGCCCGAAGCGCTCCTCGAGCGAATCCGGGACCGAACCGAGTGATTCAGGCGGCAGGCCGGATTATCGAACACACGGGAGGCCGGGCCAACGAACACACGGCAGGCCGCGTCATCGAACGTCGAAGACGAATTTCGCGCCCCCGGCCTCGCTTTCCTCGACCGCGACGGTCCAATCGTGGGCCTCGGCGATTTCGCTGACGATTGCCAGCCCGAAGCCGGTCCCGTCCTCGTCGGTCGTGTACCCGGACTCGAAGACTGCGTCTCGATCGTCGGGTGGGATTCCCGGCCCGTCGTCGCCGACGGCAAATCCCCCGGCGGTCGGCTCGACCGTCACGGTCACGGCCGGGCCGGCGTGCTCGACGGCGTTCCGGAACAGGTTCTCGAACAGGCTGGCCAGCCGATCGGGATCGGCCGCCAGGTCCCGATCGCCCTGGATATCGAGTGCGGCCTCCTCGGTCTGGACCATCTTCCAGGCGTCGTTTGCTGCAGTTTCGAGGGAGACCGTCTCGGTCTCGTCGATCGGCTGGCCCTGTCTGGCCAGATCGAGCAGGTCCTCGATCATCGTCTCCATCCGCTCGAGGGCGTCGAGTGCGGTCTCGACGTGCTCGGAGTCGGTTTCCTCGACGGCGATTTCGAGCCGACCGGTGGCCACGGTGAGCGGGTTCCGGAGGTCGTGAGAGACGGTGCTGGTGAACCGCTCGAGCCGCTCGTTCTGCCGTTTGAGTTCCCGCTTGGCTCGCTCCTCCTCGGTCACGTCAGTGAACACGAGCAATCGGCCCAGCGTGGTATCGCCGCTCGTGAACGGGGTCGAGGTCACCCGATAGTACCGCGGCGTTTCGCCCACGGGGAAGATCACCTGATCGGCCTCGGCGTCCGGCAATTCGGGAAAGACCTCGGTGATCGGATCGGCGATCGCCGCCCGGGACAGCCGGTCGGCGAACAACTCGCGGGCCGCGCGGTTGTACTGGTGGATCCGGTCGCTGGTATCGAGTGTGATGACGGGTTCCCGTCGCTCCCCGGCGATCCGGACGGACTCGAACTGCTCGAGGAAGACGAAAAAGACCCCGCTCGCGAAAACGGCGACCCCGAGTGGCTCGTAGGTGATGTCGATCAGGGCATCGCTCGTGAACCCGGCGATGTCGAGCAGGATCGGAAGGCCGGTGAGCCCGACGACGACCATGAGCGGTCTCGTATCGGCGCTCACCGTACCGAACCGCTCGAAGAGCATGAAATACCCGATCCCCGAGAGCGTGTAGGAGGCGCCCATGACCGACCAGTGGAGCACGCCGTTCTGGATCGCCACGTGTTCGAACGGGACCGATACGATCGTCGCGGAGTAGTACAGCCCGTGGAGCGGATTCGTGACCTTGACCGCCACCACGAGGAGGAAGGCCGCGAGGGCGACCCGCCGGATCGTCCGGTTCCGGTGGAGGGTCCGCCCGGTGTACGCCGAGGTGAAGTACAGCCACGCCCCGACCGTTCCCAGCCCGACGACCAGTCCCACCGTGTGAAAGACGAGCGAGAGGCCGACACCATTCGCGAGCAGGAACCCGACGTGGCTCGCGGCCCAGATCCCGCTCCCGGCCAGCAGCCAGAACAGCCCCCGTCTGGTGTCGGGGTCTTGCACCCGATCGATCCGAGTGAGACTGACCGCCGTGAGCAGCGTGGCGAGGACGAAGGCGCCGACGTACGCGGCTTCGAGAACCGGGCCCGCGGGCAGTCCGAACAGCATCTCCTCCATTAGTTGACACCCCGCTCGGTCGCTCGCTCCAAACCGCGGCCGGCCCCGGATTCCACGTCCCGCTGACGGATCCGTCGGCCCGGTACCGCGTGCATACCGCACGTAGGCCGGGGAGTGGTATGAGGGTTGGCACTCCAAGGACCCCGGGCCAGGAGCATGAACCGTCGACGGTCGGGGAGGGGGCCAGGAGCATGAACCGTCGACCGATCGGGAGATGGGGAGGCTGAAGGAGCAGTCGGGCTGGTGGCGCCGGACGGGATAGTTCGAAAGCGGGATCCGGGACCCGCTTCCGTCGCGGGGCCACCCAATAGTGTTAACCGGGCTCCGGAAATACGGTCTCCCATGTTGAGCAGGCAGTTCGTCCGGGAGCACCCGGACGTGGTCCGCGAGGCGATCGAGCACAAGGGCGTGACGGACGTGGACCTGGATCACATCCTCGAGGTCGATGCGGAGTGGCGCGACCGCAAGGCCCGCGGGGACGAGTTGCGTCACGAGCGAAACGAGGTCAGCGACCGGATCGCCGCGTACAAACAGGAAGGCGACGATGACGCCGCCGAGGAAGCCATCCAGCGATCCACGGAGCTCAAGGAGGAGCTGGAGACAGTCGAGGAACGGGCCGAGGAACTCGAGGCCGAACTCGAGGCCCGGCTCCTCGAGGTGCCGATGGTCCCCGATGACGACGTCCCGATCGGCGAGGACGAGTCGGACAACGTCGAGGCCCGGCGGGAAGGATTCGACGACATGCGGGCCCTCCCTGACCCGGTCGAACCCCACTACGACCTCGGGGAGGACCTCGACATCCTCGACTTCGAGCGGGGCGCCAATGTCACCGGTGGCGGCTTTTACTTCCTCAAGGGCGACGGCGCCCGGCTGGAACACGCCCTGATCCAGTTCATGCGAGACATTCACCGCGAACAGGGCTACCGGGAGGTGTTCCCCCCGATCCCGGTCAACTCCGCCTCGATGCGGGGGACCGGCCAGTTCCCCAAGTTCGTCGAGGACGCCTACCGCATCGGCGGGTCGAACGCCGAGGACTACGACGACGACGACCTCTGGCTACTCCCTACCGCGGAGGTGCCGGTCACGAACATGTACGCCGACGACATCCTCCTCGCCGACGACCTCCCGCTCAAACACCAGGCCTACACGCCCAACTTCCGCCGCGAGGCGGGGGAACACGGCACCGAGACCCGGGGCATCGTTCGGGTCCACCAGTTCAACAAGGTCGAGCTGGTGAACTTCGTCGAACCGGGAGAAAGCGAGGAGCGCCTGCACGGCCTGCTCGGGGAGGCCGAGGAGGTCCTCCAGAAACTCGGCCTTCCCTACCGGGTCCTCGAGATGTGCACCGGCGACATGGGCTTCACGCAGGCCAAGAAGTACGACATCGAGGTCTGGGCACCGGCCGACGACATGGCCGACGGGCCCGAAGAAGGCGGTCGGTGGCTCGAGGTCTCCTCGGTCTCGAACTTCAAAGACTTCCAGGCCCGCCGGGCGGGGATCCGCTACCGACCCGAACGCCACGAGTCCGCGGAGTACGTCCACACGCTCAACGGGTCGGGCGTCGCCCTCCCGCGAGTCGTGGTCGCAATTCTCGAGTACTACCAGAACGACGACGGGACGGTCACGATCCCGGAAGCCCTGCGGCCCTACCTCGACGGCCAGGAGATCATCGAGGGCCACGAACCGGTCGGCGAGAGCGCGCTGGGCGCAGGCGACAGGGAGTGATCAGTCGGCTGTCGTCGCCGAGGTCGAACTGCCCGGGGCCCTGTCGTCCATCCAGGTGAAGAAGCTCGCGAGTGCCGGACCAGTGATGTTGTGCCAGACGCTGAAAAGCGCCGGGATCAGCGCGGCAGCGGGCTCGAAGAGTGTCGTCGCGAGGGCCACGGCGAGGGCGCTGTTCTGGAGCCCAACCTCGAAGCTCGTCGCCCGGACCCGGTCGGTCGACATGCCCACGGCTTTGCCCACGCCGAAGCCCGCGCCCAGGCCGATACCGTTGTGCAACACCACCGCCGCCAAGACGAGTGCCCCGGCAGTGAGGATGTTCTCGACGTTCGCGCCGACCACGCCGGCCACGATGGCCGCGATGGCGAAGACGCTGATTACGGGGAAGACGTCCATCCCGATCTCGGCCACCGTCGGGGCGGCCCGATCGAGGATATAGCGCAGGGCGAACCCGAGCACGACCGGGATGATGACGATCTGGACGATGTTCGTGAACATCTCCATGAAGGTCACTTCGATGCCCTGGCCCAGAATCACCAGGGTCCAGGCCGGCATGACGATCGGCGCGGCCAGGGTCGTCACGGTCGTGATGGCAACCGAGAGCGCCACGTCGCCCCGTCCGAGGTAAGTCATCACGTTCGAGGCGGTTCCACCGGGGGCCGCACCCACGAGGATGAGGCCGACGCCGATGGCATCGGGCAGGTCGAAGACCAGGTAGAGCGCGTAGGCCGCAAGCGGCATCACCAGCCACTGGGTCATCGCGCCGATGCCGACGTCGACGGGCCGCTCGACCAGCCGTTTGAAGTCCACCGGGGTGAGTGTCAGGCCCATGCCGAGCATGATGAGCCCCAGCAGTGGGTTGACGTAATCGAGGATCGGGACGAAGGTCGCCGGCTGCCACAGGCCCAGAGCCGCGGCAACGACTACCCAGACGACGAAATACTTGCTCGCAAACCGAGCGATCCGCGAGATGCTGTCAGTCAGCGACATATCGGATGGAACCGGATCCAAGGGATGAATCCATCGCTTTCGGGCACCAATGTCAGTCCGTGTTGCTGTAGGTAACGAGCCGAACGAGTCGCTCGGTTACCTGAAAGACATCGACGAAGCGGAAGAACAGCTCGCCGTTCGCCCGGCGGAGCTGTCCCGTTACGGCCACCCCGTGGGGTCCGGTGTAGACCCGGTCGACGTCGTGGCTCGTGTCTTTCTCCGGGCGCTTTTCGGCCATGAAATCGACGAAGTCTGCCCGGCCCGAGAGGGTTCGATCACCGCGCACGTGGGTGAACTCCGGGGCAAGTACCGCCTCGAGGGCTGCATACTCGCCGGCGTCGATGGCCTGGTAGTACTCCCGGGCGAGGGCCGGGCCGTCGCCGGCGAGGGAATCGGCTGGTTCGTCCATGGGCCTTCCTCGGTGTGCCACGGGCAAAAGTCGGCCGCCCGCCACCTCGCATCCGCTCGTCCCCACCTACCGGTCGGGACGTTTTTGGCACCCCGCCGTCTATCCGAGGTGTGGACCTGCACGTTCGCTACGAGGGCGACGACGACCCCCAGAAGTGCACGGCGAAGAAGCTCGAGCGGTTCGACCTCGCCACGCTGCACGCCACCGACCGGGCGGTCCCCTACGGGCTGGTCCTCGACCCGTTCGCGGACAAAGCGCTCTCTCCCGCCGACCGCGAGCGGACGGATATTCTCGTCGGGATGGACAGCTCCTGGGAGTCGGCCTCGCAGGAACAGTTCGCGATCGACGGCATCCACCGTGCGCTCCCGTTCATGCTCGCGGGCAATCCCGTCAATTACGGGAATCCGTACCAGCTGACGACGGTCGAGGCTTTCGCGGGCGCGCTCGTGATCCTCGGCGAGCGCGAACAGGCCGAATTCCTCCTCTCGAAGTTCCGGTGGGGCCAGACCTTCCTCGATCTCAACGAGGAGCCCCTGGAACGGTACGCGAACTGCGAGGACTCGTCCGAAGTCGTCGCCGTGCAGAACGAGTACCTCGACCGCTGACCGCGAATCGGGGTAAACCCGTGGCAAACCCGTGGCAAACCCGAGTCGAACACCTTTTAGCCCTCCTCGGGCAAGGAAGGGCTATGACACAGCACCTCTCCATCGAAGACCGCCTCCTCGGCACCCAGGTCTGTATGCGCTGTAACGCCCGCAACCCGGAGCGGGCCGACCGCTGTCGGAAGTGTGGCTACGGCAACCTCCGCCCGAAGGCCAAAGAGCGACGCGCGACCTGATCGGCCCCGTTCGTTTCTTCACGAAGCCGCCGGCCACTCAGCCGTCCCACTCGCTTTCGAGCACCGCGTAGCGGTGGACGTCGCGGTACTCGCCGTTCAGGTAGGCCGCCTCGCGGTGGACGGCTTCGTGGTCGAACCCGAGTGATTCCCAGAGGTTCTTCGAGGCCTCGTTCCCCTCGAAAACCCGCGCTTCGATGCGGTGCAACCGCAGTTGCTCGAAGGCGTGGGTGAGGAGCAACTCGCTTGCCTCGGTCCCGTAGCCGTTCCCCCAATCAGCTTCTCGGATCCAGATACCGAGTTCGGCCGTACCGTTGTTGACATCGAGCTGGCCCAAGCCGATGGTCCCAGCCGGCCCGTCCTCGCCCACGATGAGCAGGTTCAGGTGCTCGCCACTCGTGACCTGGTCCTCGAACCACTCCTCTTCCTGCTCGTGATTGATCGGGTGTCGAACGGTCAAATGGCGGCGGACGGCGGGGTCGTTGATCGCCTGCTGGAGGAAGTCGAGGTCGTCTCGCTCGATTGTCCGGAGCTCGACGACGTCGCCGGAGAGAAAGACGGCGCCTGACATGGGCTGACACCGGCGCGAGAATCCAAATACCTTGTGGCCGTTGCAGTCAGTCGCTTTCCTCGGGATACTTGGGTTCGCCACGGGCGGCGCGGTCCCTGGCTCGCTCGATCACCGCCCGAACGTCGCCCTCGTAACTGGGGCCGTGGCCTGGATACATCGCCTCGATCGAAGGCGGCAGTCGATCCAACAGCCTGTCGAGACTCGCGAGCAACGTCTCCCGGTCGGCCCCGGGGAGATCGGTCCGCCCGAAGCTTCCGTCCTCGAACGCCCCGTCGCTGTAGACGACGACGTCGCCAGTGAAGACCGCCGTTTCCCCGATGAAGGCGAGGTGGTCCGGCGCGTGGCCGGGGGTCGCGACGGCCTCGAACGGTTCGCCCCCGATTCGCACCACCTCGCCGTCTTCGAGCACGGCGGCACCGTCTCCCGGGTCGGCCGCGTACACGGCGGGGTCGAACGCCGCCCGGATCGCCTCGAGCTGTTCGACGTGGTCCGAGTGGCGATGGGTCACCACGAGCGTGTCGAGGGTTTCGACCCGATCGGCCACCGCGTCGACGACACCCGGCATCGCCCCCGCGTCGACGAGCGCCGTTTCGTTTCCCTCGAGCAGGTACACGTTCGCGGTGAACGTCTCGGCCCCCTCGGTGAGACAGGTCACGTCCATGCCGGTCCTGACGTCTCGAGCGGCCATGAGCCTGGGGATCCGCCGCCATTCGACGGCGGGCCCTTTTTGTGTTGCGGTCCAGTAGCTCTAGGTACAATGGGATTTGGCAGTTACGACGAATCCGAACAGGGGAAAAACGACATCGGTTCGGAGGACCTCGACGGGGACGAGGGGGTCGCCACCTCGGAAAACGACCATCAGGGGGAGGTCGACTTCGAGATCGGGGCCTCGAACGACGAACTGCTCGACAAACTCGAGGACATCAAGG
>JBKGZU010000032.1:0-11547 GCA_046543215.1 Halodesulfurarchaeum sp. | reverse complement strand
CGTTCGTCGCAGAAGCGGGCACGACGGGATTCGAACCCGCGACCGTCGGATGTCTTCCCCCCACAGCAACACTGTGCGGGATAGAAGTCCGACGCTCTGTCCGGACTGAGCTACGTGCCCTCGCTCCCGATTTTGGTTCCCGCCGTCTTATGTGTTACACTCCGCTCCACGAACCGATTCACCACGGCCCGAGAACGGAACCGAAAAGACCGCCGGGCCGATAGGGCCATCCAATGACTGTCATCGGCATCGTCGGCCTCCCCGGCAGCGGCAAGAGCGAGGCCGCGACGGTGGCCCGCGAACTCGGCATCCCCGTCGTCACGATGGGGGACATCGTCCGCCAGGAGACCGAAGCCCGCGATCTCGACCCCGCCGCCGACCACGGCCGGGTGGCCCAGGCCCTCCGCGAGGAGGAGGGACTCGCGGCCATCGCCGACCGCTCGCTGCCGGCGATTCGGGACGCGCTAACCGATTCCGACGCGGTGGTGGTCGATGGCATCCGCTCCGGGGCCGAAGTCGAGCGCTTCGAGGACGCCTTCGGCGAGGAGTTCACGCTCGTGGCGATCACCGCGCCGGACGAACTGCGAGCCGAGCGCCTCGAAGTGCGCAATCGGGATTCGGGCGCCGAGGCGGGCGGGGAAACCCTCGCCGACCGCGACGAGCGCGAACTCGGGTTCGGGCTCCGGGAGGCGATGGCCGACGCCGACGTGGAAATCGCGAACGCATCCTCCCTCGAGGCCTACCGCCAGGAGGTGAGCGACCTGCTCGGGGACCACATCGAGGGGCCCGTGCGCCGGATCGAGGCGACGATCGAAGCCCCGGTGAAGGAAACCGAGGTAGCCGAGCGGGTCGTCGAGGCGATCACGACTCTCTTCCCCGAGAGCGAGGTCGAGACCCGGGACGACCGGGTGGTGGCGACCACCTCCGACCTGGGTCACTTCCGGCAGCGGCTCTTCGAGCAGCGGATCCTCGACACCGCCCGGGACGTCTTCTTCGAGCGGGCTGGCCCCCGAGGCTTCGCCTTCGAGCTGAAAAAAGGGGCCGCGCTGGAGGACGTGATCAACTTTTCCGTGGGGTCCCCCGACGAACTGGGGGTCATCGAGGTCGCGGTGACCGTTCACGAGCCCGGCGTCGAGGATTTCATCGACGCGTTCGCGCCGGCGACCGAGGACGGCACCCCGCCCGAACCCCCGGAGTGAGCCGGTCTGGCCGCTTTCAGGTGAAAACCGCGACGGCGACGAAGAGCATAACCACGCCGAAGACGTCGGCGGTCACGGTGACGACCGGGATGACGACGTCGTCCGGATCGAGGCCGGCCCGGTAGGCGCCGTAGGTCGTGAGGGCCGTGGCGACGATGGCCACGATCGCGAGTCCGGCGCCGCTCAGGGTCGCTATCGCGAGGACTCGCCAGAGCGGGAGGACGACCCGCCCCGTCACCAGCGCGAGGACCCACGCCCCGGCGCCGACGAGGGGAAAGAGCGTGAGCGCGAGTGCCACGGTGGCAAGCGAGTGGCCGGCGAGTTGCTCGTCCGCGGGCCGGAAGGAGAGGGTGCCGAGGTGAAACGCCGTCGAGAGCCGCGAGGCGAGCAGGCTGCCGAGGTTTCCGGCGGTACCGATCGTGACCGGCACGAGGATCAAAAGCGAGGGATAGCGGTAGAGCACCCCCTCGAAGGTGCCGAGGAGCAGTCCCGAGCCCACCGCGACGGCGGTGAGGAGCATGAGGACGGGGAGCGTGGCCCGAGAGATCGCCCGGAAGGACCAGTACTCCGTCGGGGCCACCTGCATTCAGATTCCCCCGGCAACGATTTTGACCGCGAGCAGCAGGAAGGCGATGCCGACGACGTCCCCCGTGGTCGTGACGAGGGGGCCGACCAGGGTGTCGGGATCGATCCCGCGGCGGTAGCCCATGAACATGGCCCCGATGACGACGATCGCGAGCGCGATTCCCGAGAGGAAGGCCGCGATCAGGGCGATCGAAAGGAGCATCCAGAGTGGGGCCGCGGGTTGCCCGAACGCCACAAGCGCGAGGACGGTGAGCACGGCGGCAAAGCCGCTCGCGAGCAGGTTGTTCGAAGTGGCCGCGGCGGTAGCCGCCCGGAGCCGGTTGTCTCCCGGGTCCAAGTCTGGACCCACGAGCCCCTTGTGCAGTCCGGAGGCGATCCTGGCAGCGTAGGCCCCGAACACGTTCCCCCTCGTGGCCAGCAGGGCCGGGACGAGGACGAGCAGCCCTCGAATTCGTTCGAGGTCTCCCTCCATCCCCGCCAGCACGAGTCCGGCGAAGAGACCGCCGACGGCACTGACCAAAAGCGGTCCCAGCGCCTCGCGGTACGCCCGTCGTGCCAGCGAGGCGACTGTCATCGTGGGTACGTCGACCGCAGCGGTCAAAAAGGGTCCGTCCGCGCCGGCGTCCGGTCCGGTCCTATCCCATCGGGCCCAGGCCGCCGAGATCGCCGCCGGGGCCACCGCCCTGCTGCATCTGCTTCATCATCCGCTCCATGTCGGCGTCGCCCATCCCCTGGAACTGCTTCAGGGCGCGGGCCATCATCCGGTACTGTTCGAGGAGTTCGCGGACGTCGTCGACCGCGGTGCCACTTCCCGCGGCGATCCGCTTCATCCGGCTCGCCCCGATCGACCGCGGGTTCTCGAGTTCGGCCTCCGTCATCGAGTCCATGATGATCTCGAAGGTCCGCATCCGCTCCTGGGTCATGTCCATGGCCTCGTCGGGGAGCTGGTCCTTCATTCCGCCGCCGAGGCCCGGAATCATGTCGAGGACCTGCGAAAGCGGCCCCATGCGGTCGAGCGCCTGCATCTGGTGGCGCATGTCCTTGAGGGTGAAGTCCCCCTCCAGCATGTCCTCGGGACTCCAGTCACCCTCCTCGGCCTCGGTCTCCTCCATCGCCCGCTCGACCCGCTCGGTGAGCTGCTTGAGGTCGCCCATGCCGAGGAGTCGGGAGATAAAGCCCGAGGGCTCGAAGCGCTCGATGTCTTTGACCGTCTCGCCGGTCCCGAGGAAGGCGATCGTCGAGTCGGTCTCGTTGACCGCCGTCAGGGCGCCTCCCCCTTTGGCCGTTCCGTCGAGTTTGGCGATGGCGACCCCGTCGATGCCGATCGCCTCGTCGAAGCGCGTGGCCTGTTCTTTCGCACCCTGGCCGATCGCGGCGTCGAGCACGAGCAGGTTGCGGTCGGGCTCGACGGCGGCCGCAATGGCCTCGATTTCGTCGATCAGCCCCTCCTCGAGTGCGTGGCGGCCGGCCGTGTCGACGATGTGGACGTCGGCGTCCTGGGTGGCTTCGAGCCCCGCCGTCGCGATTTCGACCGGGTCCTCGGCGTCCGGATCGCCGTAGAAATCCACTTCGGCCCGCTCGGCCATCTCCTTGCCCTGGTCGTACGCGCCTGGGCGGAAGGTGTCCGTCTGGATGACCGCCGGCCGGAGCCCCTTCTTCGAGAACCACCAGGCCATCTTGGCCGCGGTCGTCGTCTTCCCCGAGCCCTGGAGGCCGGCGAGGAGGATCGTCTGGGATTCGAGCGGAATGTCCGTCGACTCGCCGACCAGGTCGACCAGCTCCTCGTAAACGATCCGGAGGACGTGATCGCGGGCCGTGGTTCCGGCCGGGGGTTCCTCGTCGAGGGCCCGCTCGCGAATGGAATCGGAGAGCTCCATCACCAGCCCGGTGTCCACGTCGGCTTGCAGGAGCGATCGCTGGATCTCCGTGACGACCTCCGTGACGTCCTCCTCGCTGATGCGGGATTTCCCCCGGAGGTCCTCGAGCGTCGAGCGCAGCGAACTCCCCAGATCCTCGAGTACCATCGTGTTACCTGTAATAGGCCGGTCGAGCGGTAAATGTCTAACCGTGTGTGCCCGGAGAAAATCGAACCTGCATTCGGCCGGCAACCGCCGATTTATCCCGCCGCCGCCCGAAACGCGGGGCGTGTCACGGAAGCCACTCTATATCACTCGGCCCCTGCTGTCCGTGCTGCTGGAGATCGCAGCCGACGCCGAGCCGAACCCGGCGAACGTCTATCTGGTGGCGAGTGCGGCGGGCGACCTCGAACCGCTTCCGGAGGACGCGGAATCCGAACCCGTGGGCCCCGCTCGGTCCACGGGAATCAGGGCCCGGACGCTGGCCGACGTCGACCCCGAGACGCCCGTTCTCTCCGATTTTTACTTCCCGGACGTGGGCAACGCCCTCGACTTCGTCTTCGGCGTGGACCTCGGGACCCCCGCGGGCCAGTCCCAGGGTCGCTTTCTCTCCCATCCGGACGGGAACCCCGAACTGACCGTCCGCGACGATCTCCACGCCACGGTGGTGGTGGCCGTTCCGCCCTGGCAGCCGGCAAACGTGTCGGCGTACGACCGGGACAGCACGAAGCGTGATCTCGCCGTCGTCGCCGCCGGCACCCCCGATCGGGACTTCGACGGCTAAGCCGCGCCGCCGTAGCCAATTCGGTCCCTGGACCATCGTCTCGTGAGCTCAATGGGACGGAATCCAGCGAGCGCCGGACGAAGGTTTACAACAGAAGATCGGTCCACCGTCGCCCATCCCTCGCTTGTGAACCCGGAACGAACGAGGCGGGAGTGTGGCACACCGTTCCGGGCCGGGTGCGTGCCACCTGTTCGCCCCACTGTCGATCCGTGAAACCGGGCTCGACCGATTAGGAGTGGGTGAAGATCATGGGTTTCCCCTCGGAGGTCGTCGTGACACAGAGGTCGAGCGGTTCGGACAGCTCGAGGCTCGTTGTCTCGCCGGTCACGACGACCAGGTCCGCGAAGGCCTCCTCGCAGACCGGACAGGGGATGGCGGTGGTGTTCTGGTAGCGCTTCATCGAGTCGGTCTCCCCACGTGGCGTGAGGTAGCTGACCAGCTCGTCGTAATCCTCTGCCATACTCGGTCCCTCGTGGGCGGGGAGGAAAGCCCTTCGCCCTGAAACCGGTCCCGTCTACGTGCCGAGCAACTCCGCGACGAGTGCCTCCGGGTCGAACGGCTCGATGTCGTCGTACCCCTGCCCCGTGCCGAGGAAGAGAATCGGGGCCCCGGTCACGCTCGCGATCGAAATCGCCGCGCCGCCGTGAGTGTCGGCGTCGGCCTTCGTGAGCACCGTTCCGTCGACGTTCGCCGCCTCGTTGAACTCCCGGGCCCGGTTGACCGCGTCCTGACCGGCGACGGCCTCGTCGACGAACAGCGTCAGGTCCGGCTCGACGACCCGGTCGATCTTCGCGAGCTGATTCATCAGCCCGTCGCTCGTGTGCAGCCGACCGGCGGTGTCACCGAGGACGACGTCGATGTCGTGGGCCTCGGCGTACTCGACGGCGTCGTAGATCACGGCGGCCGGGTCGCCGCCCTGCTCGTGGCTGATCAGCGGCGCGTCGATCCGCTCGGCGTGCTCCTCGATCTGCTCGTTCGCCCCGGCGCGGTAGGTGTCGCCGTTCGCGAGCACCGAGGAGAACCCGCGTTCTTCGAGGTAGGTCGCGAGCTTGGCAATCGTCGTGGTCTTCCCGACCCCGTTGACGCCGGTGAAGATGATGACGACCGGCCGCTCAGTGGCGGCGACCCGCTCGAGGAAGTCGAACTGGCCGACGGAGACGACCTCGAGAAGGGCCTCGTGGAGTGCCGACTCGATGAGCGAGCCCGTACTCTCGGTGATCGTCTTCTGCTCGCCGAGCAGTTCGGCTTCGATGCCGTCGAGGATTTCCTCGGCGACGCCCATCTCGACGTCGTTTTCGAGCAGGGCCATCTCGAGGTCCCAGAGCGGCCCCTCGAGATCGTCGGCGTCGAGAATGACCCGCCCCTTCGCGAGGGACTTTGCCCGCTCGGTAAACGACGCGTCAGCACTTGTCGAATCGTCCCCGTCCGTGGCAGCCGCCTCCTCGTCCGTGGCGGTCGCTTCCGAATCGGTTTCCGCGGCAGAATCGTCGGGGGCGTCCTCGGAATCGGGGTGGCTTTCATCGGCCGGGGTCGCCTGCTCCGCGGCCACGTCGGCCGCGTCCTCGCGGAACTGCCCCAGCTTCTCCTTCAGCCCCTCGAACATTCCTTACTCGTCCTGCTGGGCCTGCTGGGCCTGCTGCTGCAGCAGCTGCTGCTGGGCCTGCTGGGCTTCCTGCTCCAGCCGCGTTTCCTGTTCGTCGAGTTCGGCCTGCTCCTCCCGGAGCTCCTCGATCCGCTCGTCGAGGCGCTCCTTTTTCGTCTCGAGGGTTTCGGCTGCTTCCTCGCGGTCCTCGGTCGCGGCGAAGTTGGCGCCGAGACTGACCACGATCTCGTCGGCGTCCTCGATCGTCGCGCGAACGAAGGCGTCTCCGCCCAACGGGACGTGCACGGTCTGGTCGGTTTCGAGCACGTCGAGGCCTTCGATGGCCTCGTCGATCTCACGTTTTTCCTCCTGCAGCGATTCGATCTCGTCGTCGAGTTCTTCACGCCGCCCCGCGATGGCTTCCATCTCCTGCTGGAGCGCCTGAAGTTGACCGCCGCCGCCAATGCTCATGCTGAAAAACCGGTCTCTTGGAGGGAAGTATCTTCCTACTCGGGACCGCGAAAACTCACTCGATGTAGCCCAACGCGTCCTCGATGCGGCCCAGCTCCGGGCCGGTGGTGTCCTCGCCGACGAGGTAGCCCGTCCCGGTGGCGATGAGGCCCGAGCCGACGAAGTGGCCGCCGTAATTGACCGTCCCGACGTCGGCCGGAACCGACAGCGCCGCCTCGACGGCGTCGAGTTCCTCGTCGGTGGACTGTGGATGACAGAGGACGCCCCGGTTGGTCGCGACGGCGGCCGATCCGACCGTCCCGACCCCACCCAGCCGACCCCGCTCGGCGGGGACCTCGAGCGTCTCCTCGACGACCGCGGTGGCGTCCTCGGGAAGGTCCGGGTGGAGGTAGGCCCCGTGGTCGTTGGCGAGGATCACGTTGCCGGCGGCGTTGATCCGCCCCGGCAGCGATGCGACCGGAACGCCGGCACCGGATTCTAGCCGCTCCCGCTCGTGGTCGGCGGTGCGCTCGCTCACGACGATCCCGTTTCCGTTTGCCGCGAGAAGCGCCCCGACGGTGTCGGAGCCGTCGATGGTGGTTTCGACGACCGGCACGTCGAACTCCGCTTCGATCGCCGAGAGGGTCTCCGCCTCGAGGTCCGGGCGGACGACGAGGAACGCGTCGGCCCCGGCCCCGTAGACGCCGACGTACGGCGATCCGTAGAAGGCAGTGCGAAGCACTCTCAGGACTCGGCGTGTTCGGCCTCGACGACCGCGGTTCCTTCTTCCTCGAACCGGGCGGCTCGAACGCGGACTTTGCTCGGCGGGTTGGCCCGGCCCCGCTCCCAGACGGCCTCGTTGATGGAGGGGTCCAGCCGGACGGCGTCCTCCGCGACGCCGAACTGGGTGGCCAGATGTTCCCGCACGATGGACATGGCCTTGTCCCCGCGGGATGACTTCGACGACGCCTTGACCTTCCGGAGGGGCACGGTGACGATACGCTCCTCGAAATCGCTTGCGCTCATGGATTACTCGTCCGTGTCGCTTCGCCGCCAGTGACGGCGCTGGGGATTTCGCTGGGTTTCCTGGTCGGTCTTCATGATAACCCAGGCCGGGACGCGGCTGTTCTGGCGCTCGAGTTTCGCCAGCCGCTTTTTCTTGGCCTTCGTCTTCTTGCTCATAGTGGGCTGAGATACTGGCTGTACGGGTTAAAACGTTGTCCGTTTCGCTCGACGGGGTTCGGCCGGGCCCACCCCTCTCAAATAGGAAACGTGTCGACTGTCTCGTAAACCGGTCCGTCCGGGGCGAGTGTGCTTTCGGTCAGGTACACCGCCTCGACGGTCATCCGCCCCACGGTCGGCTTCTCGCTCCGGACGAGATCCTGGACCAGTCCCTTCCCGCCGGCGTGTTTCATCCGGCCGAGTGTCACGTGTGGGGTGAAGTCGTGATCCTCGGGCTCGAAGCCGACGTCGACGAGGTGCTCCTCGATCGGAGCCTGGAGTTTTCGGAAGGCGTCTGCCCCCTGGCCCACGCCCAGCCAGACCACGCTGATGTAGTCGATCGAGGGAAACACGCCTAGCCCCTCGAAGGTGGCCTCGAAGGGCTCGACGGCCGATTTCCCTACTGCCGTTTCGAGGGCGTCCACGACGGTCCCGACCCGACCGGCATCGGTGTCACCGAGGAATTTCAGGGTCAGGTGTGCCTGCTCGGGATCGGTGAGTTCCAGCCCCGAGGCAGCCGCGAAATTCTCCTGGAGATCGGCGATCGGCGCCGCGAGCCGGTCTGGCAGATCCACGCTGACGAACAGCCGCATACCGGGGCTTCGTGTCCGGTGTCCTTAACCCTCCGTCTCACATACTTCGCCTATGACCGATTCGGACCGCGAGGACGACCGCGAGGGCCGCGAGCGGCCACACGAGTTCTCCTCGGGCCAGGGCTTTTCCGAACCCTACGAGGGATTCGACCTCGACCCGCCCGAGCTCGACGTGGATGACCCCTCGGCCGTCGATCCGGTGGATTCACGGGCCGTGACCGACCTCCTCGACGACCGCAACATCGCCGGGGACGAAGTCGACGCCGACGCGCTCCTCGACGTGGGGATCGAATACATGGCGATCAACCGCGACGAACAGGCCGTCGAGACCTTCGAGCGGGCGGCCAGGTACGCCGAAAGCGACTCGCTCGAGGCCGAAGCGTGGGTCAACAAGGGCATCGCCCACGGCGAACTCGAGGAGTGGGACGCCGCCATCTCCGCCCACCGGGAGGCACTCCACGTGGACGAGGACGGCGAGTTCGCCGCCCTCGCCCACACGAACCTCGCCTACGCGCTCTGGGAGCACGGCGAGGACGAGGCGGCGTTCCAAAACGCCGAGGATGCCGTCCGGGCCGACCAGCGGCTCCCTCAGGCCTGGTACAACCTCGGGTACATCCAGGTCGAGCGCGCCCAGTACGAGGACGCCCTCGACGCCCTCGACAACGCGATCCGGCTGGGCTTCCAGGAATCCTCGGTCTACGAGGAGAAGGCCCGGGCCCTCGAGGGTCTCGAGCGCGACGAGGAGGCCGCCGAAATGCGCGAGACCGCGACCGAAATGCAGGAACGGGAGGAAGCACGCCTCGTCCAGGGAGAATGATCCTCACCGAGCGACACACCGACCGGGGCCTGTTGATTACGGTCTGTGATCCGGACGTGCTCGGGGAGACCTTCGAGGAGGGCTCGATCTCACTCTCGGTCACCGAGGACTTCTACGGCGGCGAGCGGGTCGAGACCGAGACCGTGGTCGAGGCCCTCTCCCGGGCGAGTATCGCCAACCTCGTCGGGACCGAGACGGTCGAACTCGCCATCGAGGAGGGCTTCATCGAGGAGGGGAACGTGCTCGAGGTCGAGCAGACCCTGCACGCGCAGTATCTCCGGCTGTAGCCAGTTTGCTGCACGATTCGGCGGCCAGCACAGCGAAACTCAGCCCCAGCGCGTGCTGACTCCGAGGGCCAGCGACACGCCACCGCCCAGGATCGTCGGCAGCCAGTAGGTCGCCGCCCGGTGAAGCAACACGGCGGCCGTCGCCACGTCGCTCCCGGCCGGGGTGGTCGCCACGAGCAGGGTCACGATCGTGGCTTCGATGCTCCCGAATCCGCCCGGGAGCGGGACGAACCCGGCGAGTTTCCCCACCGGGATGACGATCAATAGCGTCGCGATCGGGACCGGTCCGCCCAGTCCCCAGAGTGCGACCGAGAGGGCACCGACCTCGAAGAGCCAGCCGGCACTCGAGTAGGTGAGCACCTGGGCGAGCGAGGTCCGGCTCGCGGCGATTCGGTCGAGATCCTCGCGAAACGCGGCGAAACGTTTCCGGGCGGTCCCCAGGAGTTCGGCGAGCAGGTCCGGAAACGTGGCTCTGAGTCGTTCGACCGTCTCGACGACCGGGGCCTCGATGCGCTCGACGATCGACCGGCGATATCGGAGCAGCACTGTGGTCACCACGAGTCCCACGAGCGCGAGGCCGAGGACCGCCAGCACCACCAGGGTCAGCTTCCGGTTCGGGGAGAAGACAGTCACCGTCAACAGCGCCCCGGCGACCGCGATCCCGACGGAGGTGACGACGTGGGCCGCGTCGACGGTCGCGATGGCGGCGAGGCCGGTTTCGAATCGCGTGTCGGTCACCCGGTTGATCACGTAGGCCGTCACGGGCTCCCCACCGGCCTGGCCGAAGGGGGTGACGTTGTTCGCGAACATGGCCGACGCGTAGAGGGCGATCCCCTTCCGGCGGGAGACCGGGACGTCGAGCGATCCGAGGACGGCCCGCAGCGAGAGCCCCCACGCGGTGATTTGCCCGAGTCCGAACAGCGCGACGACCGCGAGCAGCTCCGGGCTGGCGGTGGCGAGTGCCTCGGCGATCCGCTCGATCCCGACGATCGAGAGCAGGAGCCCCATCACCGCGAGCGAGCCGAGGAATCCCAGTACTGCGAGTTGTTGCCTGTTCATTGGCCCTTGCCGCCGTTAGATCGTGCCCGCTTGTCGCTGCTGGATCCCGACGGCCCCCGGCCATCGCTTTCACGCCCGGATGTCCCGATCGCTGGGGCGCGAGCCGGTGGTCTCATCACTCCCGTCCTGTCCCCTCGACTTCGAGCCACGGGACCTCGATTAGCTCCGGGATGTACGTCTCGATGTGGTGTTCCCAGATCCCCTGCTCGCCGAAGGCCTCGCCGTGGTCCGACGTGACGACCACGGTTCCGTCGAGTTCCTCGACCAGGTTCGCGGTTTCGGCGAGCGCCAGCCGGAGGTTGTCTTCGTAGTAGCCCCGCAGGGTTTCCTCGATGCCATCGGTAACGATGTCCGTCGCGCTCCCGGCGTCGAGTTCCACCAGCATGCCCAGCCGCTGGGCGAGTTCGCTGTTCCCGAGTTTCGGTTCGATCCACCGTCGAAGTCGCCCGCCGAGCGAGCTGTCGTCCGCCTCGGGGGCGTTGCCGGCCGCCGGCACGTCGTCGAAGCCGGCCTTGATGCGTTTCATCTTCCGGCCCGTCCCCTCCTGGATGAAGGGGGCGTGGGGCTGGAGGTAATGGACGACCAGTCGGCCGTCGTAGCCCGCTTCGATCTGGCGGCGGGCGGCCTCGGTCACTGCCTGTGGGGTGACCGCGCCCAGGTCCTCGTCCCACTCGTCCTGCCAGAGGTCGACGATGGTGTCGATGTGCTCGGTGGCGGTCCACTCGTACCCCGAGGAGGCACCCCACTTGAGTTCGTTGAGCGGGATTCCCAGGCTGTTGATGAAGGGATTTGCCGAGAGGTAGGTCAACTCGTACTGGTCGGTGAAGGTCCGGGTCGCCCACTCCGGGGTCGCCGAGCCGGGGCTGCGAACTTTCGTCAATTCGCCGTCGAGATACTCCTCGTAGACGTCCCTGAAGACGTCATACCGGGCCGCGTCGAGGACGATGAGGTAGTCCCAGTCCGTTCCGGTGACGTCCTGTTCGGGCAGTGAATCTGAGTCGGTCATGTCTCGACGGCTTCCTACCGGAACTTCTCAACTCGGGCGGTAAAGTATTGTGATACGTGTATTCGGCCCCGGTCGGGCGGATTTAGGGCCGGATCCGGAACGCCAAGG
>JBKGZU010000155.1:0-2509 GCA_046543215.1 Halodesulfurarchaeum sp. | reverse complement strand
TCGGCCACCGAGATCGCCCGCCCCGCGACTGGGCCGGGAACGTGCCCGGCCTCCTGGGCCGCATCGAGTTCGTCCCGATCGACGATCTCGACCTCGCCGTCCGGGCGCTTTACCACGTCGACGTAGAGGTCGACGTACCTGATCTCGGTGGGGAAAATCTCGATCGGCGTGGCCACGTTGACGTAGGTCCCTTTCGACTCGCCCTCCTCGCCCCGATAGACCGTCGGGTACCACCAGCGTCCCTCGGCAAACCGGGTCGTGGCCGTGTCTCCGGGCTCCCGGTCTGTTCCGATGCCGTCGTAGGTGCCGGAACTCGACAGCTCCCGTTCGACGGAGACCCGCGCCTTCGGGACCGTTCGGTCGGTCACCGTCCCACGCCCGAGGGAGAACTCCTCGCCGTCGGGCTTGGCGTGGACGATTCGAACCGAATCGCCGACCGCCGGCCCGAAGGCCTCCGTGACGGCCCCGAACGGGAACTCCGCCGGGGCGGTCCCCAGTGCCTCGACGAAGTCGACGGCCGGGGCAGCGTCCTCCCCGCCGGCCTTGATCCGGTGATGTCCGGGGATCGTCTCGGTCACGTCGGCGCGAAGGTCGTCCATGGCAAACCGGGATGCGCGGCCGAAGCGAACCCAGGTAGTCGAACGGGGACGTGCCACCACCGGATCCCCGGTCGTTTCGGGTGCGGCCGAATCGTCCGTTACCGGCGAATCCCGCTCCCCGAGGGCGCCGTCGATGTCGTGGGCCAGGTCCACGACTCGGGCGAGAGCCGCTTCCAGGGTTTCCATGTCGGCCTCGACAGCGCCGCGGTTCCACGCCACGCCCCACCGGGAGGGGATCGTCACCGGGAGGATTTCGGTCGTTCGGGCGAGTTCTCGACCGTCGGATCCGGGCGGCGTGTCGGCCACCGTCGCCTCGACCCCACGTACCAGCGTCGCCAGTCCCCCTGGTGCCCGAATCGTGGTGTCAAGCTGGGGCCGCGAGTCCGCCCACGGCGGAGCAGCGTCGCGGATTTGGACTCGAATCCGCTCTCCCGCGGCGATTTCTCGATCCGTCGCCCGATCGGGCAAATACCCCGCCGTCCCGTCGAGGTCGAGCACGACGCCGCGGCGTTCGATTTCCTCGACAGTCCCGTCCAGGATCGCGCCCTCCGGGAGCGGATCGTCCCAGGCGAACACGTCGATACCCACGTCGGCGAGTCGAGTCGTCACCGCGGCGGTTGCCTCCGGTTCACCCACGACCGCGAGCCCGAGTCTGTCCGCCGTCGTCTCGACTGCGACCGCCGGATCGCCGCTCGCAAAGTCAGTCTCGAAGCGGGATTCGATGGGCGGCGACGGGTCGACGATCGTAAAATCACCGTCAGCGCGGAGCCATTCCGTCAGCGCCGTCGCGTAGATTCCCCGGATCCGGACGGTCGGTTCGTCGTGTCCGCCTGCCATACGGGTCGTTGGGACGCAGGGGATTATCATTCCCCGGTTCGGTTGGCCGAGCTTCGGCAAGATGGAGAATTCCGCCGGAACCATCTTGGACCCACGACCTGAACGAGACGTATGGGTCGCGGGGACAGGGATCCGGTCGAGTGGGCCGCCGAGGGAGACCGGGACCTCCAGGAGATCTCGACCTGGGAGCCCCGGACGGCACTCGATCGGTTCTCGACGGAAGTCTACAGGATGCTCCTCGCGGGCGGACGGGCCGCCGTGATCGGCCTGGCCATCGCCGTTCTCGCCGGACAATTCCTCGCGACGGCGATCATCACCCTGGAAGATCCGATCGTCGCGCTGTACATCGCACTGTCGATCGTGCCGGCGTTTTTCCTGGTCGTCTTCCTCTGGCGGATGGACGTCGTGCGGTACGAACCGATCGAAACACTCGCCATCACGTTTCTCCTCGGCGTGCTCTTTGCGGGCTTTGCCGCGATCTTCAACACGGCTCTCAAGGAACTGTTCGTGGGGCTGGGAGCGGTCGGAATCGTGCTCTACTTCTTCCTGGTCGTCGGCCCCATCGAGGAGACGGTCAAGCTGTTCGCGGTTCGGATTCACGCCTACCGGGTCGAGCACTTCGACGCTGTCATCGACGGGGCGATCTACGGCGCAATGGCCGGACTCGGGTTTGCCGCCATCGAGAACATGCTCTACATCACCCGTGAGTACCTGCAGGCCGTCGGGACCAGTTCGCCCGAATTTTTAAATCCGACGGCCCAGATCGCCGCCGTGCGCACCTTTGCCGGGCCCGGACACGTGATCTATTCCGCGTTTGCGGGGTACTACCTCGGACTGGCAAAGTTCAATCCCGGAAAGCGTGGCCCGATCGTCATCAAGGGGTTGCTCATCGCCGCCGGGATCCACGCGACCTACAACACGCTCGTCTCGAATCTCGGCCTCGTGATGGGTTTCGTGCCGTTCCTCGGTGACCTGCCGCCAGGGGTGGCTTTCGTCGCGTTCGTCTTCGTCTTCGACGGCTTCTTCTTCGCGCTGTTGTACGCGAAGCTCGATCGCTACCGCCGAGCGTTCGA
>JBKGZU010000031.1:0-11827 GCA_046543215.1 Halodesulfurarchaeum sp. | reverse complement strand
GACGCGACCTACGACGACGTGGTCGAGATCGACGGCTCCGCGATCGAGCCATCGGTCACCTGGGGGATCAACCCCGGCCAGGTCGTCGGCATCACCGAACCCATTCCCGCCCCCGAGGACCTGCCAGCGGACAAGCAGGAGACGGCCGGGCAGGCCTACGAACACATGGGCGTCGAGCCCGGGCAGACGATGGAAGGCTACGAGATCGACGTCGCGTTCCTCGGGTCGTGTACGAACGGCCGCCTCTCCGACCTCAAACAGGCGGCCGCGGTACTCGAGGGACGGGAGGTCCACCCCGATGTCAGAGCGATGGTCGTCCCCGGAAGCCAGCGAGTGAAGGCCGCCGCGGAGGCGGAGGGAGTCGACGAAATCTTCCGCGAGGCCGGCTTCGAGTGGCGCGAGGCGGGCTGTTCGATGTGCCTCGGGATGAACGAGGACCAGCTCGAGGGCGATGAGGTCTCTGCCTCCTCCTCGAATCGCAACTTCATCGGACGGCAGGGCTCGAAAGACGGGCGAACCGTGCTCATGAGCCCTCAGATGGTCGCGGCGGCGGCGGTGACCGGCGAAGTGACTGACATCCGCTCCTTCGCGGAGGTGAAACAGGTATGACCGATACTGATACCGAGCGGTCAGCCGACGAACCGCCAGCCGAGCGGATTCCGGCGGTGTCCGGCACCGGGATTCCCATCCGCGGCAACGACATCGACACCGACCAGATCATTCCGGCCCGCTTCATGAAGGTCGTCACCTTCGAGGGACTGGGCCAGTACGCGTTTTACGACCAGCGGGCCGAGGCCGAGAACCACCCCCTCGAGGACGAGCGGTTCCACAAAGCCTCGATCATGGCCGTCAACGCCAACTTCGGCTCCGGTTCCTCCCGGGAGCACGCCCCACAGGCGCTGATGCGCTGGGGGATCCAGGGCCTGATCGGCGAGTCCTTCGCCGAGATCTTCCGCGGAAACTGCCTCGCGCTGGGGCTCCCGACGGTCACCGCCGACACCGAGACGGTGACCGAGATCCAGGACTGGATCGAGGAAAACCCCGAAGCCGAGATCGAGATCGACGTCGCGGCGGCCACCGTGACCTACGGCGAGACGACGGTCGACGTCGAGATCGACGACGCCCAGCAGCAGGCACTCACCGAGGGGACCTGGGACACGACCGCCGTCATGCGGGCGAACTTCGAGAAAGTCCGCGAGCGGGCCGCCGGGTTGCCCTACATTGGTGACGAGGAGATTCCGGAGGCACGATGACCGTCGAGGTCGCCGTCATTCCCGGCGACGGGATCGGGAACGAGGTCATGCCCGCGGCCGTGCAGGTCCTCGAGAGCGTCGACGTGGACTTCGAGTTCGTGGAGGCCGACGCTGGCGATCACGTCGCTAGAGCGGGAGGCGATCCACTCCCCGAGGAGACTCGCGAGCTGGCAGCGAGCGCCGACGTCACGCTCTTCGGCGCCGCCGGGGAAACCGCCGCGGACGTCATCCTCCCGCTCCGATCGGCCGTGGACTCCTTCGTCAACGTCCGGCCGGCCCGGACCTACCCCGGGGTCGACGCGGTCAAACCCGACACCGACCTCGTCTTCCTCCGGGAGAACACCGAGGGCGTGTACGCGGGCCACGAGGACCGACTCTCCGAGAACCTCAGCACGCTCACCCGGGTCGTCACGGACGAGGCCTCCGAACGGTTGGCCGAGTACGCCACTCAGTACGTGACCGATCGCGGGTTCGACTCGTTCACGATCGCACACAAGGCAAACGTCATGAGAGAGACCGACGGTCGCTTTCGCGACGCCGTGTCCCGGGTGGCCGAGGCAAACGGCATCGACACCGAGGAAGCGCTCATGGACGCGTTGGCGATGCACCTCGTCCTCCGCCCCGAGGAATACGACGTGATCGTCACGCCGAACCTCGCGGGGGACGTCCTCTCCGACCTCGCAGCGGGACTCGTGGGTGGCCTGGGCCTGCTTCCGAGCGCGAACGTCGGCCCGGACCGGGCGCTCTTCGAGCCGGTCCACGGGTCCGCCCCGGACATCGCCGGCGAGGGCATCGCAAATCCGAGCGCGATGGTGTTGAGTGCGGCCATGTTGCTCGACTATCTCGGCGAGGGCGGAGCCGCCGAACGCGTTCGTTCCGCCGTCGAGGACACCCTCGAATCCGGCCCGCGGACTCCCGACCTGGGCGGGAACGGAACGACCGAGTCGGTCACGAAGGCCATTCTCGACCGGCTGTCGGACTGATTGAACGGGGTTCGGGAAAGATTTCAACGCACGGGCACAGTTAACTCGGTGCCCGAAAAAGACACGCCCATGAGCAGGGACGTCGACCGGATGTCAGTCACGCTCCCGCCGGCGCTCCTGGCCGAACTCGACGCGGTGGTCGAGGCCGGAGCGTACGACAGCCGGTCCGAGGCGACCCGGGACGCACTGCGGGCGTTTCTCACGGAGTTCAAACAGCAGACCGGGCTCTCCGGCACGCTCAGCGGGACGGTGGTGGTCCTCTTCGAGCACGAGCACGGCAACGTCACCGACGCGATGACCGAACTCCAACATGACTTCACCGAGACGATCATCGCCGTCCACCACGTCCACCTCAGCCACGACCTCTGTCTGGAGTCGATCGCCGTCGACGGACCGGGCGAGCGAATCGAGGCGCTGGTCTCCCGTCTTCGGCCGTTACAGGGCGTCCACAACGTCAAGCTGACCGTCGTCGAAGCGGACCGGGTGGAAACGCCCCACGAGCATCCCCACGACCACGGTCAGTGAATCTGCGCCCCGGACCCGATCATCGTCGAGAAGGTGCGGGCGTCGATTCCCCGATCCTCGAAGGCATCGACCATCGCGGCGGCGACCGCCCGCTGGTCTCCTGAGTGTGTGACCGCGAGAAGTGCGGGCCCGGCCCCGCTCACCGTCACGCCGGTCGCACCGGCCGATTTGGCGGCCGCGACGGCCTCGTCGTAGCCGTCGATGAGTGCCGCCCGGGCCGGCGTGACCACCGATTCAGCCATCCCCTGCCCGATCAGCTCCGGATCGTTGCGGTGCATCCCGATCGTGAGCGTCGCGGCGTTTCCCACCGTCTCGGTCATCGCCGAGAGGTTGACTCGCTCGGGTAGCACCCGCCGGGCGTCCCGGGTGGAGACGACGGTTTCGGGGAGACACGCGACCAGCGGGACCGTCGCGTCGACGGATTCGACTCCGTGCTCGCGGACGACGGTGAAGCCGCCGAGGATCGCCGGGGCCACGTTGTCCGCGTGGGCGGAGCCGGAGACCGCCGCTTCGCCCTCGGCGGCAATGCGGACGAGTTCCTCGCGGGTGTGACCCGTGTCGTAGAGTTCCGAGAGCCCGACGGCCGCGGCGGCCGCGCTGGCCGCCGAGGAACCCAGGCCGGAGGCCGGTCTGACCCCTTTGTCGATGACGATGTGGGCGGGGGTCCCGAGTTCCGCCGCGACGACCCCCGCCGTGTTGCGCTCGGGATCGGTCGGGATGTACTGGCTCCCGACGCCCTCGACCTCGAGTGTCGTCTCTTCGGCCCGCTCGACGCGGACCACGTCGAGGGGACGGTCGAACGCCACGCCGAAGACGTCGAAGCCGCTCCCGAGATTCGCACTCGTCGCCGGGGCCGTGACCGTCAGCATGCACCTCCGTAGCACGGGATAGGGGTATAAGGGTGGCGACCCGCGGGCGAGCCGGAATATTTGCCGGATACACCTACACAGTCCCCTGGACCGGATCGTCACGGGGTGAGGAGCCACATTCCGCGCGGGGCTGAACAAACAGTCACCTATGCTTATGGGGATACCGCGCGAGGTGGAACGTATGTCTGGCCCTCCCGGTTCGCCCGCCACACCGCCCTGGACGCGTCGCGCTCTTGGCGTGGTTCTGGTTCTCCTCCTCGGCGGCAGCCTGTTCGTGCTACCCGTCTCCGCGGCCGAAGACCCCCGATTCGAAACCAGCGTGCCCGAGCCGGAACTGGTGCCGGGCGAGAGTCAAACCCTCTCCGTGACCCTCACGAACGACGCAGAAGACGTGGACGACGAGGTTTCGACGGCCACGAACGTGAAGGTCACGGCGAAAAGCGGGTCGACGCCGATCGAGGTCGTCTCCGGCGAACGGCAGCTCGGGCAGCTCGGCGACGGCGAGTCCGCGACCGTCGACCTCGGGATCGAGGTTCCCGCCAGTGCCCCCGGTGGCACCTATCACCTCCCACTCGAGGTCACGTACGAATACGACGGCGACGAACGGGAGACAGAGACCGTCACGGCGAAGGTCGTGATTCCGGAGCGGCCGATTTTCACGATCGAATCGGTCGACGCCGACCTCCATCCCGGCGAAACCGGCACGGTGACGCTCACGATGGCTAACGACGGGTCCCGCTCGGCACGAAACGCGAGTGTCGCGCTTTCCTCCCAGCACGCGGCGCTGACCGTCGGGGATGGGGCCCGTTCCTCGACCTTCCTCGGCACCCTCGAGCCGGGCGAGACGGCCCGGGCGACCGTCGCCGTCACGGCCACGCGAGCGGCCCTGTCCCGGGCGTACGACCTGACGGTGGCCCCGTCCTATCGAAACGCGAACGGGATCTCGACGCAGGCTCCAACCAGCACGATCGGGGTCGCTCCGGCCGAAACGACCCGGTTCGGCGTCGTTGAAACCACGGGGACTGTCTCGCCGGGCGAGACCGGGACCGTCGAGTTGACACTCGAGAACCGTGGCGAGACGACGCTCAGTGACGCCGTGCTCCGTCTCGAATCGGCGGAGTCCGGGCTGACACTCGACGGGAAAGGGGCGGCCACGCACTTCGTCGGCGAATGGGCCCCGGCGGCGGAACGGACCGTCAACGTGTCAGTCGGCGCGGCCGAAGCCGTCTCGGCCGCGTCGGTCCCGATTCGAGCGAGCCTCGCGTTCGAACATCCCGCCGGCATCCAGTCCGAGAGCGGGCCAATCGAGATCGGCGTCCCGGTGACAGCCGTCGAGGTGTTCGAGTACAGCGACGTTTCCGTGACCCACGCTGGCCCGGGACCCGTGCTCTCGGCCACCGTGACGAACACCGGCGCGGAACCGGTCGAAAACGCGGTCGTCTCCCTCACCTCGCCGGGCCAGGGCGTGCAGGTCACCGATGGCTCGAGCGCCGTGGGCCCGCTCGGAGCGGGCGAATCGGCGACCGTGAGCGCCGAAGTCAGGGTCGCCGGGGATGAACTGTCCCCCCAGGAGTTCGAGGCGCAGGTCAGATACGTGGGCGAAAACGGTCAGCCCGCCCGGAGCGAATCCTCGACGATCTGGGCCGCACTGGCGACCGACGGTGACCTTTTCGCCGTCGAGCCGGTGAACAACACCTTCGATTTGGATAGTGCGAACGAAATGCGGGTGCGCGTGCGAAACGAGGGTCCCGATACCCTCAAGGACATCCGGGCCAGCGTGACCGCGCAACCGCCCTACCAGAGCCGGTCACCGACCGCCCACGTGGCGAGCCTCGAGCCGGGCGAATCGACGGTGGTGGCCTTCGAGGTTACCACCCCCGAGGACGGGGTCGAGACGACAGACGCACTCGGTTTGAATCTCACCGCCGAGACGGCGACCGAGCGGACGGTACTCGATGGGCCGCATCTCGTCCCGATAACCGTCGATGGCGGGAGTGACGCCACGGGAAGCTCGATGCTGATCGCCGGGCTCGCAATCGTGGTGATCCTCTTCCTGGGTGCCGGCTGGTGGTGGCTCAACCGGTGACCGACATGGCCGTCATCGACGTCACCGGGCTCACGAAGGATTACGGGGACACCCTCGCGAACGACGACCTCACGTTCAGCGTCGAGGAAGGGGAAATATTCGGCTACCTCGGTCCGAACGGGGCCGGGAAGACGACGACGATCCGCCAGCTTCTGGGATTTATCGCCCCGACCAGCGGGACGGCGACGGTCCTCGGGGCGGACATCACCGACGCCGAAGCGTTGCGCGAGGCCCGGCGGAACGTCGGCTATCTCCCCGGCGAGTTGAGCTTTACCGAGTCCGTCACCGGACGCTCCTTCCTCGAGTACCAGGCGAAGTTGAAGGGCGGGGACCGCCTCGAGGAGATGACGGACATCTTCGATCCCCCACTCGACCGGAAGATTCGGACCTATTCGAGCGGGAACCGACAGATGCTCGGTCTCATACAGACGTTCATGCACGACCCGGACCTGGTCATCATGGACGAGCCCACGAGCGGGCTGGACCCGCTCAAACAGGAGCAACTCAACCGGTTCCTCCGGGCGGAGCGGGAGGCCGGGACGACGGTCTTTTTCTCCTCGCACGTGCTCGGCGAGGTCAGACGGGCCTGTGACCGGGTCGGGATCATCAGGGAGGGCGAACTCGTTGCCCTCGAGGACATCGAGTCCCTCCTGTCGAAGGGTGGCAAGCGCGTCCGAATTCACACCGAGGATTCACTTTCGGCCGACGATCTCGACCTCGAAGGCGTGGTGGAGTTCGAACAGGTCGGCAGCGTGACCCGCTTTACGTTCACCGGGGACTACAACGAACTGCTCGCGACCCTCTCCAGGTACTCGCTCGTGGACATGGAGATCGAGGAGCCACCCCTCGAGGAGATATTCATGCACTACTACGGTGAGGACCATGTGTGAGCCACCGGTCGAGGCCATCTGTAAGCCACCGGCGGGGGACGTTCGGAAACGGCCCGGTTGGTCGCGGCTGGGAGCGAGGAAGTCCGCCGGCAGCCACGGAGGCGAGCGCGCATGCTAGAGATCATGAAGTACGAGGCCCGCCAGCGGGCCAGGGGAACGGCGACGCTCCTCGTGATCGTGAGTTTCTACCTCTTCATGTTGGTCTGGGTGTTCCCCTCGATCGAGGCCAGCGGAGCCGCATTCGAGGAGTACGCCGAATCGCTTCCGGAAGCCTTCCAGGGCGCTTTCGCCATCGAGTCGATCACCACGATCGGCGGGTTTCTCGCCGCCGAGATCTACCAGTTCATCTGGATCCTCATGCTCGGGCTCTACGTCACCTACCTCGGTGGTGGATTGATCGCGGCAGACGTCGAGTCGGGCCGCATCGATACGCTGCTCGCGACGCCGGTCTCCCGGGTCCGGATCGTCGTCGAGAAGTACCTCTCCCTGCTGGTGCCGATCGTCGCTATCAACGTGCTCATGCCAGTCGTATTGCTGCTGGCCGTTCGCTCGATCGGCGAATCCCTTCCCGTCTTCGACGTCCTCATGCTCCATGCCCTGTCGGTCCCGTACTTGCTGGTGGCAGCGGCTATTGGCCTCTTTCTCTCCGTGTTCTTCGACCGGGCCGACATCCCCCAGCGGGCTGGCCTGGGCGTGCTCTTCGGCCTGTTCACCCTGGAGACGGTGACCTACGACACCGACGTCGAGTGGCTGGGTGCGTTGAGCCCGACCCGATACTACGATCCGGCGGCGATCCTCGTCGACGGCGAGTACGACCTCGCCGGGGCACTCGTCCTGCTCGCCACAGCGCTGGCCCTCGTCATCGCCAGTGCCGAGTGGTTCCGCCGTCGAGACGTGTAGGCCCGTTGCACGTTCACTCAGGTTTTTTAGCCGTGCGCCCCCAATATTCGAAGACTACCGATGAACGAATCCGCCCCCGACGCCCCGCCAGCTCCCGAGACCGACGCCGGATCGATGGAACCGGCCACGCTGCGGCGTCGAATCGAGGACGCCGAGCCGGTCTCGATCCTCGACGTCCGGGTCGCCACCGATTACGAGACCTGGCACATCGACGGGGACTCGGTGAGGACGACGAACGTTCCCTACTACCGGTTCCTCGAGGCCGAAACCGAAGCCATCGAGCAGGTCCCCGATGGCGACCCCCTCGTCGTCGTCTGTGCGGAGGGCGACGCGAGCGAATACGTCGCCGGCTTGCTCGTAGCGGCCGGAATCGAGGCGGTCAATCTCGCGGGCGGAATGGACGCCTGGGCGAATCTCTACGACGCGACCGAGATTGCCGCGTACGACGGCCCGGCCACGGTCGTCCAGTACCACCGACCGTCGACGGGCTGTCTCAGCTATCTCGTCGAGTCCGACGGCGAAGCAGCCGTCATCGACCCGCTTCGAGCGTTCACGGATCGGTACCAGGAAGACACCGAGGAGCGCGGGGCGGCGTTGACCTATGCTTTCGATACCCACTGCCACGCCGACCACGTGAGCGGCGTCGGTTCGCTCGCGAAAGCCGGGTGTGAAGGGATCGTTCCGCAGGCAACTGTCGACCGCGGGATGGAGATCGAGGCCCCACTCACCCACATCGAGGACGGCGAGACGGTCGGGGTCGGCGAGGTGACCATCGAGGCCATCCACACGCCGGGACACACCACCGGCATGACGAGCTATCTCGTCGACGGCGCGGTGCTTTTGACCGGCGACAGTCTCTTCGTCGGCAGCGTCGCCCGTCCGGACCTCGAGGCCGGTGACGAAGGCGCCCCCGAAGCCGCCCGACAGCTCCACGACAGCCTCCACGACCGAATCCTCGCCCTCGACCCGGACGTGATCGTCGCCGGCGGTCACCGGGCCGAAAGCGAGAAACCCGCCGCTGACGGGACCTACACGGCCAGGCTCGGGACGCTGCGCGAGCAGATGCCAGCACTCTCGATGGGACAAGACGAATTCGTCGAGTACATCCTCTCGAACATGCCGCCACGGCCGGCCAACTACGAGACGATCATCGACGCCAACCTCGGCCATCGGGAGATCGACGCCGAGGAGGCCTTCCGCATCGAACTCGGGCCGAACAACTGCGCGGCCAGCCAGGGCGCCTCCATCGGCTGATCCATGGCGCTGGTCCCACCGGAGCTTTTCACGTCGTTGTTTCCAAACGGCGTCCTCCACTACGCGATCGGCGGCGTGCTCATCGGGCTCGGCGTCTCGTTCATTTACGCGTTGACCGGACTCGCGCCGGGGGCGAGTACGGTGCTCGAATCCTCGCTGAGCTACGTCTCCCGTCGACCGTCGCTCAATCGGTTCCCGCTGAAGAACTCCCGGGACTGGCGACTCGTCTTCACCGCCGGGATCGTTTCGGGGGCCGTCCTCTTCACGGTCGTCAGTGGCGGGGGAATCTGGACGACCGAGGTCCAGCTCTGGCGTCTGGGGGTCGGCGGCTTTCTCGTCGGACTCGGCACCCGTCTCGGGAAGGGCTGTACGTCCGGCCACGGGATCTGTGGGGTCGGCTCGCTCTCCGAGACGTCGATCCTGAACGTCGCCGTCTTTCTCCTCGTCGCCATCGGGACCGCCCTCCTCGTCATGGCCCTCGGGGTGAGCCCATGACACACAGTGAGAGCCGATCCGGGGGGGAGGCATGAACGGGGACCGGGGACTCGGGTTTTATCTCGTCGTCTACCTCGGCGGCCTGCTCTTCGGGCTCGGGCTGGCGGTGAGTCAAATGGCCCGCCCGGAGGTCGTTCTCTCCTTCCTCCAGCTTGCGGACTTCGGCCTGCTCTTCGTCATGGGGGGCGGGGCAGTCGTGACCGGCCTGGCCATCGCCGCTGGCACGAGACTGGACCGAACGGCGCCGCTCACCGGGGCCGCGTACACGAAGCGGCTCCGGTCGATGGACCAGGACGTCCTGCTCGGGGGTGTCATCTTCGGGGTCGGGTGGGGGCTCTCGGGCATCTGCCCGGGGGCCGCCTACGCGAGCGTGGGGATCGGAAACTACCCGATCCTCGTCGCGATCGCCGGGATGCTCGCCGGGGCTTACGCGAAGAGCGTCCTTCGGTGATCAGCCGTCCCCTTCAGACAGCCGTGCTGACGAGCGCTCCCGCAACGAGACCACGAGGAGCGAACCGGAAAGCACCAGCCCGCCCGCGACGGCAAACGCGTGGAGAAACCCGAACGTCGCCAGCCACCCGCCAAGCGCGCTCCCGATCCCGCCGGCGACCGCGCCGATTGCCACGTAGCTCCCGAGTGCCTCCCCGCGAACCCCCGGCGGTGCGAGACGGGTGACGATAGTCGTCCCGACCACGGCGATCACGGCCCAGGTAATTCCCACGGCGAGGAGCAACCCCCCGAGGAGGACGCCTCCGAGGGCCGTGACTCCGATCCCACCGCCGATGGCGACCAGCGGAAAGAGCAATCCCCTGACCGCGAGCGCGCCACCGACGAGCCACCAGGCGTCAACGCGCTTCGCGAGCCGACCTGCTGGTTCGAAGAGCACAGCCCCCGAGAGACTCGAGAGGAGATACAGCCCGAAGATGTGGCCCGAATCGTAGCCGACACCCGCGAGCAGATGCGGCAGCGGGGCCCAAAATACGGCGAACCCGGCGAAGAACAGTCCGGCGGCGAGGAGAAAGACCGAGAGCGTCGACTCGAATATGGTCCCGAGCTTTTCCAGCCGGAACCCGCGGGTCGACCAGTAAAGGCGGTTCGCAGGGAAGACGAAGGTCGCTCCGCGCACGTTCCGGCCCGAGCGAGCGAGCAACCTGGCGACCCGACGGGCGGTCCGGGCACTCGTGATGTCCTCGGTCGGGACCGATTTCGGCAGCGTCCAGGCCGCACTGAGCGTGCTGAGTGCGGCGACGCCGGCAAGCAGCCAGAAAAGGTTCCGGTCGGCCATTCCCGCGTCGAACAGCCGGGTCCCGACGACCGGCCAGATCATGCCGAGCACGAGTCCACCGGCCCAGCCGTAGCCGTAGTACGTGTTCACCACGCCGATCTGCGTGCTCCACTCCTCCTCGGCGGCGTTCTCGACGACCAGCATCGTGACCACCGGACCGACCGAGGCCACCACGAACCACAGAACCGTGTTCACCGCGATGACGGCGGGGATAGACCGAAAAAACGGAATCGCCGACAGCGCGACCGTGGCCGTCGCAAGCGTCACGAGCACCAGCGCGCGCCGGTGGCTCGCCCCGCTGGCCAGTCGGCCAAAGAGGATCGCCCCCGGGGCCGCGATGATCGCCGCCGCGGCAGCCATGATCCCCAACTCGAAGGGCGTCGCCCCCAGCCGAACGATGTACAGCGGAACGAGAAGGGAGGCACCGCCGAAGGAGACGGCCCCGAGTCCCCACGAGAGCAACCACGTCCCGGTCATCGAGTTCGTCCCCACCGGTTTCGACGGCCCCGCCGCCAGCCGGTGCCGTCACCCGCTCGGTCGATGCCCATGCAGGCCCGTTTCGGAACCGGTGACCAAAAGTCCACCCTGGGAAACGCGGGGCTGGTACCGATCGGGCCAGCCGGGTTCGGCGTCCTCAATTCAGGACCCAGAACCGGTAGTTGAGCACGGTGGCAAAGGTGACCCACAGGAGGTACGGGACCAGGAGCAAAGCGGCCCGCCGATCGACCCGGTCGAAGGCCCAGATGGTAGCGAGAATGAGGGCCCAGAGAACGAGGATCACCGCGAATCCGAGAGCGATCGCCTGCAACGCGAAGAAGGCGGCCGACCACGCCAGGTTGAACGCGAAGTGGATCGCGAAGACACCCATTGCAAATCGAACCCGTCCCGGCGACTCCCCAGCGTGGCGCCAGACGAGCCAGACGGCAACCCCCATGAGCAAAAAGAGCGCCGTCCAGACCGGCCCGAAGACCCAGTTCGGCGGCGCGATTGCGGGCCGGGTGAGCGATCCGTACCACTCGCCCAGCCCCTGGACCGTGAACACTGCGCCCGAGGCCCCGACGATTTCGACGGCCAGGACGCACAGGAGCAGGGAAACAATCGGCCGGTCCCGTGGAAATCGCCGAAGTGCGGTTGCCAGCACAGCCATACGAGTCCTGTCAGGCCACAGGGTGAAATACCCCGTCGACGAGATAGGGCATCGGCTCGGTTATTGTCCTCTGAGACGGCCCCATCTCCCCTGTACCGGCCCCGTCTCCCCTGTACCGGCCACATCTCTTCCCTGAGCCG
>JBKGZU010000154.1:0-2512 GCA_046543215.1 Halodesulfurarchaeum sp. | reverse complement strand
TTCGAGATCGGGGCCTCGAACGACGAACTGCTCGACAAACTCGAGGACATCAAGGACTAACGTGAAAGACGGCGTCCGGGCGCTGGGCGTGGCCGAATCGTATCGGGGGGACGTTTCTGTACTTGCCGGCGCGGTCGTCACCGCCACCCGAGTCGTGGACGGATTCGCCTTCGAGACCTGCACGGTCGGCGGGCTCGACGCCACGGCGTCGATCGAGACGCTGTTCGAGTCGCTCGACCGCGAGGACCTCCAGTACCTCTTTGTCTCCGGCATCGCCCCGGCGTGGTTCAACGTGCTCGACCTCGGGCGGCTCCACGAGGCGACCGGACTGCCGGTGCTCTCGGTTTCCTTCGAGGCGAGTCCCGGGCTCGAAGCCCCCCTCCAAGAGGCCTTCTCGGGGTCCGAACTCGAGCGTCGCCTCGAGCGGTACGAAGCACAGCCCGACCGACAGCCGGTCGCGGTGAACGAGGAGACCCGCTTCGTCAGGAGTGTGGGGCTCTCCGAACCGGCCGAACGGGTGGTTTCGGCGTTCACGCCGGCCGGCGGCCGCCCGGAGCCACTTAGGGTGGCCCGGTTGGCGGCTCGAGGCGTCGAGGAGTTGGTCTTCCAGCGGGGTGTCGACACCGGGGCCGGCGACGTCGAACCTTGACCGAAACGCGTCTCGCGAGGCCGAATTCTGCCCAAACCCGTCGAGTGAGCTCGAATCCTGACGTTGATTGTGCTCGGCCGCGTTCGGCCCCTATGGACGAGTCGGCGGAGATCGACGTGGAAGCCTGCAAGCGGTGTCCGGTTCTCGTCGAGTCGCGACGGCAGATCGTCAACGGCGTCGGTCCCGCGGACGCGGACCTGCTGTTCGTCGGCGAGGCACCGGGCGAACAGGAGGACCGCGAGGGGGAACCATTCGTCGGACGGAGCGGCAAATTGCTGGACGACGTCCTCGGCGAACACGGGCTCGACCGGGAGACCGTTCGGATCACGAACAGCGTCAAGTGTCGACCCCCGGAGAATCGCGACCCGACCGGGGGCGAGCTGTCGAACTGCCGCTCGCATCTCGAGGGCGAGATCCGGGGCGTCGACCCGACTGCGATCGTCACGCTCGGGAAGGTGCCATCCGAGCACCTGCTGGACCGCTCGGTCGCGGTGACGACGGAGGCGGGCACCACGGACGAAATCGCCATCGGCGACTCGACCTATCGAGTGCTGATCGGCCTCCATCCGGCCGCGACGCTCTATGACCCCGGTACCAGGGAGTCCTTCGAGGCCGCGATCGCCGCGGCGGCGGCCATGCTGGGGACCGAGCGGTGACCTGGCGCCAAAACGAAGGGTCTTTTCGCCGAGCCCCGATAGACCGGGTATGAACACGTCCACGGGCGGCCAGCAACCGGCGGCCGACGTCGTGGTGCTCGATTACGGCCTGGGGAACCTCCGCAGTGTCACTCGGGGGCTCGAGCGGGCGGGCGCCGCGGTCACTATCGAGGACGACCCCGAGGCGATCTGGGCGGCCGACGGCGTCATTCTGCCGGGGGTCGGCGCGTTCGGCGACGGGATGGAGAACGCGGGGCCGTTCCGCGAGGACCTCGTCGAAGCGGCCGAGGCCGGTCAGCCGATTCTCGGGATCTGTCTGGGGATGCAGATGCTCCTGACGACCAGCGAGGAGGCCGACCGCGCCGGCCAGGGCGACGTGACGGGACTGGACATCGTCCCGGGCCGGAACGTGAAGTTCCGCGGGGACCTGAAGATCCCACACATGGGCTGGAACCAGCTCGCCGTGGAGCGGGCTCACCCCATCGTCGAGGGCATCGACGGCGAGTACGCCTACTTCGTCCACTCCTACTATGCCGAACCGAACGACGAGGAGTCGATCCTCGCGAGTAGCGAGTACGGCACCACGTTTCCGGCAGTCATCGCGAACGACGCCGGGAACGTCGTCGGGACGCAGTTCCACCCGGAGAAAAGCGGCGAAACGGGCCTGCGGCTCCTCCGTAACTTCGTCTCCTTCATCGCGGATTGAGCGACCGGGATCGCCCTCCCGACACGCTCAGAGAAAGTCCCTGACGTCGGCGTACCACATGTCGTGATGGTCGACGGCGTCGATTCGCTCCGCGATGGCCACGGCGATCGCGTGCCAGCAGAGGGCGGCCGGATCGTCGTCGTCGAGGTTGTAGGTGGCGTCCTCGCAGGTGCAGCCGTCGTCCTCGATGATGTACTCGTCGCCGTGACCGACGACGACCGTGAAGTCCCGGTACTGCTTCACCCGCGACTCGGTGACCGCCTCGATGGCTCGCTTGCCGCGATCCCCGTGTATCTCGAGTATCTCGTCGACGATCTCGGGGGTAAGCTCGCCCGCCGCCGCGAGTTGGCGCTGCCAGTGGTCCGGATCCACACCTCACCTTCGACCCCGGGAATGAAAGCCTGTGGGATCGGCTCGGGTAGCCGGCCGGGGAGTCGGTCTGGGTGGCAGCCCCGGAAAGGCGGCCTGGGTAGCAGCCCCGAGGAATCGGTCTGGGTAGCA
>JBKGZU010000030.1:0-11946 GCA_046543215.1 Halodesulfurarchaeum sp. | reverse complement strand
AACCGGAGTACCGGCGACGGGAAACTTGCCTCCGTGGGTGCGGCATAGCCAACATTCCCACCGGAGGAATCCCACGGCTTCAGCCGTGGGAGGATGTCAAAGTGGCAAGTTCTATGGTGGTATTCGCTCTACTAGGGAATGAACGGGGATGTACGACGAACTCCTGCTCCCGTACGACGGAAGTGACGGAGCGGCGACGGCTCTTTACCATGCCGCCGAGATCGCTCACTGGGCCGACGCGACAATCCGATTGCTCTTCGTTGCGGATACCACGAGGCACAGTGTCACAACGACCGAGACCGGGGTCGTGGACGCGCTCGTAACGAAAGGAGAGCGCGTCCTCGAAGACGCCGAGAAGACACTCGACACGCTCGGGTTGGACGCCCGCACCGACGTCGTGCAGGGGAACCCGGCACCCACGATCGCCGAGTACGCCGGGCGCTTCGAGTATGACGTAATCGTAATGCCGACACACGGGCGGGAAGGTGTTTCACGGCACATTCTGGGAAGCGTCACCGAGAAGGTTGTTCGACTCTCGTCGGTTCCGGTCCTGACGGTTCGGATGGCCCCCGACGAGCAGCTCGTGTTTCCCTACGAACACATACTGCTGCCGACGGACGGGAGCGACGCTGCGATGCACGCCGTCGATCACGGCCTCGCGTTGGCAAAATCAATCGACGCCACGGCACATGTCCTTTCGGTCGTCGAAGAGAACGGGCTCCTCTCCTCAGTTGCCGGGCTCGAGTTCGACGACGAGGACGAGTCGGGCGCACAGACGACTGTCGACGAAGTGGCAGCGCTGGCGAGCGAGCGTGGGGTTTCGAACGTCGTTCGGCACGTCAAACGGGGAGATCCGACCGAAGCGATCCTCGACGTGGTTGACGCGGAAACTATTCATGCCGTCGTAATGGGCACGACGGGACGACGGGGGAGCGATCGAATTCGCCTCGGGAGCGTGGCCGAACGAACCGTTCGCACCGCCCCGGTACCGGTCATGACCCTCGCGCACGACTCCTGACGGCTCGCGAGATTTTCGAGGCGGGATCCACCAATATGTCTCTCCCGCGGGGGACCAACATCGTCCATGCGCGACGCGAAAGTCGCCAACTGCTCGTCACGACGGGACTGCTCGGACTGTTCGGCATTTTGATCGAGTAAGTCGGCACGGCCACGGCATTTTGATCGAGCACGTCGGCATGGCCAGTCCGATCGCGGGGTCCGATCCGGAGCGGGTCACGGACGAGGCGGCCCTGACGGACTTCGACGGGACGAACACGCTCTCCCTCGTGCACTTATCGGGGATCGTTGCCCTGTTCGACTTGCTCGCTTTGCGGATGATCCGCGGGGCGCGCCGGGACGAATCCCCGACCTGATCGAATTATTGGAGACGCAGGTGGCCCGAACTGGAACCCGCTGGGGGTCGCAGTCGGCCGCAGTCGAAGGACCTCGAACGACCGACCCGAACCTATCTTACTAAATGGTTCGGTCATGATGGAACGGGTATGTTCGAGAAATCCACCTGGATCCGGCTCCCGCGGAACGTGATGGTGGGCCACGACGTCCTCGGGGAGGCCGGGACCGTCGTCCGGGACACGCATCTCCGTGGACGACCGCTGCTCGTCACGAGTCCGACACCGGAGTCACTCGTGGTCGATGACCTCGTCGGGACACTCGAAGCGGCCGGTTTCGACCCGGACACCATCCTCGTCGAGGAAGCCACGTTCGGCGCCGTAACGCGAGTGCTCGAGCGAGCCGCGGAACTCGATCCGGGGTTTCTCGTCGGGGTCGGGGGTGGCAAACCCATCGACATCGCGAAGATGGCCGCCGACGATCTGGACGTGGGCTTCGTCTCCGTTCCGACAGCAGCGAGCCACGACGGGATCGTGAGTGGCCGCGGCTCCGTTCCCGAGGGCGATTCGCGTCACAGCGTCGCTGCGGCACCACCGGTCGCCGTGATCGCCGACACGGGAATCATCGCCGACGCGCCGTGGGAACTCCTGACCGCCGGCTGTGCGGACATCATCAGCAACTACACGGCGGTCAAGGACTGGAAACTTGCCAACCGGCTCAAGAACGTCGAGTACTCGGAGTACGCTGGTGCACTCTCCCAGATGACCGCCGAGATGCTCCGGGACAACGCCCCTTCGATCAAGCGCGGCCTCGAGGAGTCGGCCTGGATCGTGGTCAAAGCCCTCGTTTCCTCTGGGGTCGCCATGTCTATCGCGGGCTCGTCTCGACCGGCGAGCGGGGCGGAACACCTCTTCAGCCATCAGCTGGACAGAATTGCCCCGGGCCGTGCACTCCACGGTCATCAGGTGGGTGTCGGGTCGATCCTCACCGAGTACCTGCACAGCGGGGCCACCGGCGAATGGCGTGCGGTTCGCGATGCGCTGGCGAGCATTGAGGCCCCGACGACCGCTGCGGAACTCGGCCTCTCCGACGAAGAGGTCATCGAAGCGCTCACGAGTGCGCACGAGATCAGGGATCGGTACACGATCCTCGGGGACGGGATCGAGGAGGCCGCTGCCATCGAGGCGGCGACGCGGACCGGCGTCATCTGACTTTTTGGCCAGCCTAAAAACCTGCAGTTTCCGCCCGTTCTCCAAGGGGTTTATAGATCCGGACAGTTCGTTCGAGTATCGACCATGCGCGCAGAAGCATACCAACGCTGTCAGGCCTGTGGCCGAACGCTCGAGCACTCGACGGTGTACCGAAATCACGCCTACTGTGCCCAGTGTGGCCCGAACCTCGGCGGAACTGAATTGTAACTCTCTCCACAGTCCAGTCCGGCAGTGATCGGGGCCAACTGCCTCCGGCATCTACCCGAAGCCCACCGGCCCTGTGCATGTGACCGAAGCCCACCGGCTCCGGGTATCAAACCTTTTGTATCGACACCGCAGAGTACGGTGGGGATGGAAACACCGCGAACCGGACTTTCGTACGGCGACGTCTTGCTCGTCCCGCATCGCTCGTCAGTCGACAGCCGAAGCGACGTCGACCTTACTACCAACCTGACTCCGTCGATCGAGCTCTCGAACCCGCTCCTGAGCGCGCCGATGGATACGGTGACCGAGGCCGAAACCGCAATCGAACTCTCCAAACTCGGCGGGTTCGGGACGATTCATCGCTTTCTCACCGTCGCGGAACAGGTCGCCGAAATCGAGGCCGTCGTCCGGACCGGCGAGCGCGTCGGCGCCGCCGTCGGCGTGAGCGAACGGTACCTCGACCGGGCCGAACGGGCCATCGAGGCCGGAGCGGCGGCGATCGTCGTCGACGTGGCACACGGGCAGCTGGAGCTGGCCCTGGACGCCGTCGAGGCGCTCGGGTCGGAATTTTCCGACGTGCCGCTGATCGCGGGCAACGTCGGCACGGCCGCAGGCGTCGAGGACCTCTATGCTGCCGGGGCCGACGCCGCAAAGGTCGGGATCGGCCCCGGCTCCCACTGCACGACCAGGGTGGTCGCCGGCGCAGGGGTACCCCAGTTGACCGCCGTCTCCGACGCATCGGCGGCGGCCGCGGACCTGGAGATGACGATCATTGCCGACGGCGGGATCCGCAACTCGGGGGACGCCGTCAAGGCGTTGATGGCCGGCGCGGACACGGTGATGATGGGCCGATTTTTCGCCGGGACCGAGGAGTCCCCCGGCGAGACCGTTACGGTCGAGGGGAAGCGCTACAAGCGATCCCGTGGGATGGCTACCACGGCGGCCAACAAGGACCGAACCGACAAGGACGGCACAGCACCGGGAGCCGACGAGGGCGTCGAGGCGCTGACGCCGCTGGCCGGCTCACTCGAATCGGTCACCCGCGAGTTTCTCGCGGGGATTCGATCCGGACTCAGCTACGTCGGCGGGGGGTCGATTCCGACCGCCAGGAAGAAAGCCGAGTTTATCCAGGTGGCACCCGGTGCGCGAAGACGGGAGGGGGCCCACTTCGATCACGACTGGGAGACCACGACCGTCGATTGAGGGCCGTCGAAACGCCACCCGCTACGGCGAATTGAAACCTTTTTTAAAGCGCTCGCCGTGGCCGAAGATATGCGGCTGGCCCTCGTTTCACCGACCACCGTCCATCACCCCGAACCCGGGGCCGTGGCATTTCGCCTCCATCGTCTCGCGGCGGCGGTCGCGCGGCGGGGCCACGAGGTGCTGTGGGTGACGGCGAAGTGGTGGCAAGGGGACTTCGCGGACTTCGAGCAGGACGGAATCACGTACCGCGGGATCGGGAACGGCGGCGATTCGCTTTTGACGCCCTGGCACGTCGCCAGGGCCGTCCGGGATTGGGGTCCCGAGGTCGTCCACGGTGGCTGTTCGTCCCCGCGCTGGACCGTGGGGGCCCAACTGGGGGCCACCGTCTCGGGAGCCGGGTTCATTCTGGACTGGTATGATCCGCCTGCCGTGGCGGGAACGGTCGCCGGCTGGCTTCGAAAACGGGCACTCCGGTCAGCGGACGTCGTGGTGACTCCCTCCGAGACCGTTGAAACGGCGGTTCGCGAACTCGGCATCGACGGACGAACGGTTCGCGTGATTCCTACCGGGATCGACGTCGACCTGGTTCGGGAGACTGCGCCGGCGACAAGCGGTGACATCGTCTACTCGCGACGGCTCGACGACGGGGCGAACCTCGAAACGCTCCTGCTCGCACTCGCCGAGTTTCGGGAGTACGACTGGCACGCGACGATCATCGGTGATGGACCGCAACGGTCCGTCTACGAGCGACAGGCACGGGACCTCCGGATCGACGACCGGGTCGATTTCGTCGGCGACCTGCCACTCGAGGAGCGGATCGCCCGGTTCAAAAACGCACACGTCTACGTCCACACCGCAGAGTACACCCCCTTCGCCCACGACCTGCTCAGAGCGCTCGCGGCCGGGTGTGTCTCCATCGTCGAGTATCACGAAGAATCGAGCGCCCACGAGCTGGTCGTCCACGAGGACCGGGGCTTTACGGCCACCAGTCCGGAGGAACTGACTCGTCGACTTGCCGCCGCCGCGAATCTCGAATCCAGAACCGTCGACGAGGACTTCCTCGACCTGTCCGAGGAAGCGTTTCTCGAGGCCTATCTCGACATCTACAGATCGGTTCGCCCTTGAACGGTTTTCAGCCAACGGCGCCTTTTATCGCGCAGCGCCGGCCCCGCCAAATCCGGCTCCGCTGCCGTGGTGTGAAGCCTTTTGGTGATACCGGCCTCCCGTACGGGTAATGAAGGAAACGTTTCTTGCGGCCGCGCGGGGCGAGGAGACCGAGCGCCCGCCGGTCTGGTTGATGCGACAGGCGGGTCGGTATCTCCCCGAGTACCGGGCGCTCCGGGCGGATTACACGTTTCGCGAGGCAATCTCGACTCCCGAGGTCGCGACCGAGATCACCCTGCAGCCCTTCGAGCGCTTTGCCCTCGACGCGGTCGTCATCTACTCTGACATTCTGGTCGCACTCGAGCCATTGGGCATCGACTACCACCTCGAATCGGGAGTCGGTCCGGTCATCGAGGACCCGATCGAGACACCGGCGGACATTCCGCGATCGGCGGATCCGATTCCGCAGCGCTTGGACTACGTCGGCGAACTCCTCGAGCGCGTGAGCGATCACGTCGGCGATCGGGCGGCGACTCTCGGCTTCGCCGGCGGGCCGTTCACGCTCGCCTCGTATGCCGTCGCCGGCGAACCGTCCAGAAATCACGTCCCGGTCAGGGGCTTTCGGGCGGCCCATCCGGACGCGTTCGAACGGCTGCTCGAGACGTTCACCGACGTCCTCACCGAGTACCTGCAGTATCAGGTCGAACACGGGGCCGACGCCATACAGCTGTTCGACACGTACGCCGGGCTGCTCGGCCCGGAAGACTACCGAAAGTACGTCCTTCCGTCCCAGCAGACGATCCTGTCGTCCGTCGACGTCCCGACGATCGTCTTCGTCCGCAACATGGGTGGCCGGTTGCCGGTCCTCGCCGAGAGTGGTGCCGACGTCGTCGGCCTCGACTGGGCGGTCGACATGGCAGAAGCCCGCACCGTCCTGGGGGACACGCCGGTACAGGGGAATCTCGACCCGACCGACCTCATGGGCGATCCGTCGTTCGTCCGCGAACGTACCGGGGACGTCATCGAGGCCGCCGGTCCCGAGGGCCACATCCTCAATCTCGGCCACGGCGTGGACAAGCGAACGCCGGTCGAGTCGGTGGCCGCGTTCGTCGAGACGGCCACCTCCTGGGAGTGGTAAGGTCCCGGTCACGGCCACGTCGCGACCTGCCGCCCCGACCGTTGCTTACTCGAGCGGTGCGTTGAGGCAGTACGTACCGTCCGCGTCTCGACACTGGCACGGGCGAAGCTGGTGGTAGGACGGCTCGAAGTTGGCGAGGAACGGTTCGAGGAGATCTCCGATGACGGCACCGAGTCGGGAATCGTCGTGCGGGACCGGGACCCGGAAGAACTCCATCCCGAGGGCCTCGGCCTCCTCGCGCAGCTCGATGTCGAGTTCGTGGAGCGTTTCGGACTGCTCGTGGAGAAAGCTCATCGGCTCGACGACGACCCGCTCCGCGTCGACCGATTCGAGGGCCGTCTCGATGTCAGGTTCGGTCCAGGCGATGTCCCGATTCGCGTGATTCTGGAAGCCGAGCGTGTACTCCTCGAGGTCGAGGAGCGAAGCCATCGTTTCGGCGTACTCCTCGACGTAGACGTCGTAGCGGCTGCCGGCCTCGAGGTAGGAAACGGGCGTCCCGTGGGCCGAAAACAGGAACTCCGTGTCGGACTCGGAGACCTCGAGGTCCCGTTCGGTCAGGAACTCCCGGATTGCCTCGAAGCGGAGTCGGGTGTAGGTGGGATGGCGGTGCCAGCCGGTGACCGCCCGCATTTCGATCTGTGGATTCGCCTCCGCGAGTGCCCGCTCGAAGGAGTCGACGGCGGCGATGTTCGTCGAGGGGCCCGAGAGGGGATAGACTGGCACGACGATCACCCGGTCGAACTCGTGGGCGGCCATTTCCGCGGCAACTTCGGGGATGAGCGGTTCGGTGTACTGCATGGCGAGTTCGACGGCGACGTCGTACCCGCGGGAGTCGAGTTCGGCTTCCAGCATGGCGGCCTGTGCCTCGGCCTGTTCGTGCAGGGGTGAGCCGCCGATCGTCTCGTACTCCTCGATGAGCCCAGCCGCGCGGCGGTTCGCCAGTTCGCTGGCCCGCTCCCGGGCGGCTCCCTCGCTGTCGAAGCGTTCGAGGCTCGCGTTGTCGAGGAAGATGCGCTCCAGGAATGGAATCACGGCCTCGCGGGTCGGTTCGGCCGGTTCGCCGAAATTCAGCAACACGACGCCTGCGTCCATGACGCCGCGTTGGTGAGCGAGGTGGGTATAGTTACTGGAACCGGGGAAACGGAGACGTTTTCAATCGTGCCGGAAGGCCCGGGAGCCGGTGAAGACCATCGCCAGTCCCTGGTCGTTTGCGGCCTCGATCACGCTGTCGTCGTTGACCGAGCCACCGGGCTGAATGACGGCCTCGATACCCGCTTGGGCGGCCAGTTCGATGCCGTCCGGGAAGGGGAAGAAGGCGTCACTCGCCATGACGCTCCCGGCGGCGGCCTTCCCCGCTGCATCCCGGTCGGCCTTCTTCGTGGCGAGTTCGACCGCGTCGATCCGGCTGGCCTGCCCCATGCCGATCCCGACCGTCTCGGTTCCGTCCGCGAGGACGATCGCGTTCGACTTGACGTGTTTTGCGGTCTGCCACGCGAACAGAAGCGTTTCGAGTTCCGCGTCGGTCGGCTCCCGCTCGGTGACGGTCTCGAGATCGGCTCGGGTCAGGAACTGTTCGTCACGGTCCTGCACGAGCCGGCCGCCGACGAGCGGTTTCTCGAATTGTCCGAGCGACCCCCTGTTGAGTTCGCCGACCGCGAGCACGCGCAAGTCGTCCTTCCCTCCGAGAACGTCGAGCGCAGCGTCCGTGTATTCCGGAGCCACGACGACCTCCTTGTAGGATTCGACGATCCGGGAGGCCGTCGATTCGTCGCAGGGACGGTTGAGCGCCACGATTCCACCGAACGCACTCTTCGCGTCGGTTGCGAGGGCCTTCTCGTAGGCGGTCGCGACGGAATCGGCGACGGCACAGCCGGCCGGGTTGGTGTGTTTGATGACCGCCGCTGCCGGGGCGTCGAACTCGCGGACCAGGTTCAGCGCCGCGTCGGCGTCGTTGTAGTTGTTGTAGGACAGCGCCTTTGCCCCCTCGTTCAACTGTGCGGCGTCGATGACGTTCGCCGCCTCGACGGTCGCGTCGCCGTACACGGCCGCATTCTGGTGGGGATTCTCCCCGTATCGCAGGTCTCTGACTCGGTCCGTCGAGGAGAGCCGGCGGTCGGGTAAGTCGCCGTCCCGCTCCGCGATCGAAATCCCGTCCTCGTCGACGGAAACCCGTTCGTCCAGGACCATCTCGATGGCACGCGGATAGGCCTTGAACTCCGCTTCAGAGAGCACTCGCTCTTTCAGACTCGCCCGGTCGTCCCCGGGATAGACCGGGACCGGCTCCTGGGTGATGATCGGGCCTGCGTCCACGTCTTCTGTGATGACCGACCCGTCGTCCGCGACAGCATTGGTGACGACGTGAACGGTACAGCCGGTGATCGCGACCCCGGCCTCGAGGACCTGCTCGTGGGCGTTTTCGCCCGGAAATGACGGCAGGAGTGACGGATGGACATTGAGAGTCACCGGTGCCTCGTCGAGAAACGTCTCGGAGAGAATCCGCATGTACCCGTCGAGGGCCACGAGATCGAGGTCGTACTCCGCGAGCACCTGCAAGAGACGTCGTTCGTGCTCGCGTCGACCCATGTCCTCGGGTTGCTCGACGACGGCGGTGTCGATACCCCGCTCGGCCGCTTTGTCGAGAATCGGCGCGTCGGCGTGATTCGACACGACAACTGCCAGGGAAGCCCCGCCCGGGTGGCGATCCTGGATGTGCATGAGGTTGCGGCCGCGATTGCTCGCGAGTCCGGCAATGGACGGCATACTCGAAGGCGCGGCCGCCGTTTCCAAAGCCGTTATGGTCCCACCTGGGGTGGCTATGCACGAACGTGGTGTTATTTCGTCAGAGGATACCGTTTCGTCGACAAAATATCCACGGACGTGGAACGGCTCGACCGACATTCTTTTGGACCGACCGCGGCCACACAGAGCCATGACGACCGATCGTGGCCCACTCTGGGCCGTCTCGCCGCTCGACGGCCGCTATGCTTCCCGGACTGCGCCACTCGCGGCGTACGCGAGCGAGGCCGCGCTCATGCGAGCCCGGGTGACCGTCGAAGTCGAGTACACAATCGCGCTCGCGGACCTTGACGAAACGCCCCTGGACATCGACGACGACCGCCGGGCCTCGATGCGCGAGGCCTATCGAGATTTCGACGACGCGGACGCACGACTTATCAAGGACATCGAGACGACGGGCGCCCGCGGGTACCCGGCGACGAACCACGACGTGAAGGCCGTCGAATACTTCCTCCGCGAGCGAACTCCGGAAAGGATCCACCCCTGGATTCACTTCGGACTGACCAGCGAGGACGTGACGAATCTGGCCTATCGGCTCCTGCTCTCGGACGCGATGAACGACGTCCTCCTGCCCGAACTTCGCGAGATTCGGGAACGGCTCGTCGCGTTCGCCCACGAGTACGCCGACCTGCCGATGCTGGCCCGAACCCACGGGCAGCCGGCGACGCCGTCGACGTTCGGCAAGGAGATGGCGGTGTTCGCGAGTCGACTGGGATCCACCATCGAGGACGTCGAGACGGCCACGAACGAACTGCGGGGCAAACTCGGTGGCGCGACGGGAACCTTCGGGGCCCACGTCGTCGCCTTTCCCGAGGTGGAGTGGCCGGCATTCGCCCGCAAGTTCGTCACCGGTCTCGGTCTCCAGTACGACGGCGTAACCACCCAGATCAACCCCGGCGACGACGTCGCGGCCCTGTTCGACGCCATCGCCAGGGCGAACCGCGTGCTGATCGATCTCGATCAGGACGCCTGGCAGTACGTCAGTCTCGGCTATCTCGGCCAGGACGCCGCGGCTGGTGAAACTGGCTCCTCGACGATGCCCCACAAGGTCAACCCGATCGACTTCGAGAACAGCGAGGGCAACCTCTCTCGGGCCAACAGCGACCTCTCCTTCCTCGCGGAGACGATTCCGACCTCCCGGATGCAGCGGGACCTCTCGGATTCGACGGTGAAGCGGAACATGGGCGTGGCACTCGCGCACTCGCTTATCGGGTACGGGAAGCTGCAGGCCGGCCTCGAGAAGGTGGTTCCCCGCGAGTCGGTCATGCGGGAGGACCTTCGGGCGAATCCGGCAGTCATCGGCGAGGCGATCCAGACGGTCCTCCGGCGGGAGGGCCACCCGGACGCCTACGAACTCGTGAAGGAGGCGACTCGCGGGGAATCAGTTTCGCTCGCGGACTTCGAGACGCTCATCGAGGATCTCGCGGTCTCCGCGGAGACGAAAGCCGAATTGCTGGAACTCACGCCCGAACACTACACGGGGCTCGCAGCGCAGTTGGCCCGCGATCTGGAGTGAGATTTCGTTTCGCCCCGTCAGCCGACGAGGGTCTCGAGGGAAGCGGTGAGAACCTCAGCGGCCCGGCGCACGTCTTCGATCCGCACGTATTCACGTTCGCTATGGGCGACCGGTCCCTCCTCGTCGGACAGATCACCCGGGCCGAAAACCACCGTCGGGGCGACGTCCGCGAAGTAGGCCGCCTCGGTGGCTGCACCGAAGGGACGGGCGTTGCCGGCACCTGCATCCAGCAGGGCCCGGGAAACGACCGAATCGGGATCCGTTTCGAAGCCGGAAAGGAACGGCGTGTCGCGCTCGGCGCGGACCACCCGGAGGTCGAGATCGTCGGACACGCGTTCGCGGAGGTAGCGTTCGAAGTCAGCGAAGAACTCGCGCTCGGTTTCGGGCGGGACCGTTCGTCTGTCGAAGGTCACTTCCGCCTCGGCCGGGATCCTGTTCCCCGCCTCGCCCCCCGAAACGAGTGTCGGGGTCAGCGTCGGGTCCCCGAGCCGTGGATGGGCGTCGACTCCGCGAACCTCGTCGTAGGTTTCCATTCCTTCGAGGACCGAACGCAGGCCGAAAATCGCATTCGTTCCCGCGTCGGGGTCCGCGGCGTGAGCGCCGGTCCCCGTGAGCCTGACGGTCCCCTGGAACCGACCCCTGGCACCGATGCAGACGTCGAGTCCGGTCGGCTCGCCGACGATGAACCCGTCTGCAGTCAGATCGAGTGCGGCAGCCCCGGTCGAGTCTCGCTCCTCGTCCGGCGTCACGGCGAGCGTGATTCGACCTTCGGCGGGCTCGACCGCGAGAAACGCCGAAAGAATCGCTGCGAGTGGACCCTTGGCGTCACATGACCCCCGGCCCCGAATTACCGTTTCGGTCCGCTCGAGTGACTGATGGGGTGGAACCGTGTCGATGTGCGTGTTGAGTACGATTCGCGGATCGCCCCGTCCCTTCTCCGCGATGACGTTGCCTGTCTCGTCGACGGTCGGTTCGAGGCCGGCGTCCTGGAGGGTCTCGACGAGCAACGAACGCATCGGCTCGACCGACTCGTGGGACGGCGTCTCGACGGCCGTCTCCAGAAATTCGATGGGATCGAAACTCATTCCAGGTCCTCCGGTTCGAACGCCCAGGTCCCCTCGCCCTCGAAGACGGTGGGCCCCGAGAGGGTCGCCGGGCCGTCTTCGGGGATCGTCACTTCGAGGGTCCCCCCGGGGGGTGTCACCTCGAGCACTTTTCCCGCCTCGACGAGGTCGAGTTCGGTCGCCACGGCCCCGATCGCCACGGCGCCCGTGCCACAGGACTGGGTCTCCCCTTCGACGCCTCGCTCGTAGGTCCGCTGGCGGAAGGCCGACTCGCCGGTCTTTTCGGCGACGGTCACGTTCGTTCCCTCCGGGAATCGGTCCGCGTAGCGGATGGGCTGGGCCGCGGCTGCGAGGTCGAGG
>JBKGZU010000002.1:0-39369 GCA_046543215.1 Halodesulfurarchaeum sp. | reverse complement strand
AGACATCCGACGGTCGCGGGTTCGAATCCCGTCGTGCCCGCTTCTGCGACGAACGAACGTGAGGAGCGAAGCGGCACACGGGATTTGAAGTACGGAAGACGCGAGCGGAGCGAGCGTCTTCAGGTGGTTCGAATCCCGTCGTGCCCGTGCAGGGAGGAGCGAAGCGACGACCGAACCGGCGCGAAAGGGGATTTGAGCCCTGGAAGAGGAGCGACCGCAGGGAGCGAGTCTTCCTCTGGTTCGAATCCCGTCGTGCCCGCTTCTACGAAAAATCCCACCCGCAGCAACCCCCAAGCAAACTCACCCCCCGAGATCGAACGGGTCCCCTCGAACCAACACGACGTTGCCGGTCGCATTCTGCGCGATCTGTTCCGTGAACGCCCCGTACTGAATCCCGGTCCCGTCGGTCCGGTGTGACAACCCGATAACGACCGTCTCGTACGCCTCGATGGCCTCCCCGACGGCGGTCTCGACGTCTTCGCTGACCAGGACCTCGGCGTCGTACTCGTCTGGGCCGAGTCCGGCCGACGCCGCAATGTCCGCGAGGACCTCCCGTCCGTGATCGTGGAGGTCAGCGCCTGGACCGGTGTCCGGGACGGTGGCGTACAGCAACGTCGGAACCGTGCCGGCAGCACTGGCAAATTCGAAGGCCCGACGGGCGACGACCGGGGCGTTCTCCCCCGGTGCGACGGGCGCTACAGGGATGCCGACGGAGTCGGTCTCCAGCTTGACGAGGGAGACGGCACACGGGGCACGCTCGATGACCAAGTCGATCGTCTGTCCGAAGGTGTATTTCGCCCCGCCGACGGTCCCGTCCCAGCCGATCAGGACCTGGTCGGGGTCTTCGTCCCCGATCACGTCCAACAACGCGGCGCTAACCGCCGGGGCGACGATCGCTCGCGTCCGGAGGCGAACGTCCTGCTCCTCGGCGATGGCGTGGGCGCTCTGGAGGAGATCCCCCTGGTGCTCGAGACGATCGGCCTCGATGTTCAAATTGGAGGCGTCCGCCGGCCCCTCGAGGACGTTGACGGCGACGAGCTCCGGCACCCCCTGTTCCTCGTTGGCGTGGGCCGTCGCCGCGGCCAGCCTGAGCAAGCCCTGTTGTGTGTCCGGGTTGGAAATGGGGACGACGACACGGTAGGGTTCGGCAGGAGCCCTCGTAATCACCTCCCGGAGGAGCCCGCTTCCGACGGTGCGCGTTCTCGCGTAGACGAGGTACCAGCCGACGCCGAGTGCGATAATGCCCGAGCCGATCAGGACGATGACGGTCGCCATCTGGGAGAGGACCACCACAGTAAAGAGGACACCCAGCACCGGGACCAGCGGATAAAGCAGCCCGGGGAGTTCGAATGTGGGGTCGTACTCGTCGGGGTCCGCCTGCCGGAACACCACGAGGGAGACGTGGACCAGCAAATACGCCACGAGAAAGCTGAAGCTTGCGGCCTCGGCCAGGAGGGCGATGATCGATTCGACCTGGAGCCCGATCCCGATCAGGAGCGCCGTGACCCCGCCGGTGGCCAGGATGGCCCGGTGTGGCGTATAGAACCGGTCGTGGCTCTCGTTGAACCAGTCGCTCATGAGCCCGTCCCGGCCCATGGCGTAGATCACCCGCGAGGCGGCCAAAATCGACGAGTTCGAACTCGAGATGGCGGCGATGATCGCAGCAAAGGAGATACCGATCACGCCCACCGTGCCCATCGAGACTGCCGCGACGTCGGAAACCGGAATCTGTGACTCCCCGAGCACGTCGATCGGGACGACGCCAGTGCTCACGAGCATGACCAGCACGTAGAGAAGGGTCACCGAGACCACCGAGAGGATCATCGAAAGCGGGATGATTCGGCTCGGGTTCTTGATCTCCCCGGCCACCGTGGCGATGATCTCGAACCCGAGAAACGACACGAACACGATGCCAGTGGTCGCGATGACGCCGGTCGGGCCCGTGGGAGCGAACGGCTCGAGATTCGCGCCGTCGATGAAAAAGAGCCCGACGACGACGAAGATCACCACGATCGCCGTCTCGGTCCCGATCATGACGTTCTGGAGCGCGCTCGATTCGTCGGTTCCGTAGTAGTTGACACCGACGAGCAGCGCCAGCCCGACCAGCCCGAGCCCGATGACGACCTGACGGCCGTCGAGGCCCGGGATCGGCCCGACGATGTACTGGCCGAACCCGACCATGTAGAAGGCGCTGGCAAACATCAGCCCGGTCCACATCCCCCACCCGACGATCGCCCCGAAGAGGCCACCGAGTGCCCGGTTGACGTAGTGGTAGCTCCCCCCGGCGATCGGCATCCCGGTGGCGAGTTCCGAAAGCGAGAGGGCCGCGAGGAGGGCGACGAAGCCGGCGATGACATACGAGACGGAACTCGCCGGGCCGGCGTTCCGGGCCGCGATCCCGGGGAGGATGAAGATCCCGGCGCCGATCATGGTCCCCCCGCCAAGGGTCATGGCCTCCAGAAAGCCCAGGGTCCGTTCCAGTCCACCTTCCTCGACAGTCATGGGGAGACCGTCCGGCGACCGGACACGGTTGCAATCGATGTCATTCGACGTCCCTCACGACGAGTGCTGGAGCCACGATGTCGTCGATGATTCGAGAGAGGACGTCGCCGATGATGCGCTCGCGAAGCGAGGGTTCCGTTTCGCCGAGAACGACGAGATCGTATCCCTCCGCCATCGCGACGATGTCCCGGTGAGGATCACCCTCCGCTGCTGTCTGCCAGTCGATTCGATCCGCCTCGATGTCGTATTCGGTCAGTCGCTCGACCGTCCCCCGAAGGAGAAATTCGACCTGATCGGCGTCCCCTTCCCCGTCGATCGAGTGGAAGAAGGTCGCGGTCGCCCGGCTGCCCCGAAGGAGTTCGGCGACGACGGAGACGATCCGTTCGATGTTCGCCTCGCCCCGGATCGGCACGAGAATCCGGTCGATGTAGTCCGTGTCCCCGGCGGTCAGCACTGCGTCGCAGTGGTACTGGTCGGCGACCCGATCGATGGTGGTCTCTCTGTCGTGGGTGAACACGAGCAACTCGGTTACGTCGGATCGTCCCCCGGCGATCGCGTCGAGTCTGGCCTCCGCGTCGGCTTCGTACTCGTGTTTGATGAGAGCCGGTTCGGCCTGGTCCGGGACCGGAAAGTACCCCAGCAGAACGACCTCGAAGGGCTGGAGGACGTCGATAACCGAAAGCGTCGGCGGCTCCGGATCCGAGACGTCCACCGGGATCAAGATCGTCAATTCGCCGATCGGAGGCATCGGTAACGGACAGTTCGGCGGGTGGTGATGTGAATCCATCGCGTGTCACCAGGGGTAAAATGCCGCACCCGGTCACGCCCGGGCAACCGTGACTTCGAAGGATCCGGTCAGCCCGTGGCGACACTCGCTGGTGTGATCGATACGGTGGCCGGATCGGTCACTCCACGACCGGCAACCGCACCGTAAACACCGCTCCCCGCGGCTCGTTGTCCGCCACGTCCACGCTGCCCCCGTACCGCTCGACCAGCGTCTCCACGATGTACAGCCCCAGTCCGGTCCCCTCGCTTTCGAGGCCGCGAACGCCCTCCTCGAAGATGGCCGCCTTCATGTCCTCGGGCACTCCCGGCCCGTCGTCGCTGACCGCGATCGCCACCTCCCCGTCGTCCATGCTGGCCGCGACCCACACCTGTGGCACCTCGCGGTCGCTGTGCACGACCGCGTTCTGGAGGAGGTTCCGGAACGCCGAATCGAGGAGGTCGTCCGCCCGAACCGTGCAGTCCGGGATCGAACCATCGACCCTGATCACGCTCTGCTCGTGACTCGACCGGACGGACTCGATCTCGCCCTCGAGCACCGATCGAAGGGCGACGGGCCGTAACGGCGCATCGGCCTTGAGCACCACGTCGGCCACCGTCCGGGCCGTCTCGGTGATTTGCACCGCGTTTTTCGCCGCGGTCTGGACCCGGTCGAGATGGGGGCGGCCCACCTCGTCGACGTGCTCGGCGAGGAGGTCCGCGTAAGCGACGACGAGCTGGAGGTCGTTGCGGATGTCGTGGCGCACCGTCTGGTTCAGGACCTCGAGGCTGTCCCGCTGGGCCTCGAGCGTTCGCTCGTACTCCTTGAGGTCGGTAATGTCCCGCGCGTAGCCGAGAACTGCCGTCTCCTCGCTTCCGGCCTGCTCGTAGGGGATCTTGACAGTGTCGTAGATCCGGCGCTCGCCGGCGGCGGTGAGGAACTCCTCTGCCTCGATCGTCTTCGGGTCGCCGGACTCGATCACCTCGAGGTCGTCGGTGCGGAAGGTTTCTGGATCCTGTTTGGAATGGAGCAACTCGTAATCGGACTTCCCGATGATCTCCTCGACCGGGCGACCGAAGGCCTGCGCGACGGCCTCGTTGGCCAGCAGGTACTCCGAATCGCGATTCTTCACGAAGATGAGGTCCGGCACGAGGTCGATGATCTGCCGGAGGCGATCCCGGGCGGTTTCGAGGGCCCGCTCGGCCCGCTTTCGTTCGTCGATGTCCTGGTGGATGCCCACCGCTCGGGTGGGGGTTCCCGTTTCGTCCCGCTCGATGACCTGGCCGATGTCCCGGATCCACTTCCAGGAGCCGTCGGCCGTTTTCAGCCGTTGTTCGGCCTCGTAGTACGGGGTTTCGCCGGCGACGTGGGCCTGGAGGACGTCCTTGACTCGTGCCTCGTCTTCGGGATGCAGCCGGGATTCCCACCCCTCGAGGGTGTTGTCGAGTTCCGACACCGAATAGCCGAGCTGTTCGGCATACTGATCGTTGTACGCCGCCGTGTCGGTCTCCATGTCCCAGTCCCAGACTCCCAGGTTGGCCCCTTCGACGGCGAGTTCGAAGCGCTCCTTGAGTTCCTGCAGGCGACGCTCCCGGTCCTTGCGATCGGAGATGTCACGAACGTAGGCGACGAATCGGTCCTCGCCGACCGAAACGGCGTCGATGCGCACGTCGATCGGGTGGCCGTCTGCGTGTTCGAGCGCGAGTTCGGTTTCGACCCGGCCCCGCCCGGTGAGCTCCTGAAACGACGGTGGCAACGAATCGGCATCGTATTCGGCCACGAGATCGGCAACCGACATCTCGAGCAACGCGTCCCGCGAATAGCCGACCAGCTCGCAGGCTTTCGGGTTCGCGTCGACGTACGCGCCGGTCTCGTCCGCGACGAACACCCCCAGTGGCGAGCGTTCGAAGTACGCCCGGTACGGGGGGTCCCCTGTGGAGGTGTCCATGCGAACTGTAGGGGCCGGGATCGCATAAAGGGACGCGAACGGTCTTGCTTGCCAGTAAGCAGGGGCGAGCCGGTCAAAACAGGCCGGTCACGTCCGGGAAATTCCCGCCGCAGTACGGACACCGGTAGGTCGTTTCGAACTCCTCCTGCGTGGCGACCGTCCGGGTCTCGAGTTCGTGCACCGCAATCTGGCGACCGCACTCGGGACACTCGATGTCGGGCACGACCACGCGTTCGTCCCGGAGCAACTCAACTGTTGGTGATCGGCCGCTCAGCGGCGGTCGACGGCCAGGGACACCGGCGTCGGATTCGCGATGTTGTCGCTGACCGGGCACCGCTTTTCCACCGTTTCGAGCCAGGTTTCGAGCTGCTCGTCGTCGGCTCCGGTCTCGACTGCAAGCGAGACCGAAACCTGCTGGTATCCGGCGCGGGGGTCCTCGCTTTGTCCCATGAACTTCCGCGGGTCGAGGTCGCCCTCGATCTCCACGTCGATGTTCCGCATCTCGATGCCCATCTCGGCTGCGACGGTGTGCCCGACCACGTTCAGACACCCGGCGAGGGCCCCGAGGAGGTACTCGACCGGGTTCGGCCCGGCGTTCGTCCCCCCGAGATCGGTCGGCTCGTCGACGGAAAAGGTGAAATCCCGCGCCTCGACGACCGTGTGTGTCTCCGTTCGGCTCTCGGCGCTGATCGAAAACGAAACAGTCTCGTCAGATTTCGACTCCTGCTGTGCCATATGCCCAGTTAATACCCACACAACCGTATATTTGTCCCTATTTTCTCGACAGAATGTGACATAGTTGCATGTGACGGAAGCGCATTCGACACGCGAGGATCGTCACCGGTTTACCGACCGCCCGCCGACGTTTCGCCATGATCGACCTGCGAAGTGATACCGTCACTCGTCCCACGGACGAAATGCGCGAGGTGGCCGCCGGAGCCGAGGTCGGCGACGACGTCCACGGCGACGACCCCACCGTCGCGGACCTCCAGGCCAGGGCCGCGGACGTGATCGGCACGGAAGCGGCGCTGTTCGTGCCCTCGGGCACGATGGGCAACCAGATCGCCGCCCACGTCCACACCCAACCGGGCCAGGAAGTCATCACGGACCGCGAGAGCCACGTCGTGCGCTACGAGCGGGCCGGGTTCGCCCAGCATTCGGGCCTCCAGTTCCGCACGATCGACGCCGACCGAGGCCTCCCTACCCCCGAGCAGGTCCAGGAGGCGTTTCTCGAGGGGAACTTGCACCGACCCCCGACAGGGTTGCTCTCGCTCGAAAACACGCACAACGCCCGGGGTGGACTGGCACTGGACCCCGATCGGTTCGCGGAAACGGCCGCCGCGGCCCACGACCTCGGCGTTCCGGTCCACCTCGACGGCGCCCGGCTGTTCAACGCGGCGGTCGCCCACGAAGTGCGCGTGACCGCCTACACCGACCACGTCGATTCGGTCATGTTCTGCCTCTCGAAGGGGCTCGGGGCACCCATCGGGTCGATACTGGCCGGCTCCGTCGAGTTCATCGAGGAGGCCCTCGGGGTCAGGAAACTGCTCGGGGGCGGCATGCGCCAGGCCGGCATCGTCGCCGCGCCGGGCATCGTCGCCCTCGAAGACCGCTCGCACCTCGAATTCGACCACGACAACGCCGCCCGCCTCGCCGAGGGGCTCGGCGAGATCGACGGCCTGGCGATCACCGAGCCCGAGACCAACATCGTGCTCGCCGATACCGCTGGGCTCGGGCTCTCGGCGTCGGCCTTCCTCGAGGCGATCGCCGAGGAGGGAGTCCAGGCTTCGGAGTTCGGCCCGGAGACCGCCCGCTTTGTCACCCACCGGGACGTCTCCCCGAGCGACATCGAAACCGCGATCGACGCCGTCCACGACGCGGTTTAGTCCCGGTCGCGGCTCCGCTTCACGCCCTCCTGAAAGCCCATGACGGTCCGGCGGATCATGAGATAGATGAAGAAGAAAAAGAGCAGCAGCGACGCGAGGATGAAGTAAAACACCGGGCCTGTGTCGACCATACCGGGAGGTGGGTCGGTGGGGACAAAGCCGTTTCGTCGCGGCCAACCCCGTTTCCGGGAGGTCCGTCAGGTCCGTCCTGGAGCTTCCGGCTTTCACGTCAGTGCTCGGGACGTCCGGCTGTCAGGTCCGTTCTCAAGGTTTCGTCTGTCACGTCGGTGTTCGGGACGTCCGGCTGTATCGCCGTTCGGAGTTTGGCTGTGCCCGGGACTCAAATGGGCGTTTGAGCCTCCGGTGGGTCCTTTATTGGCCGCGGGGTAGCAGTATCCGGGGCTGAACCCGCATTTCCCCCCATTGGCCGGGTTCGGCCCCTCCCCCACGCCGTGCCGCCGGTCAGTTTCGGCCCTCCAGCCGGAATCCCTGTTCATCCGTTCCCGACACCGTCCGTATGGTCCCGGCGAGCGTGCCCGCGGTCACCTCGAGTGTCCCGTAGGTCGGTTCGCCGCCCCGCGGATCGGCGTGACTCCCCGGATTGAAGAGTACCGGCCCGTCCCCCTGGACGACATGTGGGCGGTGGGTGTGTCCGGAGATGACGAGATCGGCCTCGCGCTCGGCTCCGAAGTAGGAGAGCCCGGTCTGTCCCCCGGCTTGCGTGTGCGTGAGTGCGATCGTGAATCCGTGCAGGTCGAGAGTCCGGGCCTCGGGAAGCCGCGCGGTCACCGCCGGGTCGTCCCGGTTGCCGGCGACCGCGAGCAGGGCGTCGGTCGCCGCGTGAAACCCGTCGAGGACGGCCTCGGTGGTGAAATCCCCGGCGTGGATCACCCGGTCGGCCCGCGAGACGGCCTCGGCGAGGTGCCCATCGAGTCCAGGGCGTTCGGTTCGATGGGTGTCCGAGACGACCACGATCATGGTCGAGTCTCGGCGTGCAGCCACCTCAGGCTTTGGACCGGGACCGGCCCGCAGCACAACCCGCCGAGACGGGCCGAACGGATCGAGGCCCCACCGCGGAGGAAGAGGTTTATGGCCGCGTGGGCAGTGACCCCCACACGTGGCAGCCGAGTACGATCGGTTCTTCCCGAAACACGCGCCCTACGAGCACCAGGCCGAGGCGATGGACGCCATCGCGGACGCCCTCGAGGTCGGCCGAGACGTGGCGTTCGAGGGGGCGCCTGGAACCGGGAAGACCCTCGCGGCCCTCGCGCCGGCGCTTTCGTACGCCCGCGAGCACGACAAGACCGTCGTCATCACGACGAACGTCCACCAGCAGATGCGCCAGTTCGTCGCCGAAGCCCGCGAGATCCACGCCGAGACGCCCATCCGGGCCGCCGTGTTCAAGGGCAAGGCCTCGATGTGTCACATCGACGTCGGCTACGAGGAGTGCCAGGTGCTCCGGGATACGACCCGCGAGGTCGTCGAACTCGAGGCGGAACTGGCCGAACTGCGGGACCGGGAACGCTGGCTGCTCGAGGAGGCCCAGAGCGGCTCGGAGGGGGCCGCGGAGAAGCGACAGGCAGTCATCGACGAAATCGAGGCCGTCGAGGCGGAAATCGACCAGCTCTCGGAGTCGCATACCTGCGAGCACTACCGGGAGAACCTGACCCAGCCGGGGGAGGGCTTCGTCTCCTGGCTGTTCGACGGCGTCCGCACCCCCGATGAGGTCTACAGCTACGCCGAAAGCCGCGGTTCCTGTGGCTACGAGCGACTCAAGGAGGGGCTGAACGGCGTCGAGCTGGTGGTGGCCAACTATCACCACCTGCTCGATCCCGCCATCCGGGCCCAGTTCTTCCGGTGGCTGGACCGCGACCCGGAGAACGTCATCGCCGTCTTCGACGAGGCCCACAACGTCGAGGACGCCGCCCGCGACCACGCGACCCGCACGCTCACCGAGAACACCCTCGAAGAGGCCCAAAACGAGGCCGAGGACGTCGAGGACTCGCGGGCCGAGGGAGCCCGCCGGATCTTCGAGCCGTTCCGCGAGGGACTCGTCGAGACCTACGAGTCGAGTTTCGGATTCGGTGACCGCGAGGCCGTCGGGGGGAACTGGCTGGACGTCCCGGTGACGAACGAGACCGGGCGAGACGACCTCACCCGCGCGTTTCTCGACAAGTACAGCGGGCCCGGCATCGAATCGGACCTCGAGGACGCAGTCAAGCTCGGCGTCGTCCTGGACGAGGAGTACGAAACCGCCTACCGGGAGGGCGACGCCGAGACCCGCCGGGAGTCCCAGACCCTCCTCGCCGCGGACTTCATCGACCGCTACCTCGAGGAGGGCGAGCAGACCGGTCGCTATCCCACGCTGGGCGTTCGCCGGGACGACTCGACGGACGAGGTGTATGGGCGGGCCGAACTCTTCAACTGCATCCCCCGGGCGGTCACCGAGACGCTCTTCGAGGAGGTCCACTCGACGATCCTCATGAGCGCCACGCTGCGCCCCTTTGACGTGCTCAGTGAGGTGCTGGGCCTCCAGGACCCCGAGGAACTGGCCTACGGGCTCACCTTCCCCGAGGAGAACCGACGAACCTTCGCCGTCGACGTCCCGCCGCTTTTCGCGAGCCGGCGCGAGGACCCGGGCATTCAGGAAATGGTTTCGGACACCCTCCGGGACGCGATCGAGTTCACGCCGGGGAACACGCTCGTCTTCTTCCCGAGTTACTCGGAGGCAGCGCGATACCACGAGCGCCTCGACGGGGACGTCGACGCGACGACCTACCTCGACGAACCGGGCGTGCCCGTCGAGAAGAAGCGGCAGAGCTTCGTCTCGCGAACGGACGGAGCCATGTTCACCTCGCTGTGGGGGACCCTCGCGGAGGGGGTGAGTTTCGACGGCGACGACGCCCGCTCGGTCGCGGTCGTGGGCGTCCCCTACCCCCGCCTCGACGAACGCTCCGAGGCGATCCAGGAGGCCTACGACGAGGTGTTCGGCCACCGCGAGGAGAACGCCGGCTGGCGCTACGCCGTCGAGATCCCCACCGTCCGGAAGACCCGCCAGGCGATCGGGCGGGTGCTCCGCTCCCCGGAAGACATCGGCGTGCGGGCGCTGATCGACCGACGCTACACCGCCGCGTCGCGCACCCAGATGTCCGATTACACGGTGAACACGGACTTCCCGCCGGAGGAGCGCCGGGAATTGATCGACATCCAGCCGGGCAAGCTGAAGTACGCCATGTTGAACTTCTTCCGCGATCGGTCCGCCTACGACGGCGATCCGCCGGAACCCTGAACCGACCGAAGATAGGGGTCAAGCCGGGAGCGAAAGCGCCTCGATCCGCTCGTCGTGGGCGCTGTCGTAGAACTCCAGGGTCTCGACGGTGAACGTGACTGGCTCGATTTCGCGAGCGAGAAGCCGGTCGGCAGCTGACCGAGGGCCACCGCGGGCCAGGGTCACGTGTGGAACGTAATCCGGCCCCTCCAGGGATTCGACTGGGCCGAAGGCATCGACGAGCCGGTCGTGAATCGTCCACAGGCCCTGGCCCTCGACCGCGAGATAGCCGACCGGGGCGGGCCCCCGCGGCGGGTCGTCGAACACCGCCGTTCCCGTGACCCGGACTTCGAAGGGGGCCGTCCCCGCGAGGGCTTCCCGGACCCGCCGGGCCACCTCGAGGTACTTCCGTCGGTCACTGGCCGGAAGCCGCTTGAGGACCAGCGTCCGGGTGCGGGCGGGGCGGATCCGGTCGAAGCCGGACAGGGCAGGCCGAAGCTGGCTCGCGAGCTCCCTGACTTCGGCCGGGACCGGCACGTTCAGACTGTACACGGCTGGAAGTAGCACCTGATGGGTAAAAACCGCTGGAAACGGTTAGGACCAGACCCCCCGGAGGAGCCGATACGCGAGGAGGACGAGAACGGCCAGGATAAACGTCAAAACCAGCAGTTTGACCAGTTCGCCGATCAGGTTCAGGACGATGAAAAGCGCCTGAAACCCGATCCAAAGGAGGACTAACGCGAGGAGCACCTTGAGGACCGTCGTGAGGTCGATGCCGTCTCCGTTCATGACCCGACCGTACGACGAGGACACACATAAGCGCCCTGACGGCCGCCGGCGGAGTGCACGGCTCGCGCGTGGAAAGAAGGATTCAAATACTCCGACTTGATAAGAACGGGTACGATGACGCCCCTGACGCCACGGCAGCCGGTTCGGTCCGTGAGCCAGGGGCCTGTTCTTCACTCCTCGCGACGACGAGGGGGGTCTCTCTGACCCCAGATCCATCCACTCCGACCCCATTCGTCTCGAACGCCACGCCCGACAGAAGCGTCGGCGTGGTGAAATTCCCAACCTACAACCAATGTCACACGACACCGTCGCGCTCGCCTTCTCCGGGGGGCTCGATACGACCGTCACGGTACCGCTGCTGCAAGAAGAGTACGGCTACGACGAAGTGATCGGCGTCACCGTCGACGTCGGCCAGCCCGAAGCCGAGTTCGAGGAGGCCCGGGCGACCGCCGAGGCCCTCGACGTCGAGCACTACGTCGTCGACGCCACCGAGGCCTTCGCCGACCTCCTCATGGACGCCGTCAAGGCAAACGCCACCTACGAGGGCTATCCGCTCGGGACCGCCCTGGCCCGGCCCGTCATCGCGGCCACGATCCAGGCCGTCGCGGAGGACGTCGGCGCCGACGGCCTCGCCCACGGCTGCACCGGCAAGGGCAACGACCAGCTCCGCTTCGAGGCGGTCTGGCGCCAGTCAGACATGGAGGTCGTCGCGCCCGTGCGCGAACTCGATCTGACCCGCGAGTGGGAGATCGAGTACGCCGAGGAGAAGGGCCTGCCCGTCGACAGCGGCAACGACGGGACCTGGTCGATCGACTCGAACCTCTGGAGCCGCTCGATCGAGGGCGGCAAGCTCGAGGACCCCGGCTACGTCCCACCCGAAGCCATCTACGAGTGGACCGCCGAGCCGGGCAGCGAGACCGAACTCCTCGAGATCGAGTTCGAGGAAGGGGTCCCGGTGGCCCTCGACGGCGAGGCCATGGACCCCGTGTCCCTCATCACCACGCTCAACGAGGTCGCCGGCGCCCACGGCGTCGGCCGGACGGACATGATGGAGGACCGCATTCTCGGGCTGAAGGTCCGGGAGAACTACGAACACCCGGCGGCGACCACGCTGCTCGCCGCCCACGAGGCCCTCGAGTCCTACGTCCTCACCGCCGAGACCATCGCGTTCAAACAGCAGGTCGACGACATGTGGGCGACAAAGGCCTACCAGGGCCTGCTCGCCTCGCCGCTCGTGGACAGTCTGGACGCGTTCATCGAGGACACCCAGACCGCCGTCACCGGAACGGTGACGATCAAGTTCGAGGGCGGACAGGCCCGCCCGGTCGCCCGCGAGAGCGATCAGGGCGTCTACTCCGAGGCTGCGGCCTCGTTCAACACGGAGGCGATCATGGACGACATCACGCAGGGCGACGCCACCGGCGTGGCGAAGTACCACGGGTTCCAGGACCGGCTCGCGGCCTCGATCCAGGCCTCGACGAACGTCTCGGACTTCGCCGCGGACGTCTCGGGCGGGGACGGCGAATAACCGGCACCAATGACAGAAGACACATCGGAACAGCCCGCGGAGCAAACCCCCGAGAAGACCGTCGTCCGCCGGGATCGCTTCAGCGGGGGCCCGGCCCGGGACTTTCTCTCCTCCATGGCCGCCGACGCCCGGATCTTCGAGGCCGACCTGGCCGTCGACCGGGCTCACGTCGTGATGCTTGCCGAACAAGGGATCATCGAGGAGGACACCGCCGGGGCCATCCTCGACGCGCTCGCCGAGGTCGAGGCGGCCGGTCACGGGGCGCTTCCCGACGGCGAGGACGTCCACGAGGCCATCGAGACGGCCGTGATCGACGCGATCGGCCCGGAAGGCGGGCGGATGCACACCGGTCGGTCGCGCAACGACGAGGTGGCAGCCTGCATTCGCTACCAGCTGCGGGCGGACCTGCTCGAGGCGATCGAAGCCGTCCTCGCCCTTCGCGAGACGCTGCTCGAGGTCGCCGCCGAGCACACAGAGACGGTGATGCCCGGGTACACCCACCTCCAGCCGGCCCAGCCGACGACGGTGGCCCATTATCTCCTCTCGTACGCGGGCGCGGCCGCCCGTGACACCGAACGCCTGTTCGGGGCGTTCGAGCGGACGAACCGTTCGCCCCTGGGGGCGGCGGCACTCGCCGGCACTCCATTCGACGTGGATCGCGAGCGCACGGCCGAACTCCTCGGCTTCGACGGCCTGGTCGAGAACAGCATGGACGCAGTTGCCGGCCGGGACGTGCTCCTCGAGTCGATGAGCGCAATCGCCGGCGTCTCGGTGACCCTCTCGGGGCTCGCCGAGGACCTGATACTCTTCGGGAACCGCGACTTCGTGGATCTCGCGGACGCCTACAGCTCGACGTCCTCGATCATGCCCCAGAAGAAAAACCCGGACAGCCTGGAGCTGGTCCGGGCGACCGCCGGGGACGCCGCCGGGGCCGTCCAGGGCCTCCTGACGACGATCGCGGGGCTTCCCCGGGCGTACAACCGGGACCTCCAGCGGGCCACCCCACACGTCTGGGGCCCGATCGACGACGTGACGGAGGGGGTGCGGGTGACGGCCGGTGCCGTCGGCACCCTCGACTGGAACGAGGAAGTGCTCGAAACCGCGGCCGGCGAGGGGTTCTCGACGGCGACCGGGATCGCCGACGAGCTCGCGAGGAGCGGCCTCCCGTTCCGCACGGCCCACGAGATCGTCGCGACGACGGCCGAAGCACTGGCGGACGCGGGCGAGCTGGACAGCGGGGCCCCGGATCCGGGCGTCACGCTCGACGCGCTCGCCGAGGCGACAGTCGCGGTGACCGGGGACGAGCTGGACGCGTTCGTCGACCGGGCGACGATCGAGACCCTGCTCGAGCCGCGGGAGAGCGTCGCCGCTCGCGATTCGCGGGGCGGCCCAGCACCAGCCCGGGTCGAGGCAGCCGTCGAATCGGCCACCCGGGCGCTCGAGACCGATCGCACGGAACTCGCGTCGCTTCGGGCGGCGCTCGCGGACGCCGAAACCACCCGTCAGGAGGCAGTCGAACAGTATGTGTGAGACCGACCGGCCCCGGGACCGCCCGCGTCCAGGACCACTCCGATAACCGATACTATCAGCTCGATTCAACGACAGTTCGACTCCGGGATCCGGTTCGCAGGCGGGTTTTTCGCCGAGAGCGGCCGCTCCAGATAGTATATTATTGCTGATAAGTTCGGAACGCTTAAGGTAATCAGTCGCCTACGATTGGCTGCTATGACAACGTGTCCGGAATGCGGGGCCGAGGTGACCCTGCACGACTCGATCGAAGTCGGAGAGATCGTCGACTGTGCGACCTGCGGGAGCGAACTCGAGGTCATCGAGGAGGACCCGGTCGTCCTCGATCTGGCGCCGGAGCTCGACGAGGACTGGGGGGAGTAATGAAAGTCGGCCTCCTCTACTCGCGGATCCGCACGGACGAGAAGCTCCTGCTCGAGGAGCTCCGCGAGCGGGGTCACGAGGTCGTCAAGATCGACGTGCGCGAACAGCAGTTCGGCCTCTCGGGCTCCAGCGTCGACGCGGCCGAGTTGGACATCGTCGTCGACCGGTGTGTCGCCACCAGCCGGTCGATGTACGTCACCGAGTTCTTCGCCTCATACGGCGTGCCGATCGTCAACTCGCCGGAAGTGGCGAGCACCTGTTCGGACAAGGTGAAGACCAGCCTGGCCCTCGAGGAGGCCGGCATTCCGACCCCCGATACCCGGGTCGCGTTCACTCGCGAGGCCGCCCTGGAGGCGATCAAAGACTTCGGGTATCCGGTCGTTCTCAAGCCCGTCGTGGGCTCGTGGGGGCGTCTGATGGCCCGGATCGAGGACGACCACGCCGCAGAGGCCATCCTCGAACACAAGGAAACGCTGGGGCACTACGAACACAAGATCTTCTACATCCAGGAGTTCGTCGAGAAACCCGGGCGGGACCTCCGCGTGCTCGCCCTCGACGGCGAGCCGGTCGCCGGGATGATCCGCTCGGCGGATCACTGGATCACGAACGCCCACCGCGGGGCCGACACCCAGGTCCTCGATATCACTCCGGAAATCGCGGACCTCGTCCGCCGGGCGAGCGACGCCGTCGGCGGCGGGCTGCTCGGTGTGGACCTCATGGAGACCGAAGACGGCTACACGATCCACGAGATCAACCACACCGTCGAGTACAAGGCCCTCGCGGACGCCGTCGAGATCGACATCGTGGGCGAGGTCGTCGACTGGCTCGAGGAGAAGGCCAAGACGGCCGAGAACGGCGCGACGAAAGCGACGCTCTAGCCCGGGCGATACGGCGCGTCGGTTCGATTAGTGTTGCGGGCTTCGGGTCCTATTTGTAGCGTGACCTGCTGGGTTGAGCCATGACTGACCTGTCGCTCTCGGGCCCCGTTCCCGAGGAAAGCGAGGACGGCGTCTGGCTCGCGTGTATCGAGTGTGGGGAGACCTACGCCCCCTTCGCGGAACCGATCTACGAGTGTGCGGAGTGTGGCTCGCTGCTCGAGGCCCGGTACGAGACGTACCACGGCCTCGATTCGCTCTCCGGGAGCGGCGTCTGGCGCTACGCCGACGCGCTGCCGGTCGATCACGGCGTCACCATCGACGAGGGGAACACGCCGCTCTACGAGGCGCCGAAAATCGAGGCCGACGTGGGGGTCGCCGACCTCCGGATCAAGCACGAGGGCATGAACCCCACCGGGAGCTTCAAGGACCGCGGGATGACCGTGGGCGTCCGCGTCGCCGAACGCATCGGCGTCGGCCGACTCGCCTGTGCGAGCACGGGCAACACGAGCGCCGCGCTGGCGGCCTACGGCGCCCGCGCGGACAAGGAAACGCTCGTCCTCCTCCCCGAGGGGAAGGTCGCCGCGGGAAAACTCGCGCAGGCCAGCCTCCACGGGGCGACGATGCTCGAGGTGGAGGGGAACTTCGATGACTGCCTGGACATCGTCTCGGAACTCGCCGCCCGGGGCGAGGTGTACCTGCTCAACTCGCTGAACCCCTTCCGCCTCGAGGGCCAGAAGACCATCGGCCTCGAGATCGTCGAGCAGTTCCGCGACCAGACCGGCGACCTGCCGGACCGCATCGTCCTCCCGGTCGGCAACGCCGGGAACACCGCCGCGCTCCACAAGGCCTTCCGGGAACTCGTCGAGGCCGGCGAGATCGACGAACGCGAGGTGCCGACCCTCACCGGCGTACAGGCGGCGGGCGCGGCGCCCTTGGTCGAGGCCATCGAGCGCGGCGCGGACGAGGTCACCCGGTGGGCGGAAGTCGAGACCCGGGCCACGGCGATTCGAATCGGCGAGCCGGTCAACTGGCCGAAGGCGCTCCCGGCCATCAGGCAAACCGGGGGCACGGCCGTCGCCGTCGAGGACGAGGAAATTACCCGCGCCCAGCGCGACCTCGCCGAAGACGGCATCGGGGTCGAGCCCGCGAGTGCCGCCTCGGTGGCGGGCCTCCGGAAGCTGCGAGCATCCGGGGAGATCGCTCCCGACGAGCGGGTCGTCTGTCTCACCACCGGCCACCTCCTCAAGGATCCCGACGCCGCCGCTGCGGCCGGTCGGGATCCACAGACGGTGCCGAATTCCGTCGAGGCAGTCCTCGAGGCAGCAGACGAGTAACACGCTCGGCGAGCAGAAAGAGGCGGCGTTTTCGGCTCACTTGACCGACGGGGGCCCGGCGACCAGACCGGGGAACGTGTCGCCGGACGATCAGGACGACGCCCGAATTTCCCGGTTTTCACGGTTCGACGGGCCGGTCTCCAAAAAATCCGCGAGCGGGTCGATCACCGTTTCGGGACGCGCCAGGAACGCGTCGTGGCCGTAGTCGTCGACGATCCGTTCGAAGGTGACGCTGGCGCCGGCCGCCTCGAAGGCGTCGGCGATCTCCCGGCCCTGTTCGACGGTGAACTGCCAGTCCCCGGTGTAGCTCAGCACGAGCGCCGATCCCTCGAAGTCCGCGAGAGCCTCCACCGGGGATTCGTGGTTCCGGGCGAACTCGTACTCGTCCATCGCGCGGAGCAGGTAGAGATAGCTATTGGCGTCGAAGCGGTCGGTGAACGTGCTGGCGTTGTAATCGAGGTAGGAGGCCACGTCCCGGTAGTCGAAGGCCTCGGCGGTGGGGTCCTCGAGCCCGGCGAGCATCCGATCTGCGGCCCGGCGGCCGAACCGGTTCTGCATCGAGTCCTTCGAGAGGTACTGCACGTGGCCGATCCGGCGGGCCTGCCCCAGACCGTCTTCGGGACCGGGGCCGCCGTAATAGTTGCCGCCCCGGTAGTTCGGGTCCTGGGTGATCGCCCGCCGGGCGATCGAGTCGAGGGCGAGGTTCTGGGTATCGACCCGGAACGCCGTCGCGACGGCGACGATCCGCTCGACCCGCTCGGGGTAGGTGCGGGCCCACTCGAGGGCGTTCATCCCGCCGACGCTCCCCCCGACGACTGCATAGAGTGTGCCGACGTCGAGTTCGTCCAGCAGCCGGGCCTGCGCGCGCACCCAGTCGGTGATGGTCACGGGTGGAAAGTCCGGGCCGTAGGGCTCCCCGTCGGGGCCGAAGGACGCCGGGCCGGTGGTCCCGTAGCAGGAGCCCGGGACGTTGGCGACGATGACGTAGAACTGCTCGGTGTCGACGGCCCGGCCCGGGCCGACGACGTCGCTCCACCAGCCCGCTGCCTGCCCGTCGATCCCCTCGGGCCCCGAGCCCGTGACGTACTGGCTGCCCGTCAGGGCGTGGGTCACGAGGACCGGCGGGTTCGACGGGTCCCCGAAGGTCTCGTAGGCGACGTCGAGGTCGACCGAGCCGCCGCGCTCGAATTCGAAGTGCCCGACCGAGACCTGCCTGGTCGGAGGCACGAGCGGACCGCCCGGATTCGGCGGGGAGTTCTTACCTGTCATGTCTGGCGTGCATATTCCTCAGCAGCTATATTACTGCTATGTAATTTGGCGTTTGTAAGTGTTGCTATCCGGGGCGGCATTCGACCGCCGATCGACGGGGTTTCGCTTGCTGTCTGACAAACGTTCACAATCCCGGGGGACAAACTATCAGTTGGTATGGTCAAACTCCGGCAGTTTTTCGAGTTTACCCCCCGACGCATCGCCGGTGGGTACGCCCTCTTCGGAATCCTGTGGATCGCCCTGTCGGATCGGCTGGTATTCTTTGTGTTTGGAAGCGGCTCTTCGAGTTTCGCCATTCAGACGGTCAAGGGGTGGGCCTTCGTGGGGCTCTCCGCGGCCCTCATCTTCGGGGTGGTGCGATTTCGTGAGCGGCAACTCGACGCCTCGAAGCGGCGGGCTATCGCCACGGGGCAGCAACTCCAGGTCCTCCAGCGGCTCTTTCGACACAACGTCCGCAACGACATGACCGTCGTCAGGGGATTCCTGTCATTGGCCCGGAAGCGTAACGCGGACCAGGACGTCGGTTCCTGGCTCCGAGAAATCGAGGAGAGCACGGCAGATCTCCTCGAGATGAGCGAGAAGCTACAGATTCTCAACGACATCGAGGTCGGCGAAGATCCGGGAAAACCGATCGACGTGGCGTTGGTAATCGACCAGGAGGTAACGCGGTTCCGTGACCGATACCCCGAGGTCACCGTCGAAACTGACCTCCCCGAGCACCTGCACGTCCAGGCCGATTGGTCCATCCAGCACGCCATTCGCGAGGCCCTCGAAAACGCGATGGACCACCATCACGCCCCGGAAGCAGAGCGACGCGTCGAAATCGTCGGGACGAAGACGATGAGCGAGGTTCGAATCACGATTACCGACGACGGACCGGGAATCCCGATCGCCGAGGTCGAGCCGATCGAGTCCGGCACGGAACGACCACTCGCCCACGGCAGCGGGGTGGGACTCTGGGTCATCGCGTGGCTCTGCCGGAGTTTCGACGGGTCGGTCACGTTCGACGACGAGGACGGCACGACCGTCGAGATGACGTTCAAACAGGCCGATCCGATCGAACACGTTACCGAACGTCTCAAACGCGAACTGGAGTTGGTCACCGCCGAATAGTCGCGTGGTCGAAACGGGTCCGAATCGTCCGAACCGGTGCCGGCGGGTCCCAAACCTAAAACACGGGGACCGTCCAACCCATCCATATGACTCCACGGGACCCCCCGACGGACAACCCATACGTGTCCGACCCGGATCTCGAGTTCGAGCCGGTCGAGTCCCTCTCCGAGGCCGACGCAGCCGCCCAGGCCGAGATTCTCCGCGAGGCGATCAGATACCACGACTATCGCTACTACCTCGAAGCCGACCCGGTGATCGCGGACCGGACCTACGACCGGCTCTTCGACCGGCTCCGGGCACTCGAGGAAACCTTCGGCCTCCAGACGGCGGACAGTCCGACCCGCCGGGTCGGGGGCCAACCACTCGACGAACTCGAGACGGTCGCCCACGTCGTCCCGATGCTCTCGATCGACGCCGGCAGCGACGACGAGGCGGCACGGGACTTCGACGCGCGGGTCCGCCGGACCGTCGCGGATCCCGAGTACGTCTGCGAGCCGAAGTTCGACGGGCTCTCGGTCGAAATTATCTACGAGGACGGCGTCTACGAGCGGGCCACCACGCGGGGAGACGGCCAAAAAGGCGACGACGTCACCGAGAACGTCGCGACGATTCCGACCGTCCCGCTCCGGCTCGCCGGGGACCCGCCTGCTCACCTCGCCGTTCGAGGGGAGGTGTACATCCCACTCTCGGACTTTCACGCGTACAACCGCGAGCGGGTCGAGCGCGGCGAGGACCCCTTTGCGAACCCCCGGAACGCGGCCGCCGGGACGCTCCGCCAGCTCGACCCATCGGTCACCGCCGAGCGGCCCCTGGACTGGTTCGCCTACGACGTGCTCGCTGCGGGGGAAACGGAAGCCGAATTCGAGGCCGCCGACGCCTCGAGTGGACCGGCTCCCTCGACCGGACTCGAAACCCACGCCGACGAACACCGGGCACTCGATTCGTGGGGCCTGCCGGTGAACGACCGCTTCGAGGTGGTTTCGACCATCGAGGGGGCGATCGAGTATCGCCACCGGCTCCGCGAGGCCCGCGAGGAGCTGGACTACGAGATCGACGGCGTCGTCTTCAAGGTCAACGATCGGACGGCGTGCGCAGAACTTGGAACCACCGCACGACACTACCGCTGGGCGTTCGCGTACAAGTTCCCGGCCCGCTCGGAGGAAACCCGGATTACGGACGTCGTCGTCCAGGTCGGGCGGACGGGACGACTCACCCCGGTCGCGCTCCTCGATCCGGTCGACGTGGGCGGGGTCACCGTCTCGCGAGCCACCCTCCACAATCAGCGCGAGATCGAGGAATTGGGGGTGGACGTGGGCGACGTGGTCCAGGTCCAGCGGGCCGGCGACGTGATCCCCTACGTCAACGCAGTCGTCGAGTCTCGCTCGGCGGGCGTTTTCGAAATGCCTGACACCTGCCCGGTCTGTGACAGTCCGGTCGAGCGCGAGGGGCCGCTCCACTACTGCACCGGTGGGCTCACTTGCCAGGCCCAGCTCGTCGCGAGCGTGGCCTACTTCGGGAGCGAGGACGGCCTCGACATCGAGGGGTTGGGCGAGGAAACCGCCCGGGAGTTCGTGGAGCGGGGGCTGATCGAGCGCGACGTCGCCGACCTCTATGACCTTTCGGTCGCGGACCTCGAGGCGTTGCCGGGGTGGGGCGAGCGCTCCGCCACGAACCTGATCGACGAGCTCGAGGCCTCGAAACGGCCCCCACTTCCGGACTTCCTCGCGGCCATCGGGATTCCAGAGGTGGGGCCGACCCTGGCGCGAGACCTGGCGCGGTACTTCGGCACGCTCGACGCGATCGTGGACGCCACGGAAGCCGAGTTTCGGGCCGTCGAGGGGATCGGGGAGACTGTCGCCGCGAAGATCCGCGAGTTCTTCGCGAACGAGGGTAACGCCGCCGTGATCGAGCGGCTCCGCGAACGGGGGGTCGATCCCGAACCGATGGCTGACACCGGCGGGGACGAACTCGCCGGCCTCACCGTCGTCTTCACGGGCCGCGTCGAGGGGTGGACCCGCGACGAGCTCCAGGAGCTGGTGGAAACCCACGGCGGCTCGGCCACGAGTAGCGTTTCGGGCAACACCGACTTCCTCGTCGTCGGCGAACAGCCCGGCCAGTCCAAGCGCGACGCGGCCGCCGAGAACGACGTCGAGACCCTCGAACCGTCGGCGTTCTTCGCGGAACTCGAGGCGCGTGGGGTCCGCATCGAGTAACCGACTCCGTCGGCCCGGACCCGGCCGTTTGCGGGCCGTTCTCAGTACCCGTACCGGATAGATTCAAATGGCCTTCCCGCGAATGAAGAGTCGATGAGCTGGCAGTCTCACGTCGACCAGCTGCTCTTTGCCGGCGAGTCGGTGCTCGCGAAGGTCGCGGGCCACGAGGCCGCCCTGGTCGTCACCAGCCATCGGGTCCTCGTCTTCACGCCGAACGTCGAGGGACCGAACGTCCGAACCTTTCATCGACCGAACGTCACCGGCCTGTCGAAACACGCGAGCGGGACGGGCCGGTGGCTCGGGGCCGGGGCGAAGTGGCTCGTCCTCGGGGTCGCCCTGACGATCGCCGGGGCGCTCCTGGATCTGGAGGGGGTCATCGGGGACGTGTCGACCGAGGGGGCTGCCAGCCAGACCGGAGTCGGATGGATCGGCGAGATGTTCGGCCTCTTTCAGACGCTCTTTGCCCTCCTCGATGACGTGCTCTTCTTCGGCGGCCTCCTCGCGGTGTTCGTGGGGGTCGGCCTCGTCCTGTGGTACATGCGGAGTCGGGCCGCCGTCGTGACGGTCGAGCTCGCCGGCCGGAGCGACGTGGAACTGCCGGCGGCGGGCTTCAGCGAGTCGGACATCGGAAAACTCGAGGACGCCATCGACCCCACCGTAGCGGTCGATTCAAAGCCGTCGAGCCGGTAGCGCCGGTATGGACGCCGACCGGGTGCGGTCCCGAGCCACCGAGCTCCCCCGCGAGCCCGGCGTTTACCAGTTCTTCGACGGCGATCGAGTCCTCTACGTGGGGAAGGCCGTCGACGTCCGCGATCGCGTGCGGACCTACGCCGATCCCCGGAGCGAGCGGGTCCGGGAGATGGTCGCCCGGGCCGACGCGATCGACGTGGCGGTGACGGACACGGAGACCCAGGCGCTGCTCCTCGAGGCGAACCTCATCAAGCGCCACCAGCCGCGATACAACGTCCGGCTCAAAGACGACAAGTCTTACCCCCTCGTCCAACTGACCGGCCACGAATTCCCCCGGATCGAGATCACCCGCGACCCCGACTCCGGCGCGACGGCGTACGGCCCGTTCACCGACAAGGGACGGCTCGAATCGGTCCTCAAGGCCATCCGGGAGACGACCGGCCTGCGCGGGTGTTCGGACCACAAGTTCGCGAACCGGGACCGGCCCTGCCTGGATTTCGACATGGGCCTCTGTTCGGCCCCCTGTACCGGCGAAATCGACGCCCCAGGGTACGAGGAACGGCTCCACCAGGCGACGGCCTTCTTCGAGGGCGAAACCGGCGCGATCGCCGAACCGCTGGCTGCCGAAATGGAGCGAGCCGCCGAGCGCCAGGCCTTCGAGCGGGCCGCCCACCTCCGGGACCGACTCGAAACCGTCCGGGCGTTTCACGGGTCCGGTGGAGACGCCGTCGTCGACACGGGCGGTTCGCGGTCCGTCGACGTCCTCGGGGTGGCCGTGGAGGGAACGACGGCGACGGTCGCCCGCCTTCACAGCGACGGTGGCAAGCTCGTCGACCGCGAGCAGTACCGGGTGGAGGTGCCCGCGGACGGGGACGCCGTTCCCGGAATTCTTGCAGCCTTCGTTCCACAGTTTTACGCGGAACGGACGCTGCCGGACGTCCTGTTGGTGCCCCAGGACCCGGAGTCCACGGAGGTGTCCGAGTGGCTCGACGCGGCGGGCGTAACGATGCGCGTCCCCGGTGCCGGACGGGAGGCGCGGCTGGTCGATCTCGCGATGAAGAACGCCCACCAGGGGCCACCGCGGGAGGACGGACATCGCGCCCTCGCCGACGCGTTCGACATTGCCGTCCCGTCACGAATCGAGGGCTTCGACGTGAGCCACGCGAGTGGTCGGGAGGTCGTCGGCAGCAACGTCGTCTTCGTCGACGGCCGGCCGGAGAAAGCCCACTACCGCCGGAAGAAACTCGCGGAGGCAAACGACGACTACGGCAACATGGCCGCGCTGCTTTCCTGGCGGGCGACCCGGGCCATCGAGGGGCGGGACGAACGACCCGACCCCGACCTCTTGCTGATCGACGGGGGCGGCGGGCAACTCGAGGCCGCCCGGGAGGCGATCGACGCCGCCGGGTGGGACGTGCCGGTCGTCTCGCTCGCGAAGCGGGAGGAAGTCGTGCACACGCCCACCCGGCAGTTCGACTGGGACCACGACGCTCCACAGCTGCACCTCCTCCAGCGGGTGCGGGACGAGGCCCACCGCTTTGCCGTCCAGTACCACCAGACACTCCGGGACGACGTCTCCACGGTCCTGGAATCCGTCGACGGGATCGGGCCGGAGCGCCGGCGGCGGCTGCTCGGGCGCTTCGGGAGCGTCGAGGGGGTCCGTGAGGCGACCGCCGCGGAACTGCAGGACGTGCCGGGTATCGGCGCCGAGACGGCCCGATCCCTCGAACGGCGGTTGTAATCAGCGATCGAAGTGGCCCGAGCGCGTCTCCGGTGTCGCCTCGAGGGCGACCTCGTGAATTTCGAGGGTCGGGTGCCCCTCGAACATCTCGCGAGGGGCGTCGCCCCCGTGGGCGTCGGCGAATTCCTCGCTGTCCGTCCAGGCCTCGAAGTCCGCCCGGGAGTCCCAGACGGTCATCGCCACGAAGGTGTTCGTGTCCGCGTCGGCCGGCCGGAGCAATTTGAAGTCCCGGAACCCCTCACGCGCTTCGATGGCTCCCTCGCGATTCGAGAATCGCTCGACGAACGCGTCCTCGTGACCAGCGGCGATTTCGAAGCGGTTTTGCACGACGATCATACCCGACAGACGGCCAGCGTCGGCCTAACAGTTGGGGTCGAGGAACCGAGGCCAGTCGGCCCGTCTCACTCGACCGGGACGCCGCCGTCCTCGGGGGCCGGTTCGATCCCCGAATCGAGGTCGAACTCCCGCTCGAGGGTGCGGATCCGGTCCCGGATGTCCGCCGCGAGTTCGAACTCCAGGTCCCGGGCGGCCGATTCCATCCGCTCCTCGAGGTCCTCGATCAACACGGCGGCTTCTGCCTCGTCGCCGGGCTCCAGGCCGCTGATCGCAGTGGTCTCCTCCCCGGAGCCGGGGAGGTCGATTTCGCCAACTGCCTTTTCGATCGTGCTCGGCTCGACGTCGTGAGTCTCGTTGAATTCCCGCTGAATCTCCCGGCGGCGACGGGTCTCCTCGATCGCGTCCTGCATCGCGTCGGTCTCATCGTCGGCGTAGAGGACGACCTCGCCGCCGAGGTTCCGGGCGGCCCGGCCCATCGTCTGGATGAGCGAGGTCCGCGAGCGGAGGAAGCCCTGGCGGTCGGCGTCGAGGATGGCCACGAGGGAGACCTCGGGGATGTCCAGCCCCTCCCGGAGGAGGTTGATGCCCACGAGCACGTCGAACTCGCCCAGTCGGAGGCCCCGAACGAGTTCGTGGCGTTCGAGGGTGTCGGTCTCGTCGTGCATGTACTCGACCCGGACCCCGGCCTCCTCGAGGTACTCGGTGAGGTCCTCGGCCATTCGCTTGGTGAGCGTGGTCACGAGCACGCGCTCCTCGCGTTCGACCCGGTCGTCGATCCGGGCCAGCAGGTCGTCGATCTGGTTCTCGGCCGAAGCGACCTCGACGGCGGGGTCGAGGAGGTAGGTCGGCCGAACGATCTGCTCGATCACCTGGCCGGAGTGTTCGCGCTCGTACTCGCTCGGGGTTGCGCTGACGTAGAGGGTTCGGTCGGTTCGAGCTTCGAACTCCTCGAATGTCAGCGGGCGGTTGTCGAAGGCGGTTGGCAGCCGGAAGCCGTTCTCGACGAGGGACTCCTTGCGGGATCGGTCGCCCTCGTGCTGGCCCCGGATCTGGGGGACCGTGCGGTGGGACTCGTCGATGACGGTGAGAAACTCCTCGGGGAAGTAATCCAGCAGGGTGTAGGGGGCCTCGCCCTGCTCGCGATCCGAGAGGTAGAGCGCGTAGTTCTCGATGCCCGAACAGTAGCCGGTCTCCTCGAGCATCTCGAGGTCGAAGGTGGTCCGCTCCTCGATGCGCTGGGCGGCGACCAGATCGCCCTGCCGCTCGAAGTACCGGACCCGCGCGTTCATGTCGGCCTCGATCTCCTCGATGGCCGATTCGAGGCGGTCCTCGGGCAGCGAGTAGTGCTCGGCCGGGTGGACCAGGGTGGCCGGTTCCTCGGAGACGACACTTCCCTCCAGCGGATCGAGTTTCGAGAGCCGGTCGATCTCGTTACCCCAGAACTCGACCCGGACCGCGTAGCGGCCGTACATCGGGAAGATCTCGACGGTGTCACCCCGAACCCGGAACGTGCCCTGGGTGAAGTCGACGTCGTTTCGCTCGTAGTTGAGGTCGACGAGCGAAGCGAGGAGTTCCTCGCGGCCGATTCGGTCGCCCCGTTCGAGCCGCAGTGCCATCTCCTCGTAGTTCGTCGGGTCGCCGAGTCCGTAGATGGCCGAGACGGAAGCGACGACGATCACGTCCTCCCGCGTGAGCAGCGATCGGGTCGCGGAGTGACGCAGCCGGTCGATCTCCTCGTTGATCGAGGCGTCCTTGTCGATGTAGGTGTCACTCTGCTCGACGTAGGCCTCGGGCTGGTAGTAGTCGTAGTAGGAGACGAAGTACTCGACGGCGTTCTCGGGGAAGAGCTGGCTGAACTCCTCGTAGAGCTGGGCCGCGAGGGTCTTGTTGTGGGCGATGACCAGCGTCGGCACGTCCAGCTGCTCGATGACCCAGGAGACGGTGTTGGTCTTCCCGGAGCCGGTGACCCCGAGGAGGGTCTGGGCGTCCATCCCCGACCGGAACCCCCCGACCAGGGCCTCGATGGCCTCGGGCTGGTCGCCGGCCGGATCGAACGGCGCCTCGACCCGAAACGACCGGTCGACGTCGGGTCGGTCCGGGGAGAGTGGCCCTGCCGAATCGCTCATTACCCGAGTCTAGGCGTCGAGGAACTTACGTCCAGTCCATGGGGCAGGGGAGACCCGCTCGCTGCGGGTCGGAAGACGCCCGTTTTCGTCGGATCGCCTTTATGGCGAGCAGGTGACACCAGCAGGTCGCGGCCACGGCGTGTCACGCCGCCGAGGGCGGCCGGGGATCCACGTTGGTCCGACCGGGTCGACGCGGATTCGCCCCGCTATTTCCGGAACGTGGCCGAGCGAGCGGTCACATGGGCCGGAGTGGTCCCGTGTTCGGGGATAAACGTTCGGCCGGGTGGCGTCCTCGCGGGGATCCTGAGGGCCGGCACCCTCGGGTTTTTGTACCACCAGGTAAAACAACTCGGTAATGAAGCGGCGAACGTTCATCAAGAGTGCGGGCGCAGCGGGCGTGGCGACTTTCGCCGGCTGTGCCGGTCCCGAAGGAGGTTCGGACGGCGGGGGCACCGGAACCACGACGGGCACGAGTGGAGGGACCGACGAACTGAGCGGCACGCTTCGGGTCGCGACCTACGAACCGTTCATCGATTCACCGAGCGTGAGCCCCGGCGAGTGGATCAAGGACAATTTCGAATCGGCCTATTCAGCGGTCACGATCGAGTGGCTGACCCCCGATTCGGGACTCAACCACTTCATCCAGCAGGCCCAGTACGACGAGCGCGTCGAGGCCGACGTGTACGTGGGGCTCAACGCCGACGACCTCGTCCGAGTGGACGACAAACTGGGGGAAACGGCGCTCTTCGATCCCATTCCGGGTGACGAGCTTTCGAACGACGACAGCGTCATCGAGGACCTCCGGTTCGATCCGGCCGGCCGCGCCGTGCCCTTCGACACGGGGTACATCAGTCTGGTCTACGACGCGGGCGAGATCGACGAGCCACGGACCTTCGAGGACCTGACCGACCCCGCCTTCGAGGACACCCTCCTCCTGCAGAACGCCCAGACCAGCGATCCGGGACGGGCGTTCCTGCTCTGGACGGTCGCGAACCGCGGGGAAGACGCGTATCTCGACTACTGGCAGGCCCTCGTGGACAACGGGGCCCGAATCCTCGGGGACTGGAACGCGGCCTACACGGCCTACACGGACGAGGATCGGCCGGCGGTCGTGTCCTACTCGACCGATCAGGTGTACGCCAACCGCAACGACGTCGACATGGAGCGCCACCAGATCGCCTTCCTCGACGACCAGGGCTATGCCGTCCCCGAGGGCATGGCTCGCTTTGCCGACGCCGCAAAGCCCGAGTTGGCCACCGCGTTCGTCGACTTCATGCTCGAAGGTAAGACCCAGTCCGAAATCGCCGTGCGGAACGTCGCCTTCCCGGCCACGACGACCGCCGATCCGCCCGCGGACTTCGCCGAATACGCCCACCGGCCCCCGGAAACGGTGACACACACCTACGAGGAACTCGCGGGATCGATGGACGGCTGGATTTCGGCGTGGGCCGAACAGATCGCAGGCGGGTAAGATGGCGACATCGCGGACGAACCGATCGGGAAACCGCCTGCGGGCCCGGGCCGAGGAGCACGCGCTCCCGGTGACCGTCGCCGTGACGGCCGCCGTGCTGGTGGTCATGTTTTACTACCCGGTCGGAACGGTTCTGGCGAGGGGGCTCGGCGACACCGTCAATGGGACGAGTTCCGTGCTCGCCGTGCTCGGCTCCGAGTTCTATCTCGGCGCGGCGAGCGGGCTCGTGACGGAGCCGCTCGGGGTCCCCCGCGGGATTCTCGACTGGATTCGGGCCGGCTTTCCGGCCGTCGAGTTCGGGCTGATCGGCTTCACCGTCTACCAGGCGCTGCTTTCGACGGTGGCGAGTCTCGCGCTCGGACTTCCCGGCGCGTATCTCCTCTCGCAGTACGAGTTTCCCGGCCGGGAAACGATCCGGTCGCTCACGATGCTCCCCTTCGTCCTCCCGTCGATCATGGTGGCGATCGGTTTCGTCGCGATGTTCGGGGACCAGGGCGTGCTCAACGACGTTCTCGGGATCGTCGGGCTCGGCCCGGTCTCGCCGATGTACACCCTGCAGCTCATCGTGGTCGCCCACGCCTTCTACAATGCCCCGCTGATCACCCGGATCGTCTCGGCCGCGTGGGAGGGACTGGACCGGTCGATGCTCGAAACTGCCCGCGGGCTGGGAGCCGGGCCGATCCGCTCGTTTTACGACGTGGCACTGCCACAGCTTTTCCCCGCCATCCTGACCGGGGCGCTTCTCACCTTCCTCTTCACGTTCATGTCCTTCCCCATCGTGCTGGCACTCGGCGGCCTGCAGCTCGCGACGGTGGAGGTGTGGTTGTACGCCCACGTCCAGCAACTCGAACTCGCCCAGGCCGCCGGGTTGGCCGTCGTCGAGACGGTGATCACGCTCTCGTTGACCTACGCCTACCTTCGCTACGAGAGCGGGCAGGGCGGGTTTTCCGGGCTCGGCCGCGGTCCGGACCGCGAACCGCTGTTCGGCTCGCTCCGGGATCCGCGCCGGATCGGACTGTTCGCCTACGGGCTCGTCGTGCTGGTCGTCTTTCTCGGGCCGATCCTGAGCATGGTGATCGAGAGCCTGACCGGGCCGGACGGGGTGACACTCCAGCACTACGCCTTCCTCCTCGAGCGCCAGCTCGCCGGGACCCCGTTCCAGGTCAAGCCGCTTCCCGCCATCCTGAACTCCCTCGCGTTCGGTGCCGCGACGTTGCTGATCGCCCTGCCGATGGGCGTGACGGTTGCCGTCCTCGAGGGAAAGCGGTTCGTCGGCAGCCGGGTCCTCGACGCGGTGCTCATGGCCCCGCTCGCGGTGAGCGGGATCGTCCTCGGACTGGGCCTCCTCCAGGGGCTCGTGTTCGGGACCGAGATCTTCGGGTACCGGGTGACCGTGACCGGGCCGGTGGCGATCGTCGCGGCCCACGCCGTGGCCGCGTATCCGTTCGTGGCCCGGACGGTCGCTCCGCTTCTGGGCCGTATCGACCGGCAGCTCGTCGAATCCGCCAGGGTCCTCGGCGCCTCGCGACAGCGCGTCCGGCTGGACGTGGAAGTCCCACTGATCGTGCCCGGAATCGTCGCCGGGGCCGCTCTGGCCTTCGCGATCAGCGTCGGTGAGTTCGATTCGACGGTCATCCTCGCGGAGGGGAGTGCCAGCTACACCATGCCGGTCGCAGTCGAGCGGTACTTGGGGAGCCGAACCCTCGGTCCGGCAACGGCCATGGGAACGCTCCTGCTTGCGGTCACCGCCGGAAGCTTCGTCGTCATCGATCGCGTCGGCGGGTGGTGGCAACCATGACCGGGCTCGAATTGCGCGAGGTCTCGAAGGCCTTCGGCGACGAACGGGCGCTCGATTCGGTGTCACTGACCGTCCAGGACGGGGAGTTTTTCACCCTCGTCGGCCCCTCCGGATGTGGAAAGACGACGACCCTCCGGATCATCGCTGGGTTGACCGAGCCCTCCACGGGGACGGTTCGAATCGGCGGGCGACCGATGGCCGGCGTGCCGCCGGAGGACCGGAACGTGGGGATCGTCTTCCAGAATTACGCCCTGTTTCCCCACATGACCGTCGCGGAGAACGTCGCCTACGGGCTGCAGTTCCACGACCCGCCCCGCGGCGTGTCGACGGACGCTCGCGTCGCGGAGCTCCTCGACCTCGTCGACCTGACCGGGCTGGAGAACCGGGAGCCGGACACCCTCTCGGGCGGGCAACAGCAGCGGGTTGCACTCGCCCGGGCGCTCGCGCCGGGACCGGACCTGCTCCTCCTCGACGAGCCGATGAGCGCCCTCGACGCCCGGCTCCGGGACCGGCTTCGGCGGACGGTTCGAGAGATCCAGGTCGAGTTGGGAATCACGACGATCTACGTGACACACGATCAGGCCGAGGCGCTGGCGTCGAGTGACCGAATCGCCGTGATGCAGGACGGGCGCGTGGAGCAAGTGGGCCGGCCCGAGGCGGTGTACCAGCACCCCACAAATCGTTTTGTCGCCTCCTTCCTCGGGGACAACAACCTCTTCGAGGTCCAGTCCGTCGACGGGCAGGTCGCCACGGTCGCCGGCGGATTTGAAGTGCTTGTGGAAGAACCCGTTTCTCGGGGTGACACCCTGTCCGTCCGCCCGGAGGCCATCCACCTCGGACCGGGCGAGACGACCCTGGAACCGACCCTCGAGAGTGCGGAGTTTCGGGGGAACGGCTACACCCTCCACTGCCGGCTCGGCGACCGGGACCTGCTCGTCGAGACGGACGAGGAGCCCGAAGAACCGCTGCAAATCGGGTTTTCGACCGCGGCCGTGCAGGTCTTATCGGGCGGTCCTGACTAGGGTCCCCCGAGCCATCCCCCCATTACGGAACGACCCCGACCGTGAGCAGCGTGCCGTAGGTTCGGTACCGCTCGACCATCGCTTCGCGGGTCTCGAAGGATTCGGTGGGGAATTCGTCCGCGGGTGGGATGTCGACCTCGCGATCGGGAACGTTGTCCTGGGCGGCGACGTGGAAGCCGGCCTCGCGGAACGCTTCGCGGTACTCCTCGCGGCTCCAGCGGGTCATCGGAACCTCGATGAAGGTCTCCCACTCGTGGGAGTGCACGTTCTCCTCGTAGAAATCGACCGCACAGTAGAAGGTACCACCCGGGCGGAGGACCCGCGTGAGTTCCGAAAGCACCTGGCCGACGTCCGCGGCGTAGTAGATCGCCTCCATCGAGAAGGCGTGATCGATAGCATTCGTTTCGAAGGGCAGGGTCTCGAAGTCGCCGCGAATGAAGCCGATCGCCGGATCGTCGGTGTAGCCGGCGGCGTTTGCGACCATCTCCGGGGACGCGTCGATCCCGTAGCCCCGCTCGATTCCGCGCTCGCGAAGCGCCCGGAGGGCGTACCCGCTTCCGGTCCCGAGATCGAGGATCCTGTCACCGGATTCGATCGGCATCCGGGCGAGTGCCTCCTTGGCGGTGTGCCAGTGCCGGTCCTCCATGCCGCGGTCCCGGCCCTCGGCCGCCCAGGCGTCGAACTCCTCGCGAACGCTCACGTGGACCACCGAATTGTCATGGGTTGACCGAATCGGCCCAGCGGGAAAATCGCTCCGGCCGCGGCGTGTCGGCGGTCGCCACGGGGACGGTCGGGCGTTCAGTTCCGTTCGTCTTCCGTCGCGTCCTCGTCGTCGCTATCCAGTGGGAAGGAAAGCTCCGAGTCGGTCGAACCGCCGTCCGCCGGCGCGACGCCCGGGCTCGAGTGTCGCTTTCGGCGTTCCTTCGTCGCCTCCCAACTGACCCCACCGGCGTTCGGCCGTTTCGACGGCGTTCGCCCGGTTACCCCGCCAACGAGCCCAGCAACGGCCAGGAGCGTTCCAGCGACGTACCCGACCGCGAGCAGTATCGCGGGCGGACTTCCGGCGCTTAGTCCGCCAACTCCCCCGGCGAATCCCGAGACGGCAGCACTGCCGATCGCCAGCGTGGCGCCCGCGCCGGCCATCCGGCGGGCGGTCGTCTCCGCTGTCACCGAGGCGGTCGCGACGAACAGCACGACCGGCGGTGCGAGGCCGGCGATGGCAAACGCGGCAGGCTGGGCCGTCTCGACGGGAGCGCCCGCCCCGCGGAACAGCCCGGTCAACAAGCCGGCGCCGCCGACGGACACGACGAGCAGTCCCGCCAGCAACAGTGCGACGCCACTTCCGGCCCGGAGCAGCCATCGCAGGTCTCGGGAATCGCGAGTCGGCATCCGGATGCGGGTAGCACGAGCAGCGACTAATAACCCGGTGTCGGCGTCAGCGCTCCGTCTGACGCGGTTTTAATTGATTTCCGCTCCCGACGTACGGTATGGTTTCGTCAGTGCGTCTCTCCATCCGGGCCAGCGCGGTCGGGGCCTGGGCCGTGCTCCTCGGCGGCACGCTCGTCTACGGGATCGATCGACTGCTCGGCCTGCTCGGAAGCGAGGGGGCAAAGACGAGTTCCCTCACCGCGGCGGGGCTGCCGATCGTCGCGCTGGCCGAAACGGCACTCGTCAACGTGTACAACGGAAGCGCTTTCAGCGTGTTCGTCGGGTTGTTGCTCGTGCTGGGTGGGTGGTATCAGTTGCTCCGGCTCTCGACGAAAAAGCCCGCCTGAATCGAGCGGCTCGACGGTTTCGAGTGGGCGGTTGAAACCGGTTTCTCGAATCGGCGTGTGAGCAAAGTCGAATCGGGATGGAATCCGCGTTCAATCGAGATGAAATCCGCGTCGAATCGTGGTTAAATTCGCGTTGAATCGGAGTTAAATTCGCGTCAGTTCGCGGTGAATCAGGGCCGGTCGTCGCCCTCGCGCCAGCTGTCCGGGACCTCGATCTTGTACTTGCCGTCCTCCCGGAGGGCGATGATATGTTCTTCCCGGTCGTACAGCTCCATCAGGTTGAGTTCGTACTGGCCCGGCTCGACGATGCGGATACTTTCGAACTGATCGTTGAGTTCCGCACGCAGCGTCTCGAGGTCGGTCGTCGCGGCCTCGTTCGGCTCGTCGACCACCCGGGCGTTCTCTCGTGGCGGTCCGGCTGAATCTCCCGACGGATCCCCGGGAGATTCGGATCGGCCCGAATCGGACTCGGGGGTTCCCCCCTCAGAATCGGTCGATGGACTCGTTACCCGGTCGGCGGTCGGCCCTGAGCCCGTGGTTTCGGAGGCGGACCCATCGGATAGATCCGACAGGTCCGCGACCTCGCCGCGGGTGGAGGCCTGGGCGCGGTCCTCGGGCGATTTCTCGGACTCCGTCGACGCCCCGGAGTCCGCTCCAGTCGAAGCCTCGGCCCGGTCGGTCCCGGAATCGGTCTCCGGCGTTGGAGCCGTGTCCTCGGTCGTCTCCGATTCGACCGGTTCCTCCTCGCGACGGGCGTTGACGTACTCCCGGACCGTCGAGGCCGCCCGGCCCACCTTTCCGGTGACCGAATCCTCCGATATCGGGGGGTCAGGGGGGTCGGTCGATTCGGGCTCGTACTGCTCGGGATCGGCGCCCGGGGGAATGTACTGGAAGGTGTTGCCGCCACAGTCCGGACACCCCGAAAGCATCTCTTTCGAGCCGTCGGGGAACACCGAGGCGCAGTTCGTACACTGGTGGGGCATCGCTATTTCCCCGAGATGAGCGCTCGAATGAGCGTGTCGTCTTTCTGGAGGGAGTGGATCTGGTTTGCCGGGCCGATGACGGTGAGTTTCGCGTTCGTGGGTTGGGCGCCGATCAACCTGGAGAGAAATCCACCGTCCGTGGCCTTGTTCCGCGGGAAGCTTTCGATCTCGATCCCCGAGAAGTCATCGGGGTTGATCTCGGTCATCGTGACCTCGATGAGTTTCGACTCCTCGTCCGGGGTCAGCCCCTCCTCGAGGATGACGATGTTCCCGGCCCGGACGTCGTCCAGGATCATCCGGATCTTCTCCATCGAGGTCTTCTCGCGCATGCGCTGGCCCGAGATCAGTTCGATTTCGACCCCGTCTGCCGTCTCGTGATCTAGTCCTGCCATTCCGGTCACCCGAAGTACGCGGCGATCTTGTCGTACACTTCGTCCATGTTGTCCCCCTCGAGAGCGGAGAGCGGTACCGTCTCGTGCTGGGGGAACGCGTTCTCGATGCGGCTGATCTGGGCTTCCTCGAGGTCGATCTTGTTCGCGAAGATGAGAACCGGCAGGTCCCGGGACTCGATGATTCCGATGAGCATGGTGTTGACCTGCGTGAAAGGGTCCTCCGCGGAATCGAGGACGTAAATAACGCCGTCGACGTCCTCGCGGAGCCAGTGCATGGCCTCCGCCACCCCCTCCGTTGCCTCCCGGGAGCGCCGCACGGCTTCCTCCTTCTCGATGTCGTGATCGAGGAATTCGGTGTAGTCGACCTTCGTGGTCACGCCCGGCGTGTCGACGATGTCGATCGTGACCGTCTGGCCGTTCCGCTCGATCTCCACGTTCTCCTTTCTGCGGGCTCGACGCGTCTCGTGGGGGATCCGGGATTCCGGTCCGATCGCGTCGCCGGTCCAGTCCCGGGCGATCCGGTTGGCGAGTGTCGTCTTGCCGGCGTTCGGTGGCCCGTAGATCCCGATTCGTTTCGGTTCAGCATCGCTCGAGAAGAGCGAATCCGCCACCCGAGAGATGCTGTTGCGTAGACTTCCGAGCAGTCCCATTTATGGCTCCTCTTGTGCGTCCCGGGGCTTGAAGCCTCCGGACACGTGCCTTTCGTCGCCGAATCAACTTAAGTCCATTCGCGGGTCCGATATTTCGATTGTTTTTGCGATGGTTTCGGCTCTCCCGGATATGGTCGGCGTTTCGTTTATTCCCAGTATTTGCGACAGGACAAACCGGATGAATCCCGGGTTTTGAGCGGGTAAACGGCCATAATCCTCCAAAAAATATAATTATTTTGTTATGTGGAGTACAAGATATCGTTTCCCAAGAGAGCGCCCCTACCCCTTCATTTCAACTGGAGAACTCAACCCTCACCACACAAATTTTCACGAGAGGGGTAAAGAAGATGATTTGTTCAACTTATAAAATAACAACAATAACATAATCTGTCTATTTAGTTGGTTTACGGATATTGTTTAAAGACAGGCTACATAAAGATTTCGTCTCGTATGAGCGGGTTTGGGATACGCCGGTTTCTCGTTCCAGTTGAAACGAAGGGGTAGGGGGCAACCCCGCGTAGATTCCGGAACCGGCCGATGTCAGCGTAAAACCCCAATCGTTTCAATCCCTAAACAATAAAATCAAGTAGTGTCGGCTCACATCTTGGATCAGTATCATAACTGGACCGGGTCCGGTGACCCACCAGTTCGCAGCCAAATTGGGCTGAGACGACGTGATCGGATTCGGCCTGCCACCGAATCCAACCGAAACGGAGAATCGGTTCGCGACCAAAACGAGCGGAAAATCCGACTCGTCGAGGGTCCCGAACCAGGACGATAATCAGCGCCGGTCCGGAAGGAGAACAATGAATCGGGTTCCAAGTCAATCGAGCGCGGACGAGAATCGACGAACCAGCTCCGCCGCGCGGACCCGATCGACCAAGCGTAATATCGACCGGATCGATACTTTTTTGTCTACCCCACTCCCCCAGCTTCGTCTGCATCAACTGGACAAGACCTCTTTCGGAAACCACCCCAATTCCCTCGGTATGAGGGTTTTCCGTCGCACTTTCGGGGGGTTCCGTTCCCTGTCGCACTTGAACCAAGGGGCCGGTTTGACATGGTAGAGGACACACCGAAACCCGGACACGCCGGGACCGAACGCGATTTCGACGTCGACCTCGACGAGGTGCTCGAAGACGAATCCGGGAACGAACAGGGACTGTTCGACGACCTCCTCTCGGGCGAACCGATCTTCGAGAACAAGGAAGTCCTCCGCCCCTCCTATACGCCACACGAACTTCCACATCGAACCGACCAGATCAACAAGATGGCGACGATTCTCGTCGCTGCCCTTCGCGGGGAAACGCCGTCGAACATCCTCATTTACGGGAAGACGGGCACGGGGAAGACCGCGAGTGCGAAGTACGTCAGCCAGGAACTCGAGAAGACCTCCGAGAAGTACGACGTGCCCTGCCGAGTCGAGTACATCAATTGCGAGGTGACCGACACCCAATACCGCGTGCTCGCTCAGCTCGCGAACACGTTCATCGGTCGCAACCAGGACTACGTCGAGGACCGACTGGCCGACCTCCGGGACATCGAACAGCTCGTCGAGGGCGATTCGATGACCATCGAGGAAACCGAGTTCGAATCGATGACCGACCTCGAGGGCGAAATCCGGATGCTCGAGGCGGACCGCGAGGAGATGGAGATGGTGCCGATGACCGGGTGGCCGACCGATCGGGTGTACACGACCTTTTTCGAGGCCGTCGACTACGTCGAGCGCGTCGCGGTCATCATGCTCGACGAGATCGACAAACTCGTCGAGAAAAGCGGTGACGACGTCCTCTACAACCTCTCCCGTATGAACTCCTCCCTCGACAACTCCCGGGTGTCCATCATCGGTATCTCGAACGACCTCAAGTTCACCGACTTCCTCGATCCGCGTGTCAAATCCAGCCTCGGCGAGGAAGAAATCGTTTTCCCGCCCTACGACGCGAACCAACTCCGGGACATCTTGACCCAGCGTGCTGACGTGGCGTTCAAACCCGACGCACTCTCCGAGGACGTCATTCCGCTCTGTGCCGCGTTCGCAGCCCAGGAGCACGGGGATGCGCGTCGCGCGCTCGATCTCCTCAGGACGGCCGGCGAACTCGGCGAGCGCGAACAGGCGACGGAAGTCACCGAGGAACACGTCCGGAAGGCCCAGGACAAGATCGAACTCGATCGGGTCGTCGAGGTCGTCCGCACCCTCCCGACACAGTCCAAACTCGTCCTGTATGCGATCGTGCTCCACGAGAAACACGGCGTCCGGAACATCAACACCGGGGAAGTCTACAACATCTACAAGCGACTCTGCCGGGAGATCGACGCCGACGTCCTCACCCAGCGACGGGTGACCGACCTCATCAGCGAACTCGATATGCTGGGGATCGTCAACGCGGTCGTCGTGAGCAAGGGTCGCTACGGCCGGACCAAAGAAATTAGCCTCTCGGTGCCGGTCGAGGAAACCGAGACCGTTCTCCAGGCGGACTCGAGAATCGGTGACGTCGGCGACGTCTCCCCGTTTCTTCAGGCTCGTTTTGACGGCGATCATTGAACCGTCCCGGGGTCAGATCCAGTGGTATGGAAGCCAGTTCCGACGGTATAGGAGTCAGTTTCGGCGAAATCGACCCGCCAATCGGCCGGACTGGCCCCGGAATCGAAAAGCCGACGGAGTTATTAGCGTGACACCACCACCCTCTTATTGATGGTAGCTGGTCCGTTGGGGGGTGTCGACGTGCCAGATTCCCAGGCCGTCTTTGACGCCCTCGAGGACGGCGACTGTCGTCGAATCATCGAGCATCTCGAGGAACCCCTGACGGCAAAGGAACTTTCCGAGGACTGCGAGTTGCCGCTTTCGACGACCTACCGCAAACTCGACATTCTTACCGAAGCCTCGCTGCTTTCCGAACGGACGGTAATACAGTCCGATGGCCACCATACCACACAGTACGAGATCGCCTTCGAGGAAGTCACGATCGAACTCGACGAGGACCACCGGATCACCGTCGGCATACAGCGGGCCTCGGAATCGACGGACGAGCGACTCGAAACACTGTGGGCGGAGGTTCGACGCGAAACATGAGTGAAATTACCGGCCTGATCGTCGTCTTGAAAACGCTGTCCGTCGTGCTCGGTGGATTCATCACGTACTTCGCCTACCGGGCGTACCGCCGGACAGGGGCGAGACCACTCCGGTGGCTCTCGATCGGTTTTGCCGTGATCACCTTCGGGGCCATGCTCGGTGGCATCATCGACCAGCTCCTGATCACCACGCGGGAGTGGGCGATCGTGATGGAGAGCTTGCTCGCGGTCGTCGGCTTCGGCATCATCCTCTATTCCCTGTACGCGGAGTGATCGGCCGACCCGCACGTCGGGGTGGGACGTGAAGTGATTGGACAGACGAGAAACGCTCGGACAGACGTGGAGTGCCCGGACAAACCGCTTACCGGGGAGCCCCGGCCGCGATATCGTCGAAGGGACTTCGATTTTCTTTGACGATCGTTTTCGGCTCTCGGGTCGTCGAATAGCGGTCGGGGGCGAACGGTTTCCGACCTATCCATTCGCGTGGAGAATCGGTCCCGTAGCTACGCGACGGGAAGGCTGCCAGCTCCCGGCCCCGTCAGGACAAGCGGCAAGTCGAGGTCCGAGGCGGCCAGTCTGATCCACCCGAGCCACGGAATTCTGACGACCGCCGTTCCCCGGACCCATTCCGGCTCCACGACCGAGCTGATCCCCCGGGTCTGATCGTAGTAGTTGTTCGTGACCGTATTGTCGCCCTTCGTGATGAACCCGTCTGCGGGGGCCGGGCAGGCGGTGAGACCGTCACAGGAGTCCGCCTCGATCAGGCTCGAATCCGCGCGATCGTACCAGTTCTCCCCCTCTTCGACGTAGAAGTGGGCCCGATGGATGATCGGCGTGGCCGATTCGGATCCGGAGGGTTGATAGACGATGACGTCTCCCGGACCGCCGAAGCGGTTGTAGTCCCGTTCGCTTCCGGTTTCGGCCGTGACAATGCCCGTGTCCCCGGCGGCGAAGTCGGGCGCGAACCGACCCTCCTCCATCACGAGTACGAGGTCGCCCTTCTGGAGGTGGGGATCCATGCTATTGCTCTCGACGGCGACCAGTGGCGGCCAGACGCCGCTGACGACGTACAGCAACATGCCGACCGCGAGGACGATGAGAATGCTTACGAGGATTTCCCGGAGGAACGACACCCACTCGGAGTCTGACTGCCGGATCCATTCGAGTGCGGATCTCGGTCCATCCCGGGGATCGGGCTCGCGTTGACTGGCGAACGTCGGTGGCGGCGTCGGGCCGTCCGACCCGGAACGCTCCAGGCCGGATTCGGTCTCCTCCGGGCTGGAATCGCCCGTCACAGACCCGCCCTCGTCCCGACCTGGCTCCTCGCCTGCCTCCTCGCGACCCATGCCCCGGACTACTCCACTTTCCCCTTTTAACGTTCCCATGGCCGAACCGTCCAGGTCAGTATTCTTTTTGGGACCGGGCGACCCGTCCCAGTCGCTATCCTTTTGGGACCGAGACGCCTCACTCAGTCCGTGCCGCGTTCGTCACCGGTCCGGATCGTCAAACGCCTGACTGCTGCCGGGCTCAACGCAGACCGCGAGGCAGTTACTCTGTTGGCCGGCGCCGCCGACCCGGACCGGGCCGTCTCGCAGGTCATCGACCGGATGGACGAGCAGGCGGTGACCGTGACCACCGCCGACGTCAGGCCGGTTCTCGAAAACGCCCGCGACCGAAGGGGCGAAACGCCCGTCGCGGGAGATGCACCAGGCACGGACGACACACGCGCATCGGACACGGACGACACACGAGCACCGGGCACTGATAACACACACACATCGGACACGGACAAAACCGATGTTTCAGCTGGAGAACAAAATACCAAAAACAACCAGACTACGGCCGATTCTACAGCTGAAACAAAGGGGGTGGATTCGTCGGATTCTGCCACTGGTGCCGGCTCGAATATCTCACGGAGTGCGCCCACGAATCCGA
>JBKGZU010000029.1:0-12433 GCA_046543215.1 Halodesulfurarchaeum sp. | reverse complement strand
CCACGAGCGCCACCTCGGGTTCCAGTAGCTGTCCGGGTCGGAGCGTGGGAGAAAATCCGGTCGGAACCGCCGATTGTAATTCGTTCTCGGGTTCGACCTCCGGACCGGCAGGACTTACTCGTCGTCGGGTTCGTAGTCGACCGCGATCGCGTTGACCTGGCCGGTCTGGCCCGGTCGGGAGGTCACCCGGGCGAATCCGAGCTCCGTCTCGATGATGGCGCCCTTGGTGATGATGTTTCGCCGGGCGTAGTTCGGGTTCGCGGGGTTGTCGACGACGTTCTCGATCTCGACGCGCTCGGTTTCGCCGGCCTCGGTCACGTTCGCGACGTCGGTCGCGAGCGCCCGGATCTTCGTCGTGTTGCCACGGGCGTCGACGGTCCGGTAGGCCGGCTCGTCGAACTGGGTCTCGGTCGGGTTCCGGCCCAGCTGGTGTTTCTCCTTCGTGCCGTGGGGGTGAATGCGCCCACCGGTCTTGGTTCGCGTGGAGCGGCCCTGGTCTTGCATATCCCTAGGGAGCCCCAGCGCGCACTAAAACCTCTCGTTTCGGACACTGCCCCGACCGATGGCAACCGTTTAGGGCCGGGCGGCCGTTCGTCCGTCGATGAGTCTCCGCGTCGCCGTGGCCGCGCCGTTCAAGCGAGCGGGCCGGGATCGCCTCGACGAACAGGCCTTCGTCGTGGACCTGGCGGTGGATCGCAACTGGGTCTCGCCCGACCAGGCAAAGCGCCTCATCGAGCTGGGGACCGGCCGCGGGCTCCTCGAGACCGAGGCCGATGATCTCCGTGTGACCTTCGACGTGGCCGACGTGACGATCCCGGACGGGTTCACCCCCGACGAGACGCTCTTCCAGCGCCGGTCCCCGGTCGAAGTCGTCATCGACGCCCTCGTGGACGCCGGGACCGACCGACGCGACGCCGTGGCCTCGATCAATAGCCTCCAGCAGGAGCTCTCGATCACGGCCGGGGCGGCTGCCGTACTGCGCGCCAGACAGGCCGATCTCGACGTTCCCGAGGCCGAGACCGACGTGACACGGGAGTTGCGATCCTGATGGTCGAGGAGGAAATCCGGGACCCGGACCGGATCGCGTCCCTCCTGCGGGCCGAACTCGAGGGACTGGCTGACCCGCCGTTCGATTCCGTCGTGGTCGAAGACCGGAGCGGAGCGGAGACACTCGGCGAGCCGGCGTATGCCGTGGTCGTCGGCGGAAAAACGGTCTTCGAAGCCACCAAGCAGGAGGACCGGCTCGTCCTGGAATTCCGTCACTGGCCAGAGGCGGTGCTCGATGCCGCAGCGGCGGCCGGCCTACCGGCCAGGCCAAAAGCGACCACGCCGCCGGCGACGGTGGTCTTCGTCGAACGAGCGGCGGCGGTAAAGCGCGTGATTGATGTGCTCCGGGCGACCCACGAGTCTCAATGAGCTTCTTCGCGGATCTGTCGGCGCGGATCGACCGGATCGACAGCGTGGTCAGCGTCGGGCTGGACCCCGACCCGGATCGACTCCCGGACTCGGTCGGGGACGCCGACCTGCCCCGCTGGGCGTTCAACCGCCGGATCATCGACGCGACCCACGAGTACGCCGCGGCGTACAAGCCGAACGCCGCCTTCTACGAGGATCCGGACGGCTGGCGGGCCCTCCGGGAGACGGTGGCCTACGCCGAGGGGAAGGGCGTGCCAGTCGTGCTCGACGCCAAGCGGGGAGACATCGGCAACACGGCCCGTCAGTACGCCGACCTCCTCGACGACGTCGACGCCATCACGGTGAACCCCTATCTCGGCGGCGACTCGCTCCAGCCGTTTCTCTCCCGGGGAGAGAAGGGTGTTTTCGTCCTCTGTCGCACCTCGAACCCGGGTGGAGCCGACATCCAGGACCGGGAACTGGCGACCGGGCGACGGGTCTACGAACAGGTTGCCGACCTCGCGCTGGGCTGGAACGAATACGGAAACGTGGGCCTCGTCGTGGGCGCGACCGCGCCCGACGAACTCGAATCGCTGCGCGAGCAGGTCCCCGAGTTGCCGTTCCTGGTTCCCGGCGTGGGCGCCCAGGGCGGGAACATCGAGGCGGCGGCGACCGCCGGCCTCGCAGATGGCGTCGGTCTCGTGAACTCCTCGCGGGGCATCATTTTTGCGGGCGAGGACGGCGAGGAGTGGGCCCGGGCGGCCGGTGTGGCCGCAAAGCGGCTCCGGGATCGTCTCAACGAGTATCGAACGGAGGGCTGAGACTGCACGGGTCCCGGAACCGAAGACTGAGCCCCCGCTCGCGGGGGTAGGCTTAACTCCCGCGCTGGCCAACCTGCGCGCATGGCCGGTGACAGGGCCCGACTCCGCGAGGCCCTCTCGAAAGGCGAACGCACGGACGGCCGCGTCGAGTTCAAGGAGCGGCTCTCCCGGGAGGTCCATCTCTCCGAAGCTCGCTTCGAGAGCCTGGCCGCACAGCTCCGCCACCGCGTCCTCTCCGGTGACGGCGAGGCCACCTACGTGGTCGGGGTCACCGACGAGGGACACGTCGCTGGCATCCCGCCCGCGGCGTTCTCGGAGTCGATGGAGGTCCTGAACCTGATCGCCGAGGAGGCCGGGGCCCATCTCGCGGACGTGGAGACCTGGGGGACCAAAGACGGGATCGTCGGCGTGGCGACCGTGCGGGACGGCGGCTCGCTCGAGATCGCCTCGGACCATCTCATCGTCGGGACTGCCGGGCACGTCGACCACGGGAAGAGCACGCTCGTCGGGAGTCTCGTAACGGGCCGCCCGGACGACGGCGAGGGCGGGATGCGCTCGTACCTGGACGTGAAGCCCCACGAGGTCGAACGTGGCCTGAGTGCGGACCTCTCCTACGGCGTCTACGGCTTCGACGACGCCGGTCCCGTCCGGGTGGACAAACCCGACCGAAAGTCGGACCGGGCGACGGTCGTCGAATCGGCCGATCGGGTCGTCTCCTTCGTCGACACGGTGGGACACGAACCCTGGCTGTCCACGACGATCAGGGGCCTCCTCGGGCAGAAACTCGATTACGGGCTGCTGACCGTCGCCGCCGACGACGGGCCCACCGCGACGACCCGCGAGCACCTGGGCGTCCTGCTGGCGACCGACCTCCCCACGATCGTCGCGATCACCAAGACCGACCTCGTTTCCGAGGAGGCAGTCGAGGAGGCTCATCGGAACGTCGAGCGCCTGCTTCGGCAGGCCGGCCGGAGCCCGCTTTCGGTCGCCCGCCACGGGATCGAGGCAGCGCTCGAAGAGATCGGTGACGGCGTGGTCCCCATCGTCCGGACCAGCGCGGTCACGATGGCGGGACTTTCGACCCTCGATACTCTTTTCGAATCGTTACCGAAGACGGCCGCTGCAGGCGGCGAGTTCCGGATGTACATCGACCGGACCTACCGGATCACTGGCGTCGGACCGGTGGCCTCCGGCACGATCGAATCCGGGACGGTCGCCGCCGGCGACGAACTGCTGGTCGGTCCACTCGCGGACGGCACCTTCGAATCGGTCGAAGTTCGATCGATCGAGATGCATTACCATCGCGTCGATCGGGCGGAAGCGGGTCGAATCGTCGGCATCGCCCTCAAGGGAATCAAGGAGGCAGCCCTCGAGCGGGGGATGGCCCTCGTCCCGCGGTCGGCCGACCCGACGCCGACCCGGCGCTTCGAGGCGGAGGTCATGGTGCTCAATCATCCCACCCGCATCCACTCGGGCTACGAGCCGGTGGTCCATCTCGAGACGGTGAGCGAAGCCGCTCGATTCGAGCCGCTCGATGGCCAGCTGCTCCCGGGCGATACGGGCGAGACCGAGGTCGAGTTCAAGTTTAACCCCTATCTTATCGAGCCGGGACAGCGATTCGTTTTCAGGGAAGGGCGGAGCAAAGGTGTCGGCACGGTGACCCGCCGGCTGGAGTAACCGGACAAGGGGCGTGTTTTACCTTTACCCCTACAGCAAACCCCGCTTCCCCCATACGTGTGACACGACCAATCATGCCAACCCGGTCCCAACTCGCTCGCAGTGAGCGGATCCATCGCCGCACCGGCCGAACCTTTTATCTCGCGACACGCATGTTTCCGCGCCGGATCCGCCATTCGACTTACGTTCTCTACGCGTTTTTCCGGGTGGCTGACGACGTCGTCGACACGACCGAACCGATGGCCGCGGCCGCCCAGCGCGAACGCCTCGAGGGGATCAGGGACGCGGCACTCGGGCGGGAGCCAACGGACGAACCGGTCCTCCTGGCAACACGTGAACTGCTCGATACTCACGAGGTTCCTGACGCGGAAGTCGAACGGTTTATCGACGCGATGATCGCGGACATCGATCACGAACCCTACGAGTCCCGGGCGGCTCTCGAGGACTACATGCGCGGGTCGGCCGTGGCCGTCGCGAACATGATGCTCGCCGCGATGGGGACACAGGATATCGAGCGGGCACGACCCCACGCGGCAGCGCTCGCGAAAGCGTTCCAGCTGACGAACTTTCTCCGGGACGTCCGCGAGGACGTTCGCGATTACGATCGGGTCTACCTCCCCGGGGACATCCGCGAAGCCTTTGGCGTCACCGTCGAACAACTCGAGGCGGGCGTCGCGGACGCTGGCTTCCGACGGGCGATGCAAGTCGAACTCGGCCGAACCGAGGAGCTCTACCGGACGGGTGTCGCCGGCATTCGACACCTCCCGGCGGACACCCAGTTTGCCGTCCTCGTCTCCGCCGTGTTGTATGCGGATTACCACCGGGCGATCGTGGCCCAGAACTACGACGTCCTCTCGGAGCGACCGACGCTGTCGACCCGGCGAAAACTGTGGTTGCTCGCCAAAACCCGGTTTCACTGGGCACTCTCGGGTGACCCGGTCGCTGTCTTCGAGCGCGTTGCCGCGATCGACCGGGTGGACCATCCCGAAACCGATCTCCTACCGCCCATCGAATCGACGATCTAACAGCCGGGGACTCACGTCGAAGTCGAACCGATCGGTCCCGAACAGGCCGGCGCCGATCAGCACCGCGACAGCCACCGGCAGCCACTGACCGAAGTACAGGTTGACCCCGCCCCAGAGGATGACGAAGCTGATCAGATCGTCGAGCATGAACCGACAGGTCGCGAGCCGCTCGAGGACCCGGTCGTGGACCAGTATTCGGTCGAACACCCACACCGAGATGGCACCGGAGAGCAGCCAGCCGGCGAAATTGCTCGCCGGGACGCCGTAATAGCTACCCCCCTCAACGTATCCCCAGAATCCCAGTCCCACGGCCCCCGGATCGAGGACCAGATCCATCGCCATGACCATCGCCAGTGTGCCACCGAGCCGGAGACCCGTCGCGGTGGCCCGGGACCCCAACAACAGGAGGACCAGCAGATAGCTGTTCAACACGAGCGGGAGGAAAAAGATCGGCAGTCCCAGGGGCACGTCGCCGAACAGCATCGGTCCCAGATCGATGAGATAGGCGAACTCACCGTAGGGCAACCCGGTTTGCACGCCAATCAGCTCGATCCCGTAGGCGTAGCCCGTCAGGGCGAGCAGCCCGATCGTTCCCCGACGATCGAGCAGGGGCAGCACGCCCGCGATGAGGGGCAACCGCATGACGGCAGTCCCGAAGAGGATGAGCGTGGGCTCGAAGGAGAGCGGGGCCGGGACCCAGCCCTCGGCACTGCCGATCAACAGGAGTGCTCCCACCGTCGGGAACACCACGGCGATGGTGAACCGGTTGTCGGCGACGGTGGTGTCCAGCCGCGTTTCGATCGCCCGCCTATCCATAGACGAGCCTCCAGAGCCCCCCGATCGTCAACAGCCCCCCGACGACCGTGTTGACTGCCGGATACCACCAGTAGGCCCGGTCGACCGACACGCCCGACCTGCGGACGGCTGCGAGGAGGATCGGGTACGTGCCGAATGCAAGGCCGAGCCGCCAATCGAGTGCCAGGAAGGCGAGCGCGGCCACTCCCCAGAGGAGCCCACAGTACCGGAGCGCTCCTCGCTCCCCGAGCCGCGTGGCCGTCGTTTCGAGCCCGGCAGTTCGGTCGGGTTCGATGTCCGGGACGGCCGAGAACGTGTGCATGGCCATGGCCCAGGCCCACCCGCCCACCACGGCGGCGAGCGGGGGGTGGGTTCCGGCGAGCGCCGTGTAGGCAGCGAATCCGGGGAGGACGTAGAGTCCGTTCGAGAGCGAATCGAGATATGGCCGCCCCTTCAGGCGGAACGGTGGGACGCTGTAGGCGGTCGCCAAGAGGGCCCAGCCGCCCAGGTATCCCCACGTCCTCGCAGGGACCATCGCCGCCACCGGAAGGAGCACCAGCCCAGTCACGATCACGGCGCCAGGCACCAGCCGACCGCCCCGATAGCTGGTCTCTCGATTCTCCTTTTTCGGGTTGTACTGGTCCGTATCCGTGTCGAACAGGTCGTTGATGCCGTAGAGATAGACGTTAGCCGGGAGCAGGAAGTAGAGAAATACTAGCCCGACAGCCGGTGACAGGAGCCGCTCCAGGCTCGGGGCGCCGTAGGCGGCCCCGACGAGCACGGGGCCTGCGAGGTAGAGCCAGAAGCGCGGACGGGACAGGACGAACAGGTACCGGAGCATCGTCAGGCCGTTTCGTCCTCGAGCAGGTACTTCGCCGTGTGTTCGCCGCTGATGAGCGTCATCGGCACGCCGATGCCGGGGGTCGTGTACGAGCCCGTGAAGTACAGTCCATCGAGGGCCGAGGAGCGGTGACCGGGCCGGAAGACCGCGGTCTGTCTGAGCGTGTGGGCCAGGCCGAGCGCCGTGCCCTGCCTGCTGTTGTACAGCTCCCGATAGTCCGAGACCGAGACCGAGCGCTCGAAGACGATGCGGTCACGGAGGTCGGTTCCAGTTTCCTCGGCCAGGTCCGCGAGGATCTTTTCACGGTAGGCCCCCCGGGCGTCCTCGTCGTCATCGAGTCCGGGGGCGATCGGGACGAGAACGACGAGGGCGCTGTGGCCGTCCGGGGCGACGGTATCGTCGGTTTCGGAGGGAACCGAGACGTAATAGGCCGGGTCCTCGGGCCACGACGGCTCCTCGAAGATCGTGTCGAAGTGGTCGCTCCAGTCACCCGGAAGCACCAGGGTGTGGTGAGCCAATTCGGGGACCTCGCCCTCGACGCCGAGATACAGCATGTAGGCCGAGGGCGCGTACGTCCGTGACTCCCAGTATGCCTCGTCGTACTGCCTGTCCCCCGGCTGGAGCAGTGCCTGTTCGGTGTGGGCGTAATCGGCATCCGAGACCACCAGGTCGGATCGATAGTCCCGGTCCGCCGTGTGCACGGTGAAATTCCCGCGCGCTCCGCGGATCGCGGTCACCGGCGTGTCGGTCACGAACTCGACCCCGAGGTCCTCGTTCAGGGTCACCATCGCGTCGACGACGCCGCCGATCCCGCCCTCGGGATAGTACACACCGAGGTTGAAATCGACGTGGCTCATCAGATTGTAGAGGGCCGGCGTATTTCGCGGTGCACCCCCGAGAAACACGAGGGTATACTGCACGATCTGGCGGAGTTTCGGGTGCTCGAAGTACTTCTCGACGTGGTCCTGCATGGTGCCAAGAAGCGTCAACCCCCTGGCGTACTTGGCCAGTCGCGGGTCGAGGAAATCGCGAATCCGAGATCGGTCCTCGTAAACGAAGTGCTCCATGCCGATCTCGTAGTTCTCCTTCGATTTCGCCAGATAGCGCTCCAAGGCGTCCCCGGCCCCGTCCTCGTAGGCCTCGAAGAGCTCGATCGAGGATTCGAGATCGGGCGTGATGTCGATGCGGTCGCCGTCCGGATCCGCTTCGAGTCCCGGCGGGCTTCCGTCGGCAGCCGGGCCCACGTTTTCCTTGAAGAAGAGTCGATAGTGCGGATCGAGGTGTTCGAGTTCGTAGAACGCCGCCGACGAGCGGTCGAAATGCCCGAAGAACCGTTCGAAGACGTCGGGCATGAGGTACCACGACGGTCCCAGGTCGAAGCGGAACCCATCGGCCTCGAGGACCGCTGCGCGTCCCCCCAGTCGCTCGTTTTTCTCGAGCACGGTCACGTCGGCCCCGGCGTCGGCGAGATACGCGGCCGTGGAGAGACCACCGAACCCGGCCCCAACGATCACGACGGACCGGCCGGAAAGTTGGTTCATACCGCTGCTATCGGGCGGACACCTCAAAAAGCGATGGGCACCGGTAAGGGTCTCACTCGAGCCCGAAACTCGCTGCCAGGACCGATTCGTGCACCTCGCCGGCGACGTGTGTCGGCCCCCCGAGGACGTCGATTGTGACCTGGGCCGGTCCGAAGACGGCCGGATCGATCGCCGAGAGGTCCCAGTCGACGTGCTCGTAGATGGCCCCGAATGGCTCGCCGTAGGTGACCGCTGCCGTCGAGGCGACGTCTTCGAGTACCGTGTCGTCCTCGCGGACCGTGAGGTGGACTTCTCCGCCGTAGACGACGCTATCGTTGACCCGCCCCATCGCGGTTTCCTCGGTGGCCGGCACCGTCGGAATCGGGGCGGAACCGCTTGCGGTCAGGATGTCCCCGGGATCGTAGCCGAGTTCGAAAAGCCGGAACACGGTTAGTTCGGCGACCCGGCCGGCCCCGCTGACGCTGCCCGCGACGCTCCCGGTTCGATAGGTGGGGAGATAGACGGTCTCGGGAGCGACCCCGCTCCGGTCGGCGACGTGGGCCGCGACCGAGGCGGTGGGGAGGACGTCCGATTCGACCGCCAGCACGGCCAGATCGAAGGCATCCGCGTAGTCGAGTGTCTGGAACTCGGTCTCCTCGGCCACGAGGGCCCTGGCGGGGCCACTCCCCAGTCCCTCGAATCCCTCGTGGCTCAGTTCCCAGCCCGACTTCTGGGATCCCAGCAAGGCCAGGCCTGGCTGGTCGGTCGTCACCTCGACGTGGGGAAACGGCGACCCGGCGACGGTGTCCATCCGGGTCTGGACGGTCGCGAGTCCGGCGGTCTGGAGTTCGGTCAGTAACAGGCCGGCCTCGATGCCGCCGTCGCTTTCGACGCCGAAGTCGATCACGGTGGCACCGTTCTCGAGCTGGTGGGGGACCACCCCCAGTTCGTCGGCGAACTCGAGGGCTTCGTCGGCCAACTCGATCGCCATTCGGTTGAGACTCTCCATGGCCCGGAGTTCTCGGCCTTCGGCTAAAGGACTTTGCGTGAAGCGGGATCGGAAATGGGGTTCGGTCCGCCCGCGGTGGCAGAAGAGAGAACTCCGTCCGTCCACTGATCCGGTGGCGCCACTCGGCCGTTCCCAGAAAATCGGGTTCGGGGATACAGCTTTCAGGTGTGGGTGCCTATCACAACCATGGGCATGTCCGTCGAGGAGAAACTGGACCAACTGGAGTCGCTCGTGGACCGCCTCAATGAGGACCAGGACGTCGCGGAGGAGGAACTCAGGGACATCGCTTCCCACCTCGAGACGGGGACGAAGTACACCTGTGCAAGCTGTGCGATGTACTGCACCGGCGAGAACATCATGGTCATCTACGACACCGAGAACGACGAGTTCATCCAGATCGAGGCCCCGATGGACGAGTCCGAACCGGTTTCGGTCACTCGGGTCAGCTAGGCCGACGCTGAAGAGGTGCCTTCTTGTCCGGGTCGGTCCCAGGGGTCGGTATGGTCCTCGGCCCTGACGCCACGGTCTATCTTCTTGCCCTGCTCCCGGCCCTCATCTGGGGCTTTACGCCCGTACTCGACAAGCGGGGCATGTCCCTCGACGGGACGGCCCTGCAGGCGTCACTCGTGGTTGTCGTCGTCGACCTTTCGCTTTTTACCGCAGCCCTGCTGGTGACCCGTGGCCCGGAACTCCTCCGCGGGCTCGATCCGGCGGTGGCCGGACTCTTTCTGTTCGCCGGGATGACCGGGACGGCCCTCGGCCGGTTGGCCATTTTCGTCGGCGTCGACCGCGTCGGCGCGAGCATCAACAGCGCGGTCGTGAGCGCCCGGCCCCTGTTCGCGACGGTGTTCGCCTTCGGCCTGCTCGGCGAGCCGATCTCGCTCGACACTGGATTCGGGATCGTCGTGCTCGTCGCCGGGCTGGTCGTCCTCAGCCTCGCGAAGGGCGGGGACCTCGGCGGCTGGGAGACCCGTGACCTCATCTACCCGGTCGCGTCTGGCACGCTCTTTGCCTTCGGGAACGTGCTCCGCCGGCTCGGGCTCGGGACCGGCGGGGCGGACGTGTTGCAGGCGGTCGCGCTCAACGAGGCCGGCGCGCTGGTTGTCTTCCTGGCCTACGCGGCGATCCGGGGGACTGCCGGCTTCCGCTCGGCCGATCGCCGATCGTACGCCTACTTCGCCTCGAGCGGCGGGCTCACCGCGATCGCGTTGCTCTCGATGTTCGGGGCGCTCGCGCTCCCCGAGGGGCGGGTGGCCATCGTCGAGTCCCTGGCCTCGACGGCCCCGCTTTTCACCACCCTCTTTGCGTACTTCCTTCTCCGGGACCTCGAACGGGTGACGCGGGGCATCGTGTTCGGGGCGGTGCTGGTGGTCGTCGGCGTGGTGTTCATCACGCTCGAGCCGGGACTGGTGGGGTGAGTGCTCCGCGTCCGGATGGCTCCGCACGAGCAATGCGCTGGCGGGGATTTGAACCCGATGGCAAACGCTCGCTTGCTCGCGGTTCCACCGCTCGCATTCCCGAGACGCTCGCTGGGCTCGCGTCTCGCACCGCTCGCGTTTGCGTGGTTCAAATCCCTGCCGCATTCATGCCCGCGAATCGACGAGAGCGACACCTGCGGGTCGCTCTCGGTCGATGTTAACAGGAATGCGCTGGCGGGGATTTGAACCCCGGTTGTGACCATGGCAAGGTCACGTGATACCACTACACTACCAGCGCTTACCTTGCAATCCACACTCTGACACCCACGGGAAAAACCCTTTCGAAACCGCCGGGTTCAGTCCGGGCCGCCCTCACGTCGCTCGATCTCCTGCTCCAACTCGCGGACCCGCCGTTCGAGGTCCGCGAATCGCGATTCGTCCACCCGCCGCCGCCCGAAGAGGTCTCTGGCCAGCAACAGCACACCGATGACGGCGAGCAGCGGTAACACGAAGAGCAAGAGAATCACGCCGAGCTCGATCCCGCCCGGAACGGCCAGTGGAAGCATATCTTCACTCCGTTTCCGCTCCTCATAAATCCAGTTACCGCGACCACTGCGTCATGCCGGCTCCACGACTCCGGTTTCGGGCCGATTCGGATTTGCGCTGGATTACTGGCGACCTCGTCGTGCAGCCGGCCTCGCGAGGGGCCAATTCGATTCAGCCCGAAACGCCCGAATTCGTGCGTGAAACCCACTCATACCCCCGGAATGAAACGCCATGCTTATATGGGCGTGTTGAAAAGGATGGCTACAGTCTCATGGCGAGACGCGGACGCGGGACGGCATGACACAGAGCGTACTCGTGCCGTCGTCCATCGTCCGGGAGACCACCGACAAACGGGCCGCAACCCTCAAACTGGGTTACGTCGCCCGCGCGGCGGCGGTCTTCGGGATCGATCGCCTCGGGGTCTTTCCGGACCCGGCGGGGATCACCCACTTGGACGGCGGGTTCGTCGAGACCGTCCTCCGGTACGCCGCGACACCGCCCTACCTCCGAAAGGAAGTATTCGGGACGCGGGACGAACTGGAGTACGTCGGTGTCCTTCCGCCGCTTCGCCTTTCGTCATGGACCGGCTCCGAATCGAGCGGTTCGGGGTCGATACGTCAGGGAGTAGTGACCCAGGTCGGATCTGACGGGCGCGTTTGGGTCAATTGCGGTCTGCAACACCCAGTCTCGCTCCACGTACCGTCGTCGATGACGGTCGCGGAGGGGGAACGCGTGACCATCAGGGTCTCTTCGCGAGAACCGGTCCGCGCGAAGCTCGTCGACGAGCCCGTTCCGGGTTTCGTCGTCGAACGCGTGGACCTCCGGGACGCTCTCAGCCGTCCGGACGCCGGATTCCGGGTCGCCACCTCCCGCCACGGTACGCCGATCACGGCGTCCATGGCGGGCGAGTTGGCGGCCCGAGGCGTGTCGGACGGACTGACCGTCGCGTTTGGGGCCCCGGGTCGTGGCCTGCCCGAGATCCTCGGACTCGATCCGAGCGATCTGGCGGCCGACCCGGCCCCCCCGACGGCCAGCGAGACCCGTCCCAAAACCGATCACCCGGGCGGATTCGACGCCTGGTTGAATACTATCCCGGACCAGGGCAGCGAGGTAGTACGAACGGAGGAAGCGATGTTCGTCTCCCTCGCACACCTGACGCTCACGGAGTGATACGATGCCACAACCAGACCGACCACGAAAAGGCTCGATGGGGTTCAGCCCCCGCAAGCGCGCCCAGAGTGTCGTGCCACGATTCGGCTCGTGGCCCGACGACGACGGGCAGGTGGGCCTGCAGGGATTTGCCGGCTACAAGGCCGGAATGTCCCACGTCGTCATGGTCGACGACCAGGCGAACTCCCCGACGGAGGGCATGGAGACGACCGTGCC
>JBKGZU010000153.1:0-2651 GCA_046543215.1 Halodesulfurarchaeum sp. | reverse complement strand
ATTCGTCGGCTTCTTCGGTCTCCTCGGCCTCCGATTCGTCGGCTTCTTCGGTCTCCTCGGCCTCCGATTCGTCGGCTTCTTCGGTCTCCTCGGCCTCCGATTCGTCGGCTTCTTCGGTCTCCTCGGCCTCAGCTTCGTCGGCTTCCTCGACTTCCTCCGGTTCCTCCTCGCCGAGCGCGACGGGGACCGAGCCCTCGCCCTCGACGACCGAGACGTTGAGCTGGGTGATCGGTTCTCCGACCTCGCGGCCCCGGACGGTGATGCGTCGGCGCTCGCCGTCCTTTTCCGGCTTGTAGCCGACGCCACCGGTCAGCAGGACTTCGGAGAGAGCTGCGCCCCTGACGTCCGGTCGCATCGGGCGGCCGGCATCGTCGGATCCGCCGGTAATTTCCAGGGTGAAACCGTCCAAGCCGACGGCCGTCCCGTCGACGGCGTCGCCGATCTCGCGGCCCAAAAATCGGTTTGCGTCCTGCCCCTCGACCTCTCGCGTGAACGATCGCCCCGTCTCCGGATCGGAGACGACGACGCTGAACGTAGCCATGGTAGAGCGAACTGTTCCGGGCGTCAAAAGGGCATCGAACCCGTTCGTTACTCGGTTTCCTCGCCAAAAATCGCCTTCACCTTCTTCACCTTCGGTTCGGCATAGAAGGTACAGTACCGGTCGTCTGGATTGTTCGCATAATAGTCCTGATGGGCCGGCTCGGCCTCCCAGAATTCGTCCAGTTCCTCGACCGCGGTGACGATCTCGTCCTCGAAGGCCCCTTCCTCCTCGAGGGCGGCGATGAACGAGTTCGCCGTCTCGCGTTGTTCCTCGTCGTGGGCGAAAATCGCCGACCGGTACTGCGTTCCCACGTCCGGGCCCTGTCGGTTGAGTTGCGTGGGGTCATGAACCCGGAAGAACACCCCGAGAAGATCGACGAAGGAGATTTCTGCCGGGTCATACTCGACTTGGACACATTCTGCGTGGCCCGTCTCGCCGGTCGAGACGGCCTCGTAGCTCGGGTCGGAAACGTCACCGCCCGCGTATCCCGAGGTCACCGAACGGACACCGGGGACCGCCTCGAAGGCGGCCTCGGTACACCAGAAACAGCCGCCAGCGAGCGTGGCTCGCTCCGGTTCGGTGGTCATAGCCGGAAGAAGGGCAGTGAGACCCAAAAGGACACCGGCAGGGGAAATTCGCGAGGACCGCCGGCGCCGAATCGACGGGTGGAAACCGCCGGGCCTGATACCCGGAGCCAATGGAGATCCGGTTTCTCGGCGGGGCAGGCGAGGTCGGCCGGAGTGCCGTCCTCGTCAACGAGCGGCTCCTGCTCGATTTCGGCATCAAGGCAGGTGAGCCCCTCCAGTTCCCGGCCGAGCGGCCGTCAGTCGAGGCGGTGGTGGCCAGTCACGGGCACCTCGACCACGTCGGCAACGTCCCGACCCTCTGTGCGGGCGAGGACTGGCCGACGATCCACTGGACGCCACCGACCGGCGAGTTGGCCCGCACCCTCGCCCGAGACACGCTCACGCTCCACGGCGTGCCGGAAACGGGGGCCAAATCCGGTCGATTTCAGCCTCGCGAACTCGGGGGCACCTACAACTGCCCCTTCACCGAGACCCACGTCAAGCGGGTGACTCAGCAGTCCCGGATCCACGGTTACCGGGAGCGGTTCACCGCTGCGGGCCACGAGATCACCTTCTTCTCTGCCGGCCACATCCCCGGGAGCGCCCACGTCCTCGTCGACGACGGCGAGACCCGACTGCTCTACACCGGGGACTTCCACACCGACGACCAGCGTCTCGTGTCCGGAACGACGGCTCGCCCGCCCGCGGACGTGGTCGTCACCGAGAGTACCTACGCGGACGTCTCCCACGAGCCCCGCGAGGATGTCGAATCGCGATTCGTCCGACAGGTCGAACAGACCCTCTGGGAGGGGGGTACAGTGGTCGTCCCGGCCTTCGCCATCGGGCGGACCCAGGAGCTGCTGCTCGTCTGTGACGCCCACGACATCCCGTGTTACGTCGACGGCATGGGCAAGGGGGTGACCCAGATGCTCAGCCAGTATCCGGACTTCGTCAGGGACCCGGGAGCACTCAAACGGGCGAGTTCCCACGCTCGGTTCGTCACGGGGCGAGACGGCCAGCGGAAACGAATCGCCGACCAAGCGACGGCCATCGTCACCACCAGCGGGATGCTCTCCGGTGGCCCGGCAATGACCTACATTCCGGAGATCCGGTCGGATCCGAAGAACCTGATCGCGCTGACCGGCTACCAGGTCGAGGGGACCCCCGGTCGGGAGTTGCTCGAGACCGGGAACGCCGAGATCGACAACCGGCGGATGCGGGTCGCGGCCCGCGTCGAGCAGTTCGACTTCTCGGCCCATGCCGACCGGGAGGGATTGCAATCGTTCCTGGATTCCTACCGGGACGCGCAGATCCTCGTGAATCACGGCGATCGATGCGAGGAGTTTGCCGCGGCGTTGGTGGCCGACGGGTACGAAGCGAGTGCGCCGAAAAACGGGATGACGGTGACGGTTTGAGGGGGTCGGTTTGGAGGGAAAGGGTTTAACCGGACAGCCACGACCGTGTAGATGAGGGCCGGTAGCTCAGGTAGGCAGAGCGTCTGGCTTTTAACCAGACGGACGGGGGTTCAAATCCCTCCCGGCCCG
>JBKGZU010000028.1:0-12608 GCA_046543215.1 Halodesulfurarchaeum sp. | reverse complement strand
GTGTTCGAATCCCAGACGGCGGCCCTCGAAGCCATCGACGGGGGCGAGATCGACCCGGGCGACGTCATCGTGATCCGGTACGAAGGACCGCGGGGCGGACCGGGCATGCCCGAGATGCTTGAACCGACCTCGAAAGTGAGCGGCTCGACTCGTCTCTCGGGCGAGGTCGCCCTGATTACCGACGGACGCTTTTCCGGCGGAACGAGAGGCGCGGCGATCGGCCACGTCAGCCCCGAAGCGGCCGCCGGAGGCCCGATCGCCCTCGTCGAGGACGGGGACGAGATCGTCATCGACGTCGACGAGAACCGACTCGAACTGGCGGTTTCACGAGAAACCCTGGAAACACGCGCGGAGGGGTGGGAACCGCCGACACAGGAAACCAGTGGGGTCCTCGCGAAGTACGCGGCGATGGCGACGAGCGCGGCGACCGGTGCCGTTCTCGAAGCCCCATCGCTCGAGGACGTGGAGATCTCGCTTCGCTGATCGACGGTCCTCCTTCTACGAAAAAGCCCACCGGACGCGACCGAACGTACTCTAGATCGATTCGAGGTCGGAGTCAGACGGCGTTCCGTCGACGGGTTCGGCCCGGGCGAATCGCGGTCCCACGCTGACGACCTCGACGGTGACCACGTCGCCGATCGCCGTGTTTGGAACGAAGACGACGTACCCGCCCTCGACGTAGGCGATGCCGTCACCCTCCTCCCCCTTTGAATCGATCTCGACCTCGAGCGTGTCGCCCTCGTCGACCGGCGGGGTCGAGCGGCCGGAATCGCTCCGGGAGGCCGACCCGGTCGAGGTAACGGTGTCGAGCACGCCGAACCGGTAGACAGTGTCGGGATCGAGGTCGCCGACGTCGATCTCTCGTTCGGGAATCGAAATCACGTATTCGCCGTTCTTCCGCTCGATCTCGGCGGAAAACACGGCAAGCAGGTCAGTTACAGCCATGACAGTGTTAGAGAGTCCGGGCAAACCTGTATCAACGTTTTGATTCGAGGCGAGAGAGCGCCCGAGTCGTCTGTCGCCGTCCGCGACGATATGCCTTAATGAAAACGCTTTAGCTTGGAAACCGCCTAGTTCGGGATAGTGTGATGAGCTCAACGCGTCGACGCCGACAATCGATTTCCCGGGCGGGCTTGTGCACCGTTTCCCGGTCGAACGGGCGCACAGAGACGATGAAACCGCACTCTCGTCGTACTCGGGGGATCGGGCGATGACGAGCCAGAACTTCAGGAAGGCGGTGGCCGACGAAGACGACTTTGCGGTCACCTGGGAATTGATTCCCGGTCGGGGAGCCACGGAGGCCCAACAGGACGAAGTCTTCGAGAACGCCGCGCTGGCCGCCGAGGGCTCGGTCGTCGACGGTGTCTCGTTGACCGACAACCCGGGCGGCACGCCCGCGCTCTCCGCCGACTACCTCGGGATGAAGCTCAAGGAGGAGGGCATCGATCCACTCGTTCACTTCACGACGAAGGACAAGAACCGCAACCAGATCGAGGGCCTGTTGCACGCCCTGGAACGGGAAGACGTTCACAACCTGTTGGTGATGAGCGGCGATCACCAGGGGGAGGCCTTCGGGGGACAGGCAAAGGCGGTCTACGACCTCGATCCCGTCCAGACCCTGGATTTCATCTCCGAGCTCAAGGCCGGCTACGAGTTCGACGACGCTTTCGGCCGCCACAACGAACTGGACGAGGCGGACTTCTTCCCGGGCGCGGTCGTCTCGCCGTTCAAGAACGTCGAGGCCGAATTGATTCCCCAGTACTGGAAACTCGAGAAGAAGGTGGAGAAGGGCGCCGAATTCATCATCCCGCAGGTCGGCTTCGACGCCCGGAAGTTCCACGAACTGCTCCAGTACGTCGAGGAGAAGGACCTCGACGTGCCGGTCATCGGCAATCTGTACGTCCTCGATCCGGGCTCGGCCCGGGCGATGAACGGGAAAAACATTCCGGGGGCGGTCGTCTCGGACTCGCTCCGCGAGGAGGTACTGGCCGAACAGGACGGCGAGGATCCACACGGGGCGATGATCGAGCGGGCGGCAAAGATGTACGCCTTCATGAAGGGCATGGGCTTTGCCGGCGTCCACATCGGCGGTCACGGCGCCGACTACGACGACGTCGAGTACATCGTCGAGCGGGGCGAGGAACTCGTCGCGGAGTGGGAGGACCTCGTCGAGGAGTTCGAGTACCCTGGTGACTTTTACTACTACTACGAACGGGACCCCGAGACCGGACTCAACACCGACGAACACGCCCCGCGACCCGAGAGTCCGCGCCAGGACCTGAAATATCGCGGGTTCAAGGTCGCTCACGAGGTGATGTTCGAACCCGACGGCGCCCTGTTCGGCCCGATGCGATACACGGCGAAGAAGGTCGACGACACGTGGATGGAGGGGCCCTACGAGAGCTTCGAGCGGGTCGCGAAGACCATCTCGAACGAGTGCCAGGAGTGTGGCAACTGCGCGCTGTTCGATTTGGCGTATCTCTGCCCGATGTCGCAGTGCCCGAAAAACGAGCGAAACGGGCCCTGTGGCGGAAGCCACGACGGCTACTGCGAGGTCTATCCCGAACAGGACGAGTGCATTTACGTGCGTGCCTACCGCAAACTGAAGGCTGACGGCGGCATGGAGAAGGCCCGCGAGAAACTCCGCGAAACCTACATTCCCCCGCCCGACTACGACCTGGAAGGCACCTCCTCGTGGATCAACTACTACCTCGGGAAGGATTACGCCGGCAAGCGAGTCGGGAACCAGCCGGCCGACGACTGAACTGATTTTCGCCGCCCGTTCGATGGGGAACCGTCAGCGATCCCGGGGCACGACGAGGACCGGAATATCGACGGATCGAAGGACGGTGCCCGTGACGCTCCCGAGCACCTGCCGTTTCACGTTCGAGCGACCGTGAGATCCCATGACGATGAGATCCACGTCGTTCGAGCGGGCATAACTCTGGATCCCGCCCGAGACGCCGTCGAAGTCGGTAGAACGCTCGAAATCAGTGAGCACGTCGATTGCGGGCTCCAGTTCCAGTAATCGCTCGCGCCCCGATTCCACGGCGTCCCTCGTAACGTCCTCCATTCGGTCGACGAATGTCGTATTGAGCCCCCCGGCGTTGAAGACGCCGCCGGCCCGCTGGAGGTCGAGCACGGACAGGACGTGAACGGCAGCGCAGGTTTCGGCGGCGAGCACGGCCGCGGGTTCAAACGCACGTTCGGCGTTTTCACTGCCGTCCGTGGGAACCAGCATGCGGGAGGGCGGAATGTTCGTCGTCCCCTGGCCGGTTCCGGGCTCGATGAGAACTGGCGTGCCACCCGACTCCAGAACCCGTTCGGTGACGCCGCCGAGAAATTTCCGCGCGACCGAATCCCGACCCTGTCGACCGAGGACGATCACCGGGTTCGGTGTTTCCGACGCAAACGCGGTGATCCGGTCGGCCGGAGAACCCTCGAGGAGCGTCGAGGCGACGTCCACGCCTCGGTCCGCGCCCTGCGATTCGATTTCAGCGAGCAACTCGCGGCGATCCGCCCTGATCCGGTCCCGATCGTCGCCAGAACGAAGGGCGTCGAGAAGCGAGCGTTCGAGCACGTGGACGATGTCGACGGGGACCTCGAGCAACCGGGCGAGTTCGAACCCCGTTCGAGCCACGTTCGTGGCCTCCTCGCTTTCATCGATCGCGAGGATGACGCGGTCGTACATGGTCCACTCTCGGTGTGGAATCGTCTTCATCGTTTGCCCGTCCACTGTGGACTAGTAATACGGACATTCAATACCACGCCCCGCTTACCGTTTGTCATGAGCATTGGGGACAACAGAAAGGCCGTCGACTGTATGAACACGAGTTGCAAGTACAACAGTTCCCGAACCTGTGGGTACTCGGGCCGACTGGTCATCGACGCCGACGGCAACTGCGAGATGGAATCGGACAGCTACGGTCGCGACCAGTTCCCGTAGATTCGGTCGGAGCGACGGCTCGGAACCGGACCCGAAGCACGTGGGGAATGCCTTTTTGCCAGATCCGGGTGTAGTGGTTCGTATGCACCCATCAATTGTCGCCGTGATCATCGGGACCGCCGGTGCACTCTTTCCCGAGGCCATCATCAACTGGACGAAGCGGGTGATACTCGGACCGAGCTTCGAAAACGCCGCCGAACTGCAGCCCCGGAGCTGGTACGTTTCCGCCGTCCGGCTTCAGTCGGTTGTCGTGGTCCTGGCCGGCATCGCCTGGCTCGCCTTCGAACGTCGTCAGTCACTGCCCGTAGCACCATCGACAGCCGATTTGACCCCCGGCGACGAATGAGGCCCGATCCGGTCGGGATTCGGTCAGAGCCGATCCAGCTCGAGACGATTTAGCGGCCGCCACTCCACGTCGACGAAGTAAAAAACCCAACAACAAGCCATATTACGACGCTGCCGTGAAGTCGAATAGGGACGTTCGAACGAGACTCAAGCCGCCATGAACCCCATCGATTCCAGTTCGAGCAAACACCAGCAACGCCCCGGGGAGCCCAGCCGGTATCGGGACCTCTTCCGCATGCTCGGCGTCCCGGTTCTGGTTCTCGATCCCGACGAAGGCTCAATCATCGAAGCCAACAACCAGGCTGCTGAGCTGTTCGGCTACTCCCGGGACGAACTCGCGGGAATGGATCTCGATGCCGTCAGTTCCGACCTGGGCGCACACGCCCGGGACCGGACTCGAGATACCGTCGATCACGCCGCCAAGACCGGTCCGTTTTCGGTCGAACGGCGGGCGCGGGACGCGGACGGGAACGATTTCTGGATCGAGGCCAGCCTCCAGCCGTTCTCCGGTGACGATCGGACCGAGGTCATCGCCACGATTCGCAACGTCAGCGAGCGGGCAAAGCGAGATCGTGATCGCCGCAGTTTCAGGACGGCCGTGGAAAACGCCGGCCATTCGATTTACTGGACCGACATCGACGGAACGATCGAGTACGCCAATCCGGCCTTCGAACGGATCACCGGGTACGACCGCGAAGAAATCGTCGGCGAAAACCCCAGAATGCTCCAGTCCGGGGAGATGAGCGAGGAGTACTACCGCGACCTCTGGGAAACGATCCTCGCCGGAGAGACCTTCGAACGGGAGGTGATCAACGAATCGAAGGATGGCGAACAGTTCGTCGTCTCCCAGACCGTTGCCCCGATCACGGGGCCGACGGGCGAAATCGAGCGGTTCGTCGCCGTCAACAGCGACATCACCGATCGCAAGCGACGGGAAGAGCGAATCAAGGCGGAAAAGGAGCGGGTCCAGCAGCTTCACGAGCGACTTTCGGTCATGAACCGCATCCTCCGTCACGACATCCGTTCCTCGGTCAACATCATCAAGGGAAACGCCGAGCTCGCCGATTCCTCGGGCCGACAGCCGGATCGAGCCCTGGAAACGGTGATCGACGAGGCCGACCGGCTCCAGCGAATCGCCGAAAGTGTCCGACACATCGAAACGGCGATCGGGGACACCGAAGCCGGGTTGACCGACGTGGACGTGGCGACGCTCGTCCAGACCAAGGTGCTCAAGTATCAAAACGAGTTCCCGGACGTGGACTTCGAGACCGAACTCCCGGATTCGGCGATGGCGGAAGCCCAGGAACAGTTCGATCTGGCACTCGATCACCTGTTTTCGAACGCCATCGAACACCACGACGGCGAAAATCCCACGGTAGAAGTCGAGGTATCGCAGAACGACGGAACTGGCACCGTCGACATCGTGATTACTGACGACGGGCCCGGCATTCCCGAGGACGAACTGGAACCGCTGCAGAAACGCGAGGAAACGCCCCTCGAACACACCAGCGGATTGGGACTGTGGCTCACTCAGTGGGTCGTCGAAGTGTCCAATGGCGAGCTGGCGTTTGAAACCAGCGAGGAACGGGGCACCAGCGTCCGAATCGAACTCGAATCACCCGCTTAACGTGAGTGCCTGTCGCCCGAAACCGGCCCCCGCTGCAGTGGTCTCTCCGAGCGCGTCGCGCCCGTTGACAGCGAGGAACGAACGCCTATTCCATGTACCCGAGTTGCTGAAGCCGCTTTTCGACGGTCGCCTGTTCGTCGCCGCCGGCCCGCCCCTGGAGGACGATCGGATCCTGTTGTCCCACGTCTTTTTCTCCAGCGACGATCGGCAACACAGTCCCGTCCATGTCCGTCGGGATGGCCACGCCGTGGGCGGCAAGAATCGTCGGCGCGATATCGAGAATGCTGATCCGGTCAAGTTCGCCCCGCGGTTCGAAGGCCGGACCGTTCGCGACGAAGATCCCGAACGGCGTGTTCTCGGCTGCCCACCGATCGGGACCCGACTGCACGACGCCGCCCCCGATACCGTCGTTGACGTGCACCCCGGGCCGCTGATCCACCACGATCTCGGGGCCCGAATCGACGTAGGGTCCGCTGTAGACGTCCTCGCCGCGATGGACGGCCTCGAAGAGCGGCCCGTGCTCGTCCGCGACCGACCGGAGGTCGGCCAGCAGTTGCTCCGCGACCGAGTCGACGTCGAAAGTCGGATTGAGATAGATCGGTCCCTGCCCGCTCGCGACGGCCCGGGTCCGGTCTAGTTCGATCGCCTCGAGTTTTCGCCCGCGCTTGACCCCGTCTGCCTGGGGCACCAGTTGTTGGACGCGCTCGGGAACGATCCTGGCGAGCGTATCGACGAGGCCGAGTCGCTTTGCCACGCCCAGGACCGTCTCCCGATCGAGCCCGAGCGGTCGGAGGACGTCTTCGATCGTTCGGGTTCGAGTCTGGTAGCCGTTCTCGGCGAGCCACTCGTTGACGTAGAACTCCGTCTGGGTCGGGGCACTCCCGTGGTCGGACATGAGGACCACGTTCGTGTCCTCGAGGGCCGCGAGTTCGCCGAGCCACTCGTCGACCAGCAACCAGGCGCGCTTGGTCGGTTCCGCGTCCCAGAAGAAGTGCTGGAGCACGTTGAGATAGAACAGCGTGAGATGGGCGAACTGCAGGTCCTCCTCCTCGAAGAGCGCGAGTGCGGCCTCGAAGTGCGTATCGAGCAGGTCGAGGATCGCCTCGACTTCAGCGCCGCGCTCCTCGTTGCTGGAGAGCAGGGGTTCGGGATGGACCCGATACTCGAACCGGTCCTCGAGTTCGCGAGCCAGCTCCGGTGGCGAGGTGTAGCCGCTCTCGATCGACCGGTACTCGCCCTCCGCCGCGTCGGGCCCACCACAGACGATCGGGCCGTCGATCTCCCGCGGGGGATACATCGTCGGCATGTTGATGACCCCGGTTCGCTGGCCGGCTTCGTTGAGATAGTCCCAGAGTTCGGCCGTGTCGAAATCGCTCCCGTCGACGACCTCGATCGCTCCTCGTTCCAGATCCACGCGTTCGAACCAGAACACGCCGAACTGGCCCGGGTTCTTCCCCGACGCGTAGGACTTCCAGTTCGGAAACGTCACTGGAGGAAGGGTGCTGCGGGTCCCGGCCCACGTCCCCGTCTCCCGGAGGGACTCGAGATTCGGCAGATCGCCGGCTTCGATCCAGGGCTCGAGCAGGAGCCAGCTCGCGCCGTCGAGGCCAACGACGAACGTTCGTGTCATTGTCGAGGGATCGAGGTGGAGCCTCAATTTCCTTTCGTCCTCGATCCTCCCCTCGATTGCTGGAGCACAACTTCTAAGGTGGGGCATCGCGGTCTCACATATAGTGCGCACACTGGCAGTCGTCCCCGCGTACAACGAATCCGACACCATCGGAACCGTCATCGACGGGACCGGGGAGTACGTCGACCGCGTTGCCGTCGTCGACGACGGGTCGCGGGACGAGACGGCAAGCAAGGCTCGCAAACACGGGGCTACCGTTCTCGAACACGCCTTCAACACCGGTGTCGGTGGAGCCGTCAGGACGGGGTACCGATACGCCATCGAGCACGAGTTCGACTTCGTCGTCCAGGTGGACGCCGACGGCCAACACGATCCCACCCATATTCCACGGCTCCTCTCGGCGGCCGAAGACGCCGACATGGTCATCGGGAGTCGCTATCTGAACGAGAGTATCCGGGAGTACTCGGCGGTCCGAAAGCTCGGCATCCGGTTTTTCACCGCGATGGTCAACACCCTCGGTGGGGTCGAGATCACCGACGTGACCAGCGGCTTCCGAGTGTACCGGGTCGAGGCGCTGGATTCCATCCTCCATCACTCGGACAAACACTGGGCAGTCGAACAGACCCTCGAAGCGGCGCGACGGGACCTGGACATCGTCGAAGTCTCCACGAAGATCCCGACTCGCTCCGAGGGCGACTCGCAGTTCACCCTCGAGACGTTCGTCATGTACCCGCTTCGAATGACCGACGTGGCCCTCAGGGTGCTCCTCTTTCGATAACCATGGTCGAATACACCGCCGTCAACCTCGTGGCATTCCTCGTCGGCATCGGCTTCCTGGCAAACGGCTATCGAATGGTTCGTCGCGGCCGGGAGGACATGACCCTCTTTGTCACCTCGCTTTTGGTCGGGGCGGGCCTGCTCTTCGTCGCCCTCTTTCCGGACGTCTTCCAGCTCGTGGCGAACGTGCTGGGACTGGAACTGAAGGCCCGGGCGATCCTCGTCATCTCGAACTTGACCCTTTTCGTGCTGGCCATCTACCTCCTGCACCGCATCGCGAAACTGTACGAGCAGGTCTCCCGGCTCAACGAGGAACTCAGCCTGCTGAAAGCCGACCTCGAGGACGGGGATGACTGATCGCCGGCAGGCAGTCCTCTCCGTCGACTTCGAACTCTTCTCTCACACGCCCGCCTATCGGCAGGCAAGTGGCACGCTTTCGGATCCCACCGTCGGACTCGCCGGTGCCGAGTGGCTCAGAGACGCCTTCGAAGTCGCCGGCGCGTCGGCCACCTGGTTCACCGTGAGCCAGATCGCAGCGAATCACCCGGAGGCCGTCCGGGAGGTGGTCTCGGCGGGACACGAAATCGGGTCGCACACGCACACACATCGATTGCTCACCGAACTCGACGGGAACGAACGCACGACGGAACTCGAACGGTCACGGGAGACCCTCGAAGCGGTCACGGGTGAACCCGTAGCCGGATTCCGCGCCCCGGCGTTCGATTTTGGAGATGGGCACTTCGAGGCACTCGAGGCGGCCGGCTACGACTACGATTCGAGCGTCGTTGCGAGCCGATCCATTCCCGGCTGGTACGGGGGCGAATACGAACTGACCCGTCCGGCACCCGCGACGGCGGTGCAGGCGAATGCCCCCGAATCGATCGGCGAACTCCCGGTGAGCGTCATGCCGGGCCTCCGGCTCCCGCTGACCGGGACGTGGCTCCGGTTTTTCGGCCCGAGATACACGATATACGGGATGAAGCGACTTGCGGACCGCGGTATCGCTCCCGTCCTCTACGTGCACCCGTGGGAGTTGGTCGACCTGCCCGCACTCGATGGCGTCCCCGGGCGGGTCTACTGGCATACGGGGACGTGGATGCGCCGGGCGATCCGGCGGATTCTGCAGACGGACTTCGAGTTCGTGACCGCCCGGACGGTCCTCGAATCGAGTGGGATCGTCGACGAAACGGGCGATAGCGAGCGCCAGAAACGGGGTGGCCGATGACCGCCCGCTCCCGGCGGCAGGTCGCGTTCACCGTCGTCCAGTACGGGATCGCCGTGCTCGCCCTCGGCTGGTTGGTGACCCAGGTCGAACTGGCCGAGGCCGCGAGTCGACTTGCCGGATTGGACCGCCCGACGGTGCTCGCGATTTTGGGGGTGAGTCTTCTCGGTGCCATCGCACAGATCGACACGTGGACTGCCGTCCTCGAACCGGTTCAATCGGTCGGCATCAGGGCCGTCGCGAGCATCTCACTCGCGGTGAACTTCATCAATCAACTCCTGCCCTCGCGGCTCTCCGGACGGCTCGCAGCGCCCTTCGTCGTCCGAGCGAACACGGGGATGCGCTATGCGGATGCTGCTGCCGCCTCGGGCGTTCATACGGGGATCTACGCGGTCCTGTACGGGCTCGTTTCGACGATCGGACTGCTCGCCATCATGGTATACGAGGCCCCCAGCGGCGGGTTACTCCTCCTGCTTGCCATCTCGACCGGGCTCTACCTGCTCGCGGGGAGTATCGTCCTGCTCGCCGGGACGAATCTTCGAGTGCTCGATCCGATCGTCGCGGGGGTCGCAACGATCCTCGAACGGGTACCCCGTGTCGGCTCGACGCTCGCCGCGTGGGTTCGGGGCCTCACGGAGTTCACCGAGGCGTCGACGCGATCATTCAGAAAACTGGCCGCAAATCGCCGCGTCTGGGTGCGGTATGCCGCAAGTTGGAGTGTCGTCCTGCTCGTTGCACCCGGGGTCCGCGTCTGGCTCATGCTCACGGCCTTCGGCATCCAGTTCGAGCCACTCCTTTTGCTGCCGCTTTACCTCCTGACCGGTTACAGCGTGACGCTGCTCCCGATTTCGCCGGGTGGAGTGGGCGTCACCGAAGCGACCGCCACCGCTGTATTCGTCACCCTGGGCATCCCGGCTGCGGCCATCGTCCCGATCATCTTCGTCGACCGAATCTTCGGGATCTACCTCCCGGCCGTCCTCGGCTGGGTCCCGGCCGCTCGACTCGATCTCTCCGAACTCGCCATCGGGGACTAGAACGGCGGATCCCGGGAGCGATCGCACTCGCCGGTCCGTTCGAGGATCACCGTGTACTGGTTTTCCGCGAGTTCCTGCTCGTCGGCGTACTGGTCGGTCTGTGGAACGACCCCAAGTCTGAGGAGGTCGACGTAGTTTCCGGGCTCGGGACGATCGGGGACGAAATCGGGGGGCCTGGGACCGAACTCGGCGACGATTTCGTAGCCGTACTCGCCCTCGAGGACCTTTCGGAGATAGTTCGCCTGGACGGGTCCGTTCCTGTAGTACGTGCCCTCTTTCAGGTACAGAAGGTCCCGATATCCCAGTTGGATGTACGTCGGGCAGGGGTCCAGCCGTTCGTCGGTGCCGTGGGAACCGGCCGCGTGGGTGACGTTCATCGAGTGTGGGATGGCGGTGTCCTGTATGCTCCGTCGATAAGTTTCGATGAGGGCGTCTTCCTCCGCGTTCGTTTCGAGCCACTCGACGGCCTGATCGCGGGGCATCTCCGCATACTCGGCGACGCCCACCCCCGCATAGAGGGCGGACGTGAACACCACGAGCGCGATGGCCACCCGACCGATTGCCGGGGCCTTATCGCGGAACCGGACGAGAGACCACCCCAACAGGATGGCGATGAGCGGGAAGGTGGGGAGCAGATGATGCACCCGGAAGTCGTGCCAGGTCGAGAAGAGCAGGAGATACGCCCCGAGTGCGACGAGTACGAGCAGGGCGGTCCTCGTTTCGCGCGGGCGGCGCGACACGTGCCAGATGCTTGCACCGACCCCCAGGACCGAGGCAACGAAGAGCGGGAGTCCGAGTGCGCTGAAGTACCCCCTGAGGAACCACCAGAGCGTGGGTGCATCGGGGCCGGTCGTATGCGTGGCCCGAGCGACTGAATCGCCGAAGATTCGCTCGAGAACGAGATCGAGGCGGCCGACCCATACCGTCGGGAAGCTCGCGAAAATGACCAGCAATCCGAGAAGGGCCCCCGCCACGACCAGTCGGACGTCGACCCGCTCGATAATCGAGCCCGATTCCGCCCGAAGCGTCCGATACAGGAAGGCAGTCCCGATCACCACGATCACCGGGATCGCCGTGAGCTTGAACCCGATTGCCAGCCCACCCGTGGCACTCGCTGCGAGGAACGACCACCGATCACCCCGCTTGACGTAGTGAACGAGGAAGAAAATCGCCAGCAGGACGAAAAAGGTGGCCGGCATGTCCTCCCCACCCTCGTGAGCGATGGTGAGAAACCCGAACGTGAGCGTCAGAAGGAGACTGGCCAGTCGCCCAACCGACCGGTTCGCCAGTTCGGCCCCGAGTCGATACGTGAGGTACACGCTCCCGATCGCGAACCCGACGGTCGCGAAACGGACGACGGCGAGACTCCAAGTCCAGACCCACTCGGGGGTGGCGTGCCAGGGTTCGTAAAACCCGAACTCCCAGACCGGGTGGGCGAGTTCGGAGAACGCGTCTCCCTGGCCCGATAACAGCGCGATCGCGACGAGCGGGAAGAGCAATAACCCATACAGAAACGTCGTCGCGCCGAAGGGCGCCCGGCCCCAGGCAACTCCAGAGCGAAAACTTTCGAAACTCGGCTCCTCGATCACGCGAGCGTAGGGGACGAGCGTATCGAGAATGCGACTGAACTCGTCCCGGGTCGCGAAGTTTGGAATCCGATGCCAGATCCCGAACAGCGAAAGGGCAAGCAGGAGCAGGAGGATGTATCGAAGATACGGGTCACTTCGAAGATCGGCAACGAACTGGTCGTACCCGGACCGGAGAAAAGAGCGAAATGATGGCGCCATACCCAGATTTCTTCCGTGTAGCGTCAAAAACGTGGCTCTTCGACCTGCTGGTTTGTTCGATCGGTTCGCGGCGACGACACAGTTTCCGGACCGACAGCCCCACGACAGAACCGAGCGCCGGTGGTCACCCGGACTTCTCGGGATGCTCGGAATCAGGCTCGGAATCAGCTTCCGGTGAGTCCGCCGGGTCGACGGACGACGCCTCCGAGGCCGAATCAGTGTGGGCCGAATCAGTGTGGG
>JBKGZU010000152.1:0-2658 GCA_046543215.1 Halodesulfurarchaeum sp. | reverse complement strand
GGGCAGATCCCCCCGGAGTACGCCGGCAGTGCGCAGGCGCAAATCAGGCAGTTCGGCGAACTCGAGCGCGAGGAGTGGCAGGCGGATGGCTCGTGGATCGGGGTCCTGACGTTCCCGGCCGGGCTCCAGAACGACTTCTACGACGTGGTGAACGAGCACACGAGCGGCGAGGCGGAGGTCCGGATCATTCGGGACGAGGACGAAATTTCCCGCCGGTAGGCTCGGCGCCGACCGCTCAACAGTTCGGGTCGGTAGTTCGACCGCCGGTCGCCAACCGACTGAAAATCGGCCGGTTATCCCTTCCTGAATCCGACCAGGAAGCCGCCAGTGAACCCGGCACTGACGGACAGCGTGGAGAGAATCGTGTTCACCCAGGACGGCGGCGTTTGCGAGGTTGCCGATTCGGTGACGTCGACGATTCCACCCGAGAGTCTGTTCCAGTCGACGCTGAGGATTCCCCGGGATTCGAGGAACTTGAACAGGGCGAGTTCGAGACCCACGAGGACCGCGATCAGCTTTGCGACCTTCTTGAACGCGAAGCCGATGATCGCGCCGATGACGGCCCCGCTGCCGAATTCGAGGCCGAGTTGGGTCGGATCGAGTTCGAGCACCATGCTCCCATTCCTCGGTTCTGGGCTAAGTCTCTTGTGCCCCGCGGTTTGCCGGCTTCCGGGGGCATCTTGCCCGCCGTGTCCTTAAGTGATCGCACACCCTACGAACTGGAAAGTGACGGGACCGAACGACCGGGCCATCATCGCAAAGCGGGTGGACCGAGGCGAAGCCGAGACGACCGAGATCAGGCAACTCGCGGCCGCGGCCGGCTACGACGTGGTCGGGACCTGTACCCAGCGACGCAAACCCGATCCAGCCCTCCAGCTGGGTGCGGGGAAGGTCGAGGAGCTGACCGAGCAGGTCGCGGAAACCGGGGCCGAAACGGTCGTTTTCGACAACCGTCTGGGCCCCTATCAGGTCTACAATCTTGGCAACGAACTTCCAGAAGGCGTCCAGGTAATCGACCGATTCCGCCTCATTCTCGACATCTTCGGGCAGCGTGCCCGGACGAAAAAGGCCCAGCTACAGGTCGAACTGGCCGAACTCCGCTACGAACTCCCGCGAGCCGAAGCCAAAGTCAGTCTGGCAAAGCGGGAGGAGCGCCCGGGGTTCATGGGGCTGGGGGAGTACGACGAGAGCCGAGAACAGGACATCAAGGCCCGGATCAGTAACATTCGGGACGAACTCGCACGGATCGAGGAGACCGAGCGAAACCGGCGCGCCCAGCGCCGCGAATCCGGCTTCGATCTGGTCGCGCTGGCTGGCTACACGAACGCCGGCAAGTCCACGCTCATGCAGGCCCTCGCGGCGGACCTCGAGGTCGGGGAGAACCGGGATACCCACCCGGATCTCGACCCGACGGCCGAACGCGAAGACCGGCTGTTCACGACCCTCGGGACGACGACGAGACGGCTCGACCTGGATCGTCGGGAGGCCCTGCTTACCGACACGGTCGGGTTCATCAGCGACCTTCCCCACTGGCTCGTCGAGTCGTTCAAGTCGACCCTGGAGTCGGTGTACCGGGCGGACCTCGTGCTTTTGGTCGTGGACGTGAGCGAACCAGTCGACGAGATCCGCGAGAAGCTCATGACGAGCCACGACACCCTCTACGAGCGAAACGAGGCTCCCATCGTCACGGTTCTCAACAAGATCGACCGAATCGACCGGGAGGAGTTGGCCGAAAAGCGGGACGCGTTATCGGCACTGGCCCCGAATCCGGTCGCCGTCAGCGCAATGGAGGAGACGAACCTCGAACGGCTCAGGGCCCGGATCGAGGACGAGCTCCCAGAACGCCAGCGGGAGCGCCTCGTCCTTCCGATGACCGATCGGACGATGACCGTCGTCTCGTGGGTCCACGACAATGCGTTCGTCGAGGAGGTGGAGTATCGCGACGACGAGGTCATCCTCGATTTCGAGGCCAGCCCGGCCGTCGTCGAACAGACCCGTTCGAAGGCAAGCGAGCTGGCCGCGGACGCCTGAGCCGCCGTCCACTTCCGGGCAGTCGATCAGTCGAGGGCGCGCTTTTCCTTCGAGACGACCCGGACGTTCTCGATTGCTGTCTCGGGGTACTGCCCGTCGTCGTCCTTCTCCGCGGCCTTCACCATGTCCCAGATGACGTCCAGTCCGGTCGTCGTGCCCTGCAGGGCCTCCATCTCGCAGCCGGTCTTCCCGGTCGTCTCGACGGCCACCTCGAGGACGACCCGGTCCTCGCCGACGTCGAAGGCCGTGTCGACGTTCGTGATCGGGATCTGATGGCACATCGGGATCGTCTCCCAGGTGTGCTTGACTGCCTGGATGGCCCCCACGCGGGCCGTGGCGAGGACGTTCCCCTTGCCGACCTCGTTCTCGCGAATCGCCTCGATTGTCGATGGCTGGAGGTGGATTGCTCCCCGGGCCACTGCCCGTCGGGCCGTGTCGGGTTTCTCGCCCACGTCGACCATCTGTGCCTTTCCGTCCGCGGTCGTGTGTGTCAGTTCGTCCTCGCTCATGGGTTTTCACCCCGGAGTGCTGCGGGCAACGTCTCGAGGAGGTCCGTTGCGAGAAGCCCGCCGTCGCGAGCTTCGGCGGCCAGATCACCTGCGGTCCCGGTGAGGTACGCCCCGAGGG
>JBKGZU010000151.1:0-2663 GCA_046543215.1 Halodesulfurarchaeum sp. | reverse complement strand
AGTTCGGACGGACGTTCCAGTAACTGAAGTTCGGACGGACGTTCCAGTGGCTGTCCGGAGTTGGTTTTTTAGCCGCGATCCAGCATCCAGTCAGTCGATTCGCTCCGCGGCGTCCCGGTCGAGTAGCGGGTCTGCGTTTTCCGTGGGCAAGTCGACGATGTCGTCCCGTCTGAGGTCGTAGGACTCGGCGTCGACGCCGAAAATCTCGCCCACGTCGGTCGTCATTCTCACCGTCGTCCGGTCGACGTCGGCTGCCTCCTCGCCGCCGTCCTGGTCCGTTTCGGACCCGTCGGACTCCGCCTCGTCATCATCGAGGTCGGCCCCCATCGCGTCCGCGGGGTTCGGTCCTCCGTTCGATTCCGATTCCTGTGGTGACCCGGGCGCGGGTTCACCGGTTGACGCGGTCGAATCCGGGTCAAAGGAGTCCGCAGGACCGGTGGAATCGTCGGGACCGTCTCCCGGGGATCGTTCGCCCGCGAACTGATCGAGCACGTCGGCCTTGTTCGCCTCGATGCTGGCGACGAGGTCGTCGTACAGGTCCTGCTCCTCGGCGGTGAGGCCGGCTTTCTCCCCACCCGATCCGGTCGCCGAGAGGCTGGCCTCGTCGACGAGTTTGCCGATTCGGCGCTGATAGATCGCCTCGGCGATGTGTTCTGCCGTCTGAATTTCCTTGGTGAGATCGGTCACTTCCGTGGAGCGAAACGGGTCCTCGGCCTCGGCGGCGGCCTCGGATCGCTCCTCGCGCAGCGACTGGATGTACTCGGCGACGTCTGTGTAGAAAGATTCCCGGAGCTCCTGGAGGCTGTCGGTCGATCGCTCCTTTCGTTGCACCCGGCGTAGCTCCGATAGATCCATGGTTATTCCCGGGCCTTCTCGGCCCACCCGCGGGCCATGAGGAAGATACCCGCGTATTCCGGTAGTTCCTGATAGCCCGGGCGAACACTAAGGCTTTCCCCGTCGAGTTCGACCGTCCGTTCCGCCGTCACTTCCACCTCGATTTCGTGCCCCCGGAAGGTCTCGGGGATCGCCTCCCGCAGCGGATCGAAGTCGGCCACGTCCGCCCGATCGAGCGGGACGACGCGCAGCCCGCTTCCCCCGTGCAGCGACCCCGGGAGCCGAATCAGTCGGTGGGTGTCCGTCGTGACCGGTTCGTCGATCGCGGAGGCGTCGGTTTCGACGGTTTCCTCGACCATCGCCCGGACCACCGGCAGGAAGGCCGGATGAACGTCGACGTTTCCGGCCATGACGGCGTCCGTGTTTCGTTCCACGACGGACAGGACCGCCCGTGCCTTCGTCTCGCCGACCCCCGGAAAGCCCGTAAGTCGCTCGATTGCCCGTTCCTCATCGAGTTCGAGCAGTTCCGCCGTCAACGCCTGGACCCGGGAGACCACCCGCCGGCCCCATCCCCCGGTCGTCGGGAGCGAGCGGCGGGCCGTCGGTGTCTTCCGGCCCATCCCCGCGACGGGTTCCTCCCTGAGCAACGACTCGAGGGAGAGGCCGCTTCCCCGAACGTACTCCACGATCTCCCGTCGCTGCTCGCGGTCGAGGGATTGAACCGACTGGTCCCTGACGTGGACGTGATACCCCCGACCGCCCGAAAACGTTATCGAGAGGTCCTCGAACCCGAAGTCCCGTTCGAGCAGATCGAGCAGCCGCAGGAGGGCGTCCTTGCAGGCCGAGAGCATCTCCGCGTAGGAGTCCGCCTTTGGATCTACCTCGGGGAGGTGGTCGGCGTCGAGGTCGAAGACCAGATCGGACCCCACCCAGCCCTTCCCGTCCATCGACCTGGCGCTGGGGTCCTCGTAGCGCCCGGCCGAGAAGTAGACGTGACGGGGGCGCTCCCGTTCGAGAAACGACTCGAGGGAGCCGAGGTCGTGGACCGACCGGTGACGGATCATGGTCGTTCCCGACCCGCCCTTCCAGGGGATGTATCCCCACTCGCGGGCCGTGGCGTCCGGGGGTTCACTCGGCGGGTTCCGGCGATAAAAATCCCGGAACCGGCCCCGGAGGTACGACCGCGTGCGCTCCTCCATTGCCAGATCCGTAGTCGTCCCCGTCGTATAAGAGGTTTCGTCCCCGAGTCGGCCGCCGATCCGACGCCCTGGTTTACCGGCCGAGCAATTCGGTGAGGCGCTCTATCAGTCGGTCACTGTCCCCCAGCCGGAGGTAGTACGCGTCCACACCGTCCTCGTAGTAATCCTCGATCCGTCTGACGGTCTCGAAGCCGAGGTGCTCGTAGAATGCAAGGGCGTTCTGGTTGGTCACGCGGGCGTGACACGAGACGCCACTGGAGTTCTCGGCGATCGCCGCGATGAGTCGTTCGCCCAGCCCACGCCCCCGGTAATCGGGGTGGATGCCGAGAAAGAGGATGTAGCCGTCTCCGCGAGCCGCTGCAAAGCCGACGAGCGTGTCGTCGTCGAAGTAGGCGTGGACCGTCGCCTTCCGGTAGGCGTCCGCGAAAAAGCCCCACCGCTGTTTGAGGAGTTCCTCGGAGTCCCGAATGTGCTCTTTCAGGTCCCAGGCCTCCTCGAGGTGGTCGTCCTCACCCGGCGGGACCGTCCGGCGTTCGAGGGTGACACTCACTACCCGTGAGTATCCAGTCCCGAAACATAATTCCACCGCCCCCTCGGAGGAGACGTATGGGGATCCTGCCCGCGAAAAGC
>JBKGZU010000027.1:0-12642 GCA_046543215.1 Halodesulfurarchaeum sp. | reverse complement strand
GAAGAGAAGGCCCGAGAGCAAGCCGATAAGATCATCCGGAAGATCGAGACGTGATTGAGTTATCGGTCGTGAGACAGGGGCTGAATCGGATTTATGGAAAGGTCTCCGGGATGGGTACGACCTCGTATTCTTCATTCTGAGTAAACCATACCTGGCTGCGATTTCAAAGGCGCTCGATAATATCCCAGACGATGTAACCGCATTCGCGTTTGCCTCGAAGGGTTCCCGGGGACATCTCGGGGAGGCGAACTGGGTTCCGGCGACCTACTATCTCGTGGTATACAACGGGGATGACACCCCCGATAACGCCTGACTACTCCTGCAAGGCGAAAAGTGACCGGCCGCGGCGGTGTCGGTCGTTTACGACGGTTTAGCAGAGCTGGATGTTCGTCTCCGGGATCCGATAAATCGCCTCGCCCCTAGGTTTCGTCCTCGGTTCGGTCCACGTCACCGACCGGATCCGCCCGTTCGAGGTCCTCGCTCTCGTCGGAGACGTCCACGGAGGTGCGATCGTCGGTCAGTTGCTCCTCAGTACCACCCTCCGGTTCCGGACCCGACCGGTCGAGTTCGGCGTCTCCCTCCGGGGTATCGTCGATATCGACGAGCTCTCGGCGGATCGCGATCCCGAGTGCGATGAGAACGACTCCCAGGACGACGACCAGCCAGGACTGGGTGACGAAGACCGAAAGGACCCGATCGACCATCCCGATCGCCAGCTCCGAGAGGCCGGCGGACATGTCACCCTGGGAGGCAATCGCGACGATCTCGCTCTCGGCCCGGCCGCCCAGTCCCATGAACCCGAGCGCCTCGATCAGCCCCGTGACTGTGATGGCTGCACCGGCGATCAGCAATCCAGCGGAACGAGTCACTGTCACCCAGCCGATGAGCAGGGCCACCCCGAGCGCCAACAGCGGGAGGACGAAGACCAGGACGTCGAGCAGCGAGACCAGCCCGCGGAGCTGGTCGAGCTGTTCTCGGTCCTCCTGGGACAGTTGCTCGGTCAGTTCCATCGTGTCCGGGAACTCCTCGTCGAGCTGGGTCCGGGCCAGATCCTCGACGGCCGCTTCGAGGGCCGTCTCCGCGTCTTCGACGTCGCTCATGAACTGGTCGTAGCTCGGATCCTCGGCGACGAGGGCGTCGATGTAGACGGTGCCGAGATCGACGATCGGGGATTCGAGCTCAGCGGGCTGGTCCGATTCGGCGACCTGCGTTTCGAACTCCGCGATGGCCTCCTCGCGGATCTCCTCCCGCCGTTCGTCATACGCCGTTTCCAGTTGCTCGTCGGTCAGTTCGACAGATGTCTCCTCCTGAATGAGTTCCTTTTGCTCTGCTTTGAACTCCTCCCGGGCGGTCTGGAATTCCGATTCGCTTTCGGTCATCGAAGCGAGTCGGGGGTCGTACTCGCCGATCCCCTGCTCGGCCATGAGTTGGGAGGCAAGTTCCGGGGCGAGGTCGTCCTTCAGCGGCGTCGTGTTGATAGCCAGATAGAGCTCTTCGCGGTCGCCGTGGAGGTAGGCGTACGCTCGGTCGATGTTCGTTTCAGTTTGGTTTTGCAGGTAGTCTTCGGTCACGACCGTCGAGAGAAGTTCGCCGGGCGACGGGCCCTCTTCGGTCGTGTTGCTCTCGTTTTCGAGCTGTGACTGGGCCTCCTCGAGGAAGGCCGCATACGCGTCTTCCTCGGCCAGGCTCTCCGCGACGAAGTCACCGTTCAGCGCGGTTCGTTCGACGCCGATAGCCAGATTGGCCGCGCCGAGCGAGACGACGAGCAAAAGGACCAGGACGGCGACGGCGATCGTTCGACCCAGTTTTCCCACCATGGAGATATGTACAAACGATGAGATAATGAAGATTGTGGGGTTGTTTGACAAGCAGTTCCCGCACGAACGGATACCCGCTCGCGATGTCAGTCCGCGACGAACCCGGTGATGCGGGGGACGAGCTGTCGGAGCCCGAGGAGATACACGCCCACGAACAGCGCCCAGGAGCCGATGAACAACTCCCAGGCTCCCAGCGCGAGATCGCCGGCGAGGACGTTCGTGATCCCGGCCTGTTCGCCGAGCAAGCCGAGTGCCGTGAAGGCCACCGTGCCGATCGCCATGAGAAGGAGCGTGACAGTTTTGCCGAGCAGTTTGGAATGACGGGTTGCCATTATCGGGTGAATTCCCCGGCCGGGGATGAATCTCCCGTTTTCCCGCCACGAAGGCGGCCCCACCTGGGGAAATCTTTCCGGCGAGTGGGAACGGTAAACACGGGGTTTCATTACCCGTGGGATGCACTATCTCGTGTTGATCACGAGTGACGGTTGAGGAAGGGGAAGAGAGCGATTCCTCGAGAACGGAGCAAGCACCGGGTGCGGGGAGTAAAACGGTTAATTGGATCCCCCCTCCCTACCAGTCACTCGACGAGTCCGGACGGATCCGCCGGGTGAATCAGGCTTGGCTCGACGCGCTCGGGTACGAGCGGTCGGCCGTCGAAGGTGTCGATTTCGAGGAGTTCCTCGACCCGGAGTCGGCAACGAATTTCCAGGCCCAATTGCAGACGCTGTTTTCGAGGGGACGGATATCGAGGGTCGAATTCGAACTGGTGCATGCGGCCGGACACGAGATACCCGTCGTGTTCGAAGCAACCGTCGAGTACGATGAGAAGGCAGCGGATCGACGAATTCACTGTCAGTTTTTGCCAGTCGAGCGAGACGCCGGGCGTGACGAGCGACTGGTGGCCCAGACGGCGAAAATCGAGGCGCTTCTCAACGTCGCGATGGAGATCCAGCAGGCCGAAAGCGAAGCAGCCGTCTACGAGCGCCTCGTGGCGGCTGCAGCAGACATCCTGGAGTTCGACATGGCCATCGCTGACGCGGCAACAGACGGCTACCTCGTTCCCAAAGCCGTCTCGAAGGGAGTCGGCACCGAGGAGTATTTCAAGCGAGTCCCGATCGACGAGGACATGATCGGCACGCGTGTCTATCGCGAGGGCGAACCGTCACTGATCAGGGACCTCGAAGCCGACGGTTCGACCCAGGGAGCACAGGAGTTCCGGTCCGTACTCACCGTCCCGATCGGCGAATTCGGCGTCTTTCAGGCGGTCGAACGGGAACCGGGAGCGTTCTCCGAGACGGACCGTGACCGCCTCGAGCTGTTAGTTTCCCACGCGCGAAATGCGCTGGACCGCCTCGAAAACGTCGAGGCACTCAAACGGCGGACGGCGTCTTTGAGCCGGGAGCGAAACCGCCTGGAGGCGATCTTCGAAGCAGTGCCGGAGCCAGTCGCCCACATCCGGTACGAGGATGGGGAGCCGATCGTCGTCGACGTCAACTCGGCGTTCGAGGACACCTTCGGGTACGAATCCGCCGAAATCGAGGGCGAGTCGGTCAACGAACTCCTCGTTCCGGACGACCAACTGGCACGGGCCCGCGAACTCGATCGGGCCGCAGAAACCACCGACATGGTCGAAAGCGAGGTCATCAGGCTGGCCGCGGACGGCGATCGGACCTTCCGGCTCCGCTCCTCGGTGCTCGAGACGGGAGGCGAGCCGGAGATGCTAGTCGTCTACGTCGATCTCAGCGAGCAGAAGGAACGGGAGCGGGAACTCGAGCGGGAAAACGAGCGACTCGAACAGTTCGCGAGCATCGTCTCCCACGATCTCCGCTCCCCGCTCACGGTCGCGAGTGGCCGCCTCGACCTCCTCGAGGCCGAATCCGACAGTCAACACGTCGAGAAAATCGAACGGGCGATCGACCGGATGGACGCGATCATCGACGACGTGTTGACGCTCACCCGCGGGGGGAAGACGGTGGCCCAGTCCGAGAAAGAACCAGTGGAACTTGCCGACCTCGCCGAAACCGCCTGGCACGCCGTCGACTCGGGCGAGGGGACACTCGACGTGGAAACTGACCAGACCCTGTTCGCGGATCGGTCCAGACTGCGCCGGGTGTTCGAGAACCTCTTCTGGAACGCGGTCGAGCACGCCGGGCCGACGGTTTCGGTCACTGTCGGAGACATCGACGGCGGTTTCTACGTGGCGGACGACGGGCCGGGAATTCCCGAGAGCGAGCGGGAGAAGGTGTTCGAATCCGGGTACTCGACCACCCGGGACGGCACCGGGTTGGGCCTCGACATCGTGCAGGAGATCCTCGAAGCCCACGGCTGGTCGGTCTCGCTCGGGGAGAGCGACGACGGAGGGGCCCGTTTCGAGGTCCGGACGGAGTAGCTGTGCTGTAGACGGTCCGCTCCGCCGGCTCCAGGCCCAACACGTTTACCTGAAACGCTCCCGTATCGGTACGTACGGAACGATGTTCGAATCCCCCTGGGAGATCGGATTCATCGTCGGCATCGCAGGCCTGTACGCGCTCTTCCTCTACCAGTTCGCTCGCAAGCGTCTGTCCGGATCGGCACCGACGCCGGCACCCAATCCGGACCCCGGGGACGAGCCCCGGGTCGTCTGTCCGGAGTGTGGGACGCGAAACGCGTTCGGGTACCGGTACTGTCGCTCCTGTATCGCGGAACTTCCCCAGACGGTCGATTCCGACCGAGGGGGCGGACACAGACTGAGCCGGAATGCCCGGTGATGGCGCAAGAGTCGGCGAGACGATTGGGAAATTTTTATTACGAAGGACAAACATAGAATTACTCGGAATCGAGGTGACAAGCCATGGCGCTGCCAACCACACCAGCTAGTTCGTGGATGAGTGGCCTCGACCTGCCGAGTCGGCTGTTCGAAACGGGTCGAAACGACTACGAACTGTACGAGGAGGACGACGAGTTCGTCCTCAGTCTCGAACTTCCCGGGTTCGACCCCGAGGAGATCACCGTCACCTGGGACGAAGGCGTACTCAACATTGCCGCCGAGCACGAGGACGAGAGTCGCGGGAGTACGAAAACCTACCATCGTCGCTTCCGCTTCCCGAAGGCGGTCTCCGAGGAGGACATCTCCGCCTCGTACACCAACGGGATCCTCGAGGTCGCCCTGCCCCAGGTGACCGGTGCGACGGTCACGGGCTCCGAAATCCCGATCGAACACTGACCGAGCGATTTTCTCGGCTTTCGCCAGGTTTCGTCCGCGAACTGGAGCGGAGTGGGACGTGATCGCTGGCGGTCGGAGGCCGACCTGTTGCTCGATCGAAGACTCGGTCTGCTCTTTCCCATCTCGGACTCGACCTGGGGCTCGGCCGAAATGGGTTCGGCCAGAATCCGTTCGAAGATGCGATTTTTCCCAGATGTGAGGCAGGTGTCCGGCGACCCTCAGAACGGGGCGACCCGGGATTCGCCGTCAAGAAGACCGTGTGAGTGGGTTTTTATAGCCGGGGCAGCCAATCCCGCATCTATGACGGATCGGAGGGATCCCTGATGCGCATTCTCATCGTCGGGGCGGGAGAGGTGGGCTCCTCGATCGCCGCCAATCTCGCATCGAACCACGACGTGATCGTCGTCGAGCGGGACCCGGAGGTCGTCGACGATCTGACCTATTCGCTCGACGTCCTCGCTATTCAGGGGGACGGGACCGAGATGGACGTGCTCAGGGACGCCGAAATCGGGCGGGCCGACATGGTCATCGCGGCCACCGACAGCGACGAGACGAACATCGTCATCAGCGGTACGGCCAAGACGATCAGCGACGCCTTCACCATCGCACGGATCAAGCGCCGGAGTCTGTTGAGTACCTGGGAGGAAGCCCACGGTGCGTTCGGCGTCGACTTCATGGTCTGTACCGACCTGGTCACCGCCGAGGCGATCTTCCGGATCTCGGAGGTTCCCCACGCGCACGACGTCGATTCGTTTTCGAACGACCTCGTCCGGATGGTGGAACTGAAAATCGGCCCACAGAGCCCGATCGCGGGCAAAACAGTCTCCGAGGCCGACCAGTACAACTCGCTGACCTTTGCCGGGATCTTCCGGGACGGTGAACTGAAAGTCGCCACGGGGGAAACCACGATCGAGGCTGGCGACAATCTCGTGGTCATCGGGAGCAAGGAGTCGGTTCGATCATTCGCCACCGAAACGGCCGCCGAACCCGACGAAAATATCGAGGACGTCGTGATTATCGGGGGGAGCAAGGCCGGCCACCAGACCGCCCGAGTGTTCGAGGAACACGGGTATCGACCGCAGCTCATCGAACAGGACCGCGACCGCGCCCGGTACCTCGCCGAAGCGCTCTCGAAGACGACTGTCATGGAGAGTGACGCCACGGATACGGGGTTCCTCGATCGGGAGAACGTCGGGGAGGCCGACGTGGTCGTCGTCTGTCTCGAAAGCGACGAAAAGAATTTGCTCGTCTCGCTGCTGGCGAAGAAGCTCGGGGCAAAGCGGACCGTTGCGATCGTGGAAACCGCCGAATACTCGGAACTCTTCGAGACAGTCGGCGTGAACATCGCCGTCGACCCCCGGATGGAGACCGCCGAGGAGATCGTCCGGTTCACTCGCGAGGGGCACACCGAGAAAGTGGTGATGCTGCAGCACGACAGGGCGGAAGTTTTGGAGGTCGAACTCGACGAGGACAGCACCGTCGTTGGCGAGCGGCTCGTCGACGTCATCGATTCCCTGCCAGACGGGGTCGTGATCGGCGCGATATCGCGAGCCGGCGAGCTCGTCACGCCACGAGGCGAGACCGTCTTCCAGCCGGGCGATCACGTCGTGATATTCGTCGATGGAACCGTCCTCGACGAGGTCGTCCCGAAATTCTGAACAGGGACCACGATGCAGGAATTTCATACCAAGGCAGCACATGAACACGGGGGTGACGGGCTGAGATGAGCTGGAACGTCGAGTGGCGGGCGAGTCTCGCGAGCCTCGGGACGATGGTGAAGTTCCTCTCCCTCGCCATGCTGATCCCACTTTTCGCCGCCGTGGTCTACGGCGAGGACGTCTGGGTCTTCGCCGTCGCCATCGCGGTAACCGCGGGGGCCGGAGTGGCGCTCGAGCGACTCGACCCCGACCCGGATCTCGGACCGCGGGAAGCGCTCCTGCTCGTCTCCCTCGCCTGGACGACCGCCTCGATTTTCGGCGCGATCCCGTTCTTGCTCGCTGGACTCGGGACCGAATCGACGATCGGCCTCTCCCTCGAGTCGGCCGGCGCGGCGTTCAGTTCCATCGTCAACGCCCTGTTCGAATCGACGAGCGGATTCACCACGACCGGGGCCACCGTGCTCGAGGAAATCAGCCTGGAGCGACATTCCCACGCGGTCTTGCTCTGGCGACAACTCATCCAGTGGCTCGGGGGCATGGGGATCATCGTGTTGATGATCGCCATTCTGCCGGAACTCGCGGTCAACGGGGCCCAGCTGATGCAATCCGAAGCGCCCGGTCCCGACCTCCAGAAACTGACGCCGAAGATCGCCGAAACGGCCCGGGCGCTCTGGTTGCTCTACTTCGGGTTTACCGTCCTGCTCGTCGCGATTCTCTTCGGGCTCCACCTCGCCGGGTTCGCCCCGAACATGAACCTCTTCAACGCGGTTTCTCACGCGTTCACGACGCTCCCGACCGGCGGGTTCTCCCCACAGGCCAAGAGCATCGCCGCCTTCTCGGCGATCGTTCAGTGGGTCATCATCCCCTTCATGGTCGTGGCCGGGACGAACTTCGCCCTGTTCTGGCACGTCCTCAAGGGCGAGGCCGAGCGAATGTACCAGAACGCCGAGTTCCGGGCCTACACGGGACTCATCGCAGTATTCATCGCGATCCTGTCGGTGGTGCTCTTCCGCGGGGCAGCCCCAGTGCTAGAGATCGGTGGCGCGACGGAGGGGCTCGCCGAGCCGTCACTCCGCACCGCGGCGTTCCAGATCGGCTCGCTGCTCAACTCGACCGGGTACGCGACCGCGAACTTCGCCGAGTGGAGCCACTCCGCCCAGTTGCTCCTGCTCTTTGCGATGTTCGTGGGTGGCTCGGCCGGCTCGACCGGGGGCGGAATCAAGGTCGTCCGCTGGCTGGTCGTTCTGAAGACGATCCGCCGGCAGCTCTACACGACGGCCCACCCGGAGGTCGTCGAACCGGTCCGGCTGGCCGGGAGCGTCGTCGACGAGGACGCCATCCGCGGAATCATGACGTTCACGATGCTGTATCTCGTGCTCTTCGGCGTCTCGGCGGTGTTTTTCAGCCTGGATGCCGCCCGCGGGGGAATCGAATTGACGGCGATCGAATCGATCAGCGCCTCGCTCGCGACCCTCGGGAACATCGGCCCGGGATTCGGACGCCTCGGTCCGTTCGGAAGCTATCTCTTCTTCCAGGACACGTCAAAGCTGGTCATGATCGGCCTGATGTGGGTCGGTCGGCTCGAAATCGTGCCGGTCCTCGCGCTGTTCGTGAGCGGAATCCGGGATCGGTAGGGGCCCTAGATTTCGGTCGCCCAGAGTCGGTGATCGGCCGGGAGCCCGAATCCGTCCACGAGGAGCTGCTCGATGACGTGGGCCACCCGTTCGTCCTCGCCGGAGACGCCGATTCGGAGGTTCGTCCCGCCGGTCTCGACTGACTCCTGTTCGGTTATGTGAACGCCCCCGATCCGGTCGACCGCGGCCCGGATCGACGACAGTTCGGCCGCGGTGCAATCGAGGTTGAGCCGGTCGTCCCGATCGCGGTACTGGATCCACGGCGGCGGGCCCCCGTTCGCCTCGCCGGTTCGTTCCGAATCCGCTTCGGGCTCGGCTTCGACTGTGAGATACGGGCTTTGCCGCTCGCGATGGGCGCGGATCGCCGCCACGATCAGCGATTCGCGTTCCGCACTCGTGGTGCCGGCGAATCGATTCATACCCGTTGTGGGACCGTCGTCAACAAAAACGTCCTGACGGTGACTCTCCGAGTTCGACAGTCCCTTAAACTGACCGCGGAAAGGGCCAGCATGACCAATCCACGCGTGTTGTTACTCGGCGCACCGGGAGCGGGGAAAGGAACACAGGCGGACCGGCTCACCGAGGCCTTCGACATCGAGCACATCACTACTGGCGACGCGTTGCGGGCAAACAAGGACATGGAAACCGAGTACGGGACCCCGCGCGAGTACATGGACGCGGGCGAATTGGTCCCCGATCCCGTCGTCAACGAGATCGTGGCGGCCGCGATCGAGGAGGCAGAGGGTTTTCTCCTCGACGGCTATCCCCGAAACGAATCCCAGGTGGAGTACCTCGATTCGATCACCGACCTGGACGTCGTGGCGTACCTCGAGGTGAGCGAGGACGAGCTCATCGACCGGCTCACGGGTCGACGCGTCTGCCGGGAGTGCGGTCGCAGCTTCCACGTCAAATACGATCCGCCGGAGGAGGATGGAGTCTGTGACGCCTGTGGCGGCGAACTCTACCAGCGCGAGGACGACACGTTGGAAACGGCTCGGGAACGGATCTCCGTCTTCGAGGAGAACACGGCCCCGGTCGTCGAACACTTCCGCGAAACGGGCGACCTGGTCGTGATCGACGGCGAGCAGGACCCCGAAAGCGTGTTCGAAGAACTCGAGGCGGCGGTCGAGGCCCACGCGGACGCGGAGTAAAAGGTTCATTACGCCCCCTCCCATTTTGTCCGCTAATGGCACGAATCGCGGAGAAGGTCGCGGACCTGGTCCGCGAAAATCCGGAGTTCGAGGAAGTCCTCTCGGAGCTCTTAGAGCGCGAGGGCGAACTCCGGTGGCGGGACGTGAAAGACGACATGACGAGCGGGCAGTGGGGTCGCCTCCTGCAGAAAGACATCCTGATCGAAGCCGAAGACGGCTTCGAGTTCGCCGATCGGTCGGCCGTCGAGGAGGCGCTGGGCAAGACCGACGAGATCGAATTCGAGACCGAGGTCGACGTCGACGACGAGGGCACCTCCTGGAGCACCTACGACAAGGCGGCAGCCGTCGGGGCGCTCGGAATGTTTGCCGGCTATTCGATCGACTCGGTTCGGTCGGCTGTCGGGAAGGTCCTCGACCTGTTCCTCGGGCCGCTCGATTCGATCCTTCCCTTCTTTGCGGTGATCATGGTGCTGGCGATCATCACGGGGCTTTACTCCGCCATCCTGCAGAACGCCCTGATGGACATGGAGCGAATGGGCGCCTACCAGGAGCGCATGCAGGAAATCCAGGAGAAACAGAAAGCCGCGAAGGAGCGGGGCGACGACGAGGCCGTCGAGCGCATCCGCAAGGAGCAGATGGACGCGATGGGGGATCAACTGGGTATGTTCAAAGAGCAGCTCCGCCCGATGGTCTGGATCATGGTCATCACGATCCCGGTCTTCCTCTGGATGTACTGGAAGATCCGCCCGCCGAGTCACATCCCGGCCGCGGAGTCGTTCATGGTCCTCCCGCTGGTCGGCGAGATCGAACTCGCCGCCGGCGTGATCGGCCCCCTGCAGGCGTGGATCCTCTGGTACATTCTGAACTCCATCGGGTTCTCCCAGATCATCCGCAAGGCGCTCAACATCCAGACCTCGCCGACCTGATCGGCGGTTCAAAAACGATATGAGCGGCCCGCCCGGAGTGCTGTTATGCTGATTACCATCTCCGGGCCGATCGGAAGCGGCAAGTCCACCGTCGCTGCCAAATTGGCCGAGACGCTCTCGTACGATCACGTCTCCGGGGGTGACATCTTCCGCGAGCTCGCCGCCGAGCGGGGGTATACGCCACTCGAGTTCAACAAGCTCGCCGAGGAGGACGAGGGGATCGACCGCGATCTGGATCGCCGGTTGCGCGAGATCGCCAGGGAGCGGGACGACCTCGTGCTCGAGTCGCGGCTCGCCGGCTGGATGGCCGGTGACCTGGCCGACCTGAAGTGCTGGTTCGACGCCCCGGAGGAGATCCGCGCGGAACGCGTGGCCGAGCGCGAGGAGCGGGACTTCGAGACGGCCCTGGCCGAGATGCGAGCGCGTGGCGAGAGCGAGGCAAAGCGGTATCGGGCCTACTACGGCATCGAATTCGCCGACCTGTCGATCTACGACCTCTCCCTGAACACCGCCCGCTGGGGCCCCGAGGCGGTCCTCGAGATCGTCAGGCAGGCCGTCGAGCGCTACGACGGGAGGCGTGACGAAGGAGCGGTCCCGGTGACCGGCGTCGAGTATGACTTCTGAATCGAGTCGGCTCCGCGAGCCGCCGGAAGCGCGGGACGTCGAGGCCCTCCTCGAATTCGGGGTCATCAACCTCGACAAACCGCCGGGGCCCTCGGCCCACCAGGTCTCGGCGTGGATCAAGGAACTGACCGGTCTCGACCGGGCGGCCCACGCCGGGACGCTCGATCCCAAGGTCACGGGCGTGTTGCCGGTGCTTCTTTCCGACGCCACCCGACTCGTGCCGGCCATGCTGGAGGGGACAAAGGAGTACGTCGCCGTCCTCGAACTGCACGCGAAGGCCCCGGACGACCTCCAATCGACCGTCGCGGAGTTCGAGGGCGAGATCTACCAGAAGCCACCGCGCAAGAGCGCGGTCGCCCGACGGCTCCGCACCCGAACCGTCCACGAACTCGAGGTGCTGGAGGTGGAAGCGCGACAGGCGCTCCTCCGAATGGAGGTCGAGAGCGGGACCTACGTCCGCAAGCTCTGTCACGACATCGGCCTCGCGCTCGGGACGAGAGCCCACATGGGCGATCTCCGCCGGACGGCCACCACCCCCTTCGACGACACGGACCTGCAGACCCTGCACGACCTCTCGGACGCGCTGGCCCGCTACGAGGAGTCGGGTCGGGAGGACTGGCTCCGGGAGGTGGTCCAGCCGGCCGAGCGGGCCCTGGAGCACTTGCCCCAGGTCGTCATCGCCCCGAGTGCGGCCCGGGAGGTCGCCCACGGCGCGCCGGTGTACGCCCCGGGCGTGATCGAGGGGCCGGAGACGGAGCCCGAGGGGCTCGTGGTCTGTACGACCCCGGACGGGTCGGCGGTGTGTCTGGGGACGCTCGTGGGCGATCCCGAAGCCGACGAGGGAACGGTGGTGGACCTCGAGGCCGTGCTGGTCTAGTTAGTGATTGGTAGCCGGTGACGAACGAGAGCCAGGATTGACTCGGGAAAATGAATCCCTTCGGGAGGGAATTCAAAAGGGGCCGACCGCTCGATCCGATGAGACGACGCAAGCACCGCAATGAGTGCGGCGAGCGAAGGGAGCCGCAAAACGAATGAGGAGCGCAGCGAGCGGGCGACGACCGGAGGGAGTCGCCGAATGCGCGAACGGTGAGCGGAGCGAACCGTGAGCGTCGCAATCGGTCGAGCGGGAGGGGGCTTTTTTGTGACAATGTCTTGCAGAAGGAATATTATCTGAGTCGTGTCGAGTCGGGGAAACGAAGGCCTTAATGCCCGCTCACCCATCGATTCGGATGCGGGACCGTGGGGTAGCTTGGTATCCTCGGCGCCTGGGGGGCGTCGGACTTGAGTTCGAATCTCAGCGGTCCCATACGCTGGTTTTGATGGGTTTCATGTTCGAGCAGTAGCGGCGCTGAGACGCCCGTTTTCGCCGCAACAACTAGCTGTTATTCGGAGGTGGTCGATTTGAGCGCTCAATCGGTCGAGCGCGACGGCGACCTCGTAATAAAAACGTACGATAAGGGACAGATCATCGTTCGACTCGTCAGCTGTCCCTTCTGTGGTCACGACTTCGAGGACCACGAACCTCGCTGGAAACACTTCCTCGACGAGCACGACGCTGCCGATGCCGGTCTAACAGGGGGTGAGCAGCCGTGAGCACTCCTGCCGAGGAGTTCTCAAGCCGATGGCCCTC
>JBKGZU010000150.1:0-2666 GCA_046543215.1 Halodesulfurarchaeum sp. | reverse complement strand
CGTAGCCGCCGATTGTCGCAATTTCGATTTCCATTGTTGATCACTGAAAGCCCTAACGGGCCCGCTCAGTACTGAAACACGCGGTCAGAGCCGCCACGGTCCCGGCGTCTTGCAGCCGTCGACCCTGGCGGCGTCCCGATCGACTGTGTTACGTGACCTATGTCACTCTTCTCCTATAAACCACCTGATTGTGCCGTCCACCCGTCACTCGGCCATTCGGCCCCGTCTCGGCCGTGAATCACCTCCCGTTTCGACCATGAATCACCCCCTGTTTCGACCGTGAATCACTCCTCGTTTCGACCGTCGATTCCCGTCCCGGGCTCCTCACCGGCCAGAAATCCGGCAAGCCCGTCGAGATCGAATATTCGGGCCGTCGCGTCCAGTTCCAGGAGCGCCCGCACCTTCCCGGCCATGCCGCCGGTCACGTCCGTCGCGTCGCTTTCGCCGAGCACGTCGCTGACGGCCCCGAACGCGGAAATTTCGGGAATGACCGCCCCGGAACCGTCAAGGACCCCCGGCACGGTCGTGCAGAGCCCCACCGTGTCCGCCCCTAGCGACCTCGCGAGCGAAACGACCAGTTCGTCCCCGCTCACGATCGTTGCCCCTGCCCCTTCGGTCGTGAAGACGTCGCCGTGGAGGACGGGAACGAATCCCTCCGCGAGCATCGCCTCGATCTGTCCCGTCGGCAGCACGACAGCGCCCGAGGCGTCCCGGTACCCGGCCGAATACGGTCGGACTGGCACCGCATCGATCCCCGCCGCCTGCAACGAATCGAGGACGGCACCGTGCAACCGACCCATCGCGTCGTGAATCTCGCGGATTGCGCTCGCGTCCCTCGTCCCGGAGTCGAGTGACGCCCCTGCAGCCTCGGCGGCCGGATGGCCGAACGAACCGCCACCGTGTACGATGACGAGTCGCTCCACGTCGGCGGTGCCGATCGCCTCGGCGGCGCCAGTCAACCCGTCCGCGTCGATGGTTTCGGGCTCGTCCTTGTCCGTGATGACACTTCCGCCGAGTTTGAGAACGATCGGCGGATCCTCGGGTGTATCGGCACCTGCTCGCGGGTCTGAACTCATGGTTCGCGTCGAACCCCATCCGTGTCCAATTCCGCCCTGAAGGCCGACTCGCAGGCCGGGGAATACTCCAGTGCCGTCTTCGTCGCGTCTGTCGCATCGAGTGCGACGATACACCCGCCCCCTCCGGCGCCGGTGAGCTTCGCCCCGGTGGCCCCGGCGTCCCTGGCGGCCCACACCATCGCATCGAGGGAGCGAGCGGAGACCCCCAGGGCGTTGAGCAGCCCGTGATTGAAGTCCATGAGCCGCCCGAGTTCCTCCACGTCCGCCCCGGCGAGTGCGTCGAGGCCCTGCTCGACCAGGTCGCCGATCGATTCGACCGTGTTCGCCGCGAAGGGGTACTCCTCCCGCAGCGCTCGAACGCCCGCGACGAGCGCTCCGGTGTCCCCTGCCCCACCGTCGTACCCGATCACGAAGGGCAGTTCCGGTGCCTCGATCTGCTTGCAGTCCTCGCCCTCGACCAGCACGGCGCCGCCCATCGCCGAGCAAAAGGTATCCGCGCGGGAGGCCTGCCCGTCCTGGACCGCGTGTTCGACCCGGTAGGCCCGATCGGCGATCTCCTCGCGGTCGAGTGATTCCCCGAGTGCCCGCGCTGCGGCGTCGATCGTCGCCACGACGACGGCCGCCGAGGATCCGAGCCCCGCGCCCAGCGGAATGTCGCTCTCGATCTGGACGTCGAAGCCGGCCTCCGGCGCGCCCGCCGCGTCCCGGGCCTGCCCGATGGCCCCGTCAACGTAGCCCATCGCGGCCCGGACGAGATCCTCCGTCACGTCGACTTCCGGCGTGCCCTCCGTCGACCCGTCGTACTCGACGGTGAAGCCGTCGAGGCTGAGGTCCTGAGCGCTCACCCGGAGCCGTCCGTCCGCTCGCTCCTCGACGGTGACCGTCGCCCGCCGTTCGATCGCACAGGGAACGGCCGGTTCGCCGTACACGACTGCGTGCTCCCCGAAGAGATAGACCTTCCCGGGAGCGCTCGCGGTTGCCATACCGCTTCCTCGGCCCGCAGGCTAAAAAACGCTTGAGTACGCGTCCAAAAGGTATCCGCTTCGCTCAGATTTCGCTCTCTTCGAAGTCCTCGAGCGAGTAGGCGGGTTCTGCACCCCGTCGGTCGAGCACTTCGTTGCCGAGCAACCAGTAGACGACCGAGAGGGCCCGTCGGCCCTTGTTGTTCGTCGGGATGACGAGGTCGACGTTGCTGGTCGCGTTGTTCGAGTCACACATCGCGATGACCGGAATCCCTACGGTGATCGCCTCTTTGACCGCTTGGGCGTCACCGATCGGGTCCGTGACGACCAGCGCGTCGGGTTCGATGTAGCCCTCGTACTGCGGGTTCGTCAGCGTGCCCGGGATGAACCGTCCCGTGCGTGCTCGTGCCCCGATCGCCTCGGCGAACTTCTCGGCCGGGTACCGGCCGTACTGCCGCGAGGAGGTCACGAGAACCTGCTCCGGGTCGTAGTTGTCGAGGAAGTCCGCGGCGGTGCGGATGCGCTCGTCGGTCTTGCTCACGTCGAGGACGTACAGTCCGTCGGTCCGGACGCGGTGGATGAACCGCTCCATGTCCTTCGTCTTCTGCTGGGTCCCGATGTGGACCCC
>JBKGZU010000149.1:0-2676 GCA_046543215.1 Halodesulfurarchaeum sp. | reverse complement strand
ACATCTCGACGAACGTCGCGGACATGATCGTCCGGATCGACCTCAACGAGGACACGCTCCGGGAGCGCTGGCCGACTGCGACCAGTACCGAGGAGATCGTCGGCGAGATCGCGGACACCATCCGCGAGTCACTCGGCGTGGAAGTCAGCCGACAGGGTCTCGTCCTCGAGTTCGGTCCCGAGCGCCCGAGCTACCGCGAACTCCTGCAGCTCGTCGAACAGCTCCGGGACGTCGTGTTCAAGGGGATCGAGGAGATTTCGCGGGTCGTCATCAGGAAGGAAGACGGCGAGGACGGCGAGGAGTTCGTCCTCTACACCGAGGGGTCGGCCTTCAAAGACGTTCTCGACATCGAGGGCGTCGATGCATCCCGGACGACCTGTAACAACATTCACGAGATTTACGAGGTTCTGGGCGTCGAGGCCGCCCGCGAGGCCATCATCGAGGAGACCCGGGACACCCTCGAGGAGCAGGGGCTCGGCGACGTGAACATTCGCCACCTCATGCTCGTGGCCGACATCATGACCAACGACGGCACGATCCAGTCGATCGGTCGGCACGGCATCTCGGGCAGCAAGAAGAGCGTGCTCGCCCGGGCGGCCTTCGAGGTGACGGTCAACCACCTGCTCGACGCGGCGGTTCACGGCGAAGTCGACGACCTCGACGGGGTCATCGAGAACGTCATCGTCGGCAAACCGGTCAAGCTCGGTACCGGCGACGTGGACCTTCGGATGCAGGCCCACCGCTCGGACTGAGATGCGAGTGTCTCTCACCGACGAGGCACGTCGCTACATCGCGCTGTTCGAAGACGTGACTGGCGCGACGGCCGTCGATTGCGTGTTCGACGAGGACCACGACCAGGTGCTGTTCGTCGTCACCGCCGGCGAGATGGGCCAGGCGATCGGCCCGGACGGCCGACGGGTCAAACGACTCGAGGATCGAATCGGTGAGGACGTCGAACTGGTCGAGGACGCCCCAACTCCCGAGGGGTTCGTGGCGAACGCGCTCGCCCCCGCGGCAGTGTACAACGTGACCATCTCGGAGAACGGCGACCTCGTCGCCTACGCCGAGGTCGATCGAGCGGACCACGGCGCGGCGATCGGCACCAACGGACGGAACATCGAGGCCGCAAAGCGGCTTGCGGCCCGCCACTTCGAGATCGACGACATCCAGCTCACCTGAACGGGGGCCGGCGGTCCGGCCCAAAGCAGTAGACCCCCGATAAGTTAGTGTGCGCGAGTGTTCCGTCCGGACATGCTCGAAGACGGTTTGAGCTATCCGGCTCGCGGGGACTGGATCGGTCGAATCAACATCGACAGCGTGCCCGGATTCGCGGTCTTTCTCGTGCTCCTGTTGCTCGCCCTCGACGGGTATCAGTATCGCGTCATGGAGGGGACGATCCGGGAGAGGACGTGCCGCCTGTGTTCACCGGGTTGACCTGCTCGTGCGGGGGGATCCGTCGCCGTGATCGGCTTTGCCTGTTCGATCGTTCCGATTCTCCTCTGGGGGTACCTCGCGTTTACGCTGATCGGGGCCGGTGTTGTGGTCGGTGGAAATTTGCCCTGTCAGGGGGGCCGTCGTTCTCTGCAGCTTTGACGAGAGGGAACCGACAGCGCGATCGAAACGGTGGATGGGAAAGACGGAGTTTAAGTACGTGCGTAGGTAATCCGAGCGTATGTCGAACGGCAAGTACGCCGCCCGCAAGCTCAAGCGAGACCGCCAGAATCATCGGTGGTCCGACTCGGAGTACGCGCGGCGGGAGCGGGGCCTTCGCACCCAGTCCGATCCGCTGGAGGGTGCCCCACAGGCCCGTGGCATCGTCCTCGAGAAAGTCGGCATCGAAGCCAAGCAGCCCAACTCCGCGATCCGGAAGTGTGTCCGGGTCCAGCTGATCAAGAACGGCAAACAGGTGACTGCCTTTGCCCCCGGCGACGGCGCGATTTCCTTCATCGACGAGCACGACGAAGTCACCATCGCCGGCATCGGCGGGGCCAAGGGTGGCTCGATGGGTGACCTCTCCGGTGTCAACTACAAGGTCGAGAAGGTCAACGGCGTGTCGATGATCGAACTGGTTCGCGGAAACGCGGAGAAGCCGGTGCGATAACATGGCCGACGAAGAACCCGAGGCCGACGTCGAGGAACCGGAGTCCGACGCCGAGGCAGTCGAGGAGGAAGCGGAGGCCGTCGCCCAGCTGTTCGGTCGCTGGGACGTCACGGGCATCCAGTACACGGACCCGAGCACCCGCCGCTACATCAGCGTGACCCCGGTCGCTCACACGATGGGCCGCCACGCGGCAAAGCAGTTCAAGAAGTCCGAGATCAGCGTGGTCGAGCGCCTCGCGAACCGGCTGATGCAGACCGAGGAGAATACGGGCAAGAAACAGCAGACCCTCAACATCGTCAGGGAGGCCTTCGAGCTCGTCCACGAGCAGACGGGCGAGAATCCGGTTCAGATCCTCGTGCGAGCGATCGAGAACGCCGCGCCGCGCGAGGAGACCGTCCGCCTGAAGTACGGCGGGATTTCGGTCCCGAAGGCCGTCGATACGGCCCCGCAGCGCCGGGTCGACCAGGCCCTGAAGTTCCTGGCAGAGGGCACCTACGGCGCCTCGTTCAAGGCACCCACCGACGTCGAGGAGGCACTCGCCCAGCAGCTCATCGGGGCTGCCGAGGGCGACGTGC
>JBKGZU010000148.1:0-2690 GCA_046543215.1 Halodesulfurarchaeum sp. | reverse complement strand
GACACTCGCCCCCAGTCCGTACTTCCACTTGCCCCCAGTCCCTGCTTCCACTCGCCCCACGGCCCTGGCTCACACACGCGGCCCGCCCTCGTCTCCGATGATCTCCCGATACCGCCGGCCCGCGGGCGTATCGCCGTAGATGACCCGGCCCACCGGCTCGCCGATCCACTCGTTTGTGAGCCCCGTCTCGGGCAGGAATCGACCGTGGACTGGCAGGCGCTCCTGAAGCCTGCGCCCGGTCTGGGTCACGGATTCCCGCAGTTCGTCGAGCGCCGGCCAGTCGTAGTCCGGATTGACGTAATCGGCGGTCACCGGCGAGACCCCGCCGAGGTCGTCGGCCCCGGCCTCGAGCAGCGGTTCGATCTCGGTCAGGTTTGGCGGGATCTGGACCGAGACCGGCGACGGGAGGGCGTGGCGGGCCATCGCGACGACCCGTTCGAGGGTGTTCGTTCCCGGGCGTTCGCCGTCCCAGCGGTCGTTCGGCGAGACGGGCTGGACGATCACCTCCTGGACGTGACCGAACCGCTCCTGCAGCGCGGCGATCGCGTGGAGACTCTCGGCCCGGTCCCGCCAGTCCTCGCCGATGCCGACGAGGATGCCCGTCGTGAACGGGATCTTCAGTTCCCCCGCCGTGCGTATCGTCTCCAGCCGCGTTGCCGGAGACTTGGCCCGTGTGCCCTCGTGTGCGGGCACGTCGGCCGTCGTCTCGAGCATGACGCCCATGCTGGCCATCACGTCGGCCACCGACGCCAGTTGGTCGCGGGTCTGGTCGCCCGGGTTCCCGTGGGGCAACAGCCCGACCGCAAGGGCCCGCGTTGCTGCCTCGCGGAGGTACGAGTGGATCGAGTCCTGGCCCATCGCCGCGAGTCGGTCGTGAATCGCGTCGTAGCGGTCGTCCGGATCGTCGCCGAAGGTGAAAAGGGCCTCCGAGCAGCCCGTTTGCCGGCCGCGAGCGAGCGCACTGTCGAGTGCCTCCCGGTCCAGCAGGTCGGCCGCCCCGGGTGGGTCATAGAACGTGCAGTACCCGCAGGTGTACCGGCAGGCAGTCGTCAGCGGGAGAAAGACGTTCCGGGCGAACGTGATCTCGGTGGGCGAGGAGACGTCCGTCGGCTCCACTGCCAGCAACTCCTCGACCGCGTTCGCCCCGATCGAGGGTGCTGGATCGCCCTGGTCCCGGAACACGACTGGCCGGTAGACGCGCCCCGCGTTAATCGCTGTCGGCGCGTCGGGGCGGGGACTCCCGTAGTCACTCCCGGCGAACCGCTTCCGGCCGACCGGCTCCCGTTTCGATCCGGAAGCCGGCCGATTCCAGCCACGCGGCACTTTCACCCGCGGCGTGGAGGAGGACCTCGAGGAGGTCCGCCGGCTCGTCGACGTCGGCACCGAGCCGGAAGGAGTCGATCTCGGCGACGGTGAGCCCGCGCTCCGCGGCGATTCGACGGTGGTCCCGGATCGAGGCGCCGTGGTAATCGGTCTCGAAGGCGGAATCACGGACCACCATCGCGTTCGTGCCGCCGCCGCGTCCCGGTGCGAGGACGACGTCTCCCGCTGTCTCGCGAAGTCGGGAAAGCGTCCCGGGAGAAAGAAGCGGGAGGTCCGCCATGACGACCGCGACAGGGGTCTCCGTGGCGATCGCGTCCGTGATGACCGCATCGAGCGGACGGTCGTCGACCGACACGGGGGCCGCGATCGAGTCCGGAAGGCTGGCCGTCGAGTGCACCTCCGGCTCGAATGGACCCTGGCTCACGGCCGCGAGCACGTCCTTGAGCATCGCGAGCGCGAAGGCGAGCCGCTCGTCGGCGACGAGAACGGGAGCAAGCCGTTTCTTGGGGGTCGTTGCGTCGAACGGAATGACGGCCCGCATGGGCCTATCCGAGTTTGTCGTAGGTCTCGCGGTTCGAGAGGTACCAGTACACCAGGCCCGCGAGAATCGCGAGCACGAGCACGACGCCGCCGATCAGCAGGAGCGTACTCGTCCGCTGACTCGACTGCTGGGCCGACTCGGCGGCGTTCAAGGCGTCCTCGGCGAGATCCTGGGCGTTCTCGAAGTTGCCGTTGTCGTAGGCCGAGATGGCGTTCTCGAGTCCTCCGCTGGCCTCCTCGACGTTCACTCCGGCAGATTCGGCGTCCTCGATGGCTGCCTGCGCGTCGTCGATGGCAGTCCGGGCTGCCTGGCTCTCCTCGGTGTAGGGGCGCAGGTCGAAGGTTCGAAGGTCGTTTTCGGAACCGCTCTCCTGGGTCTCGCTGAAGTCGGCGAGCGTCAGTGACTGGGCCGGCTCGTAGGACCAGTCCTCCCGCTCGGGAACCGTGCCCTCCAGACGCACCGTCACTTCGGCCACGTCGTCGCTCTTGACGATCTGGTGGCTGAATGACTGTGCGTTGTACTGCTGCTGGTTCAGCTCGGTCCCGCCGACGTCGTAGGTCGTGACGGTCCAGGTGACCGACTCGAGCTCGGTCTCGCCGGCGAGCTGCCACTGGTCGTAGTTGGTGTAGAGTTCCTCGAACGTGTAGGTCACGTCGACGGTCGAGTTCACCTCGGCGTCTTCCGGGACGTCGCTGCCGCTGACATCGACCGCGGCAGCCGGCCCGGCCGCGACGACCGCGAGGAGGACCGCGACGATGGCGAGTTTAGAAAAGTGGCTCGAGTTCATCGTCCTCGTCTTCGACCAAGTCCTGTAAGGCCGCTTCGC
>JBKGZU010000026.1:0-12878 GCA_046543215.1 Halodesulfurarchaeum sp. | reverse complement strand
GCTCGATCTTCAGTCGAGTGCTCTCCCAGTCTGAGCTAAGGCGGCGCATCCGAAAACTGGCTGACCACGGCCAAAAGGATTTCGAATCAGTGGGTGAATCCGACCGAGTCAACCACCCGACTCAAGACAACCCGGGCCAAACTCCTCCCCATGCAACCGGGGAAGGTCGATCGAGACTTCTTCGACGCGTTCATCCAGGGCCGCCTGGGGGCCTCCCGCGAGGACGTCGAACTGGGCCCCACCTACGGTGCGGATTTTGGCCTCATATCGATCGACGGCCGCGCCCTCGCCATCGCGACGGACCCCGTCTTCGTCCTCCGGGACCTGGGCCTCGAAAAGGCCTCGTGGTTCGCCTTCCACGTCGTCCTGAGCGACGTGGCCCTCTCCGGACTGGCCCCGTCCCACCTGGCCGTGGACCTCGCGCTGCCCCCCGGGACCGACCCCGAGACCTTCGAGACGATCTGGTCGGTCTTCGACGCCGAAGCTCGCGAGCTGGGGGTCAGCATCGTCACCGGGCACACGGGCGCCTACGCGGGGAGTGCGTTCCCCACGATCGGGGCCGGAACGGCCCTGGCAGTGGGCGATTCGGAGCGGGTCGTCCGCCCCACCGGCGCTGCGCCCGGCGACCGACTGCTCGTGACCAAGGGCCCGGCCATCGAGACGACCGGCATCCTCGCCACCGTCTTCGGCGACGAGCTCGACCTCTCGGAATCGACCGTCGAGGCGGCCCGGGAGCGGTTCTGGGACACGAGTCCGGTCGAGGACGCCCGGGTCGCCGCGGCGGCGGGACCGGTGACGGCGATGCACGACGCAACCGAGGGCGGGCTGGCGAACGCGCTCCACGAACTGGCTCACGCGAGCGAGGTCGGGCTGGAGGTTCGGTCCGCGTCGGTGCCAGTCATGGAGGGAGTGCGGGCGGTTTGCTCGCACTTCGACATCGATCCCTGGCAGGCCTCGAGTTCGGGGACGGTGCTCCTGACGGCCGCCCCGGGCGGTGCAGGGGCAGTTCTCGAGGCCCTCGACGCGGCCGGCATTCCGGCCGCCGAAATTGGCACGGTGACAGACGCGGGAGGGGTCATCGTCGATGGCGACCCCATCACCGTGCCCGAAACGGATCCGTTCTGGCCGACCTACGAGCGGGCCCGGGAACAGTCTGGAGCGGGAAGCCAGAGGAATTAACCGCACCCGCTCCCTGCCCTGGTGTATGCGATTGCGGTCCCGAAGGGATCGGAGGAAGAGGCCATGACCGGGATCGTCGAGGAGTATCTCGCACTACTCGAAGAGACCGACGCGGACCTGGTCGCCATGCAGGTCGGGGACTTCTACGAGTTCTTCGCCGAGAGCGCCGAGACGGTCGCCGAGGAGCTGGATCTGACCGTCTCCCAGAAGTCGAGTCACGGCTCGAATTTCCCCATGGCCGGGGTTCCCGTTTCGGAACTGACGCCCTATCTGAAGACGCTGGTCGAGCGCGGCTACCGCGTCGCGGTCGCCGACCAGCACGAAACCGACTCCGGCCACGCCCGTTCGATCACGCGGGTGGTGACTCCGGGAACGCTGCTTGACACCCTCGACGCGGCCGCCCAGTACCTCGGGACCGTCGTGGAGGGAAGCGCCGACGCCTACGGGCTGGCGTTCGTGGACGTGACGACCGGTCGCTTCCACGTCACGCAAGTGGCCAGCCTGGAGGACGCGCTGACCGAAGTCTACCGCTTCGATCCGGCCGAACTCCTCCCGGGACCGACACTCAGGGACGCCGACCGGTTCGACGCCTTCCGCGACCGGGCCGACGCGACCGTGACCGAACACGATCCCGGGGCGTTCGAACCGGGCCGGGCCACCCACACGCTCCGCGAGCAGTTCGGCGAGGGGGCACTCCGGAGCCTGGGCATCGAGCCGGAGAGTCCAGCCGTTCAGGCCGCCGGTGCGGCCCTCTCCTACGTCGAGGCGACCGGGCTGGGGGTCACCCGTTCGTTCACCCGGCTGCAGCCCTACCGGGCCGACGACCACGTCGAACTCGACGCGACGACACAGCGAAACCTCGAATTGACCGAGACGATGCAGGGGGAAAGCGCGGGCTCGCTCTTCGAGACGATCGATCACACGGTGACCGCCGCCGGGGCCCGATTGCTCAGGGAGTGGCTTCAGCGCCCCCGGCAATCCCGGGACGCGCTCGAAACCCGTCACGACGCCGTCGCGGTCCTCGCCCGGCAGGCACTCACCCGGGATTCGATCCAGGCAACCCTCGATGGGGCGCTGGATCTGGAACGGTTGGCCGGGAAAGTCGCCCACGGCACCGCCGACGCCCGGGATCTCAGGGCCGTCGGCGAGACGCTTTCGGTGCTCCCCTCGCTCGTCGAGACGGCGACCGGCGATCCCGAGGTCGCCGCCTCGCCAGTGGCGACCGTTCTCGAATCCGCCGATCTGGACGCGGTTCGAGCAGTGATCGACGAACTCGACGGGGCGATCGCCGACGAGCCGCCGAAAACCGTCCGGGAGGGCGGATTGTTCAAACGCGGGTACGACGACCAACTCGACGAACTCCTGACCGAGTACGAGGCGGCCACGGAATGGATCGAAACCCTCGCCGACCGGGAAAAACGGCGGCTCGGAATCACGCACCTCCAGACGGGCCGCAACCAGACCGACGGCTACTACGTCCAGGTCGGGCGCTCGGAGACCGATTCGGTCCCCGCGGAGTACCGGGAGATCAAGGCGCTCAAGAACTCGAAGCGGTACACGACCGACGCCCTCGAAGAGCGCGAGCGGGCGATCCTCCGCCTCGAGGAGCAGCGTGGCGAACTCGAGTACGCCCTCTTCGAGGACCTCCGCGACCGCGTCGCCGATCGAACTGACCTGCTCCGGGACGTCGGCGGGGCCCTCGCCACGGTCGACGTGTACGCCAGCCTGGCGACCCACGCGGTCAGAAACGACTGGACCCGGCCGGAACTCGCGGACTCGGGAATCGAGATCGAGGCCGGCCGGCACCCGGTCGTCGAGGGAACGACCGAGTTCGTCCCGAACGACGCGAACCTGTCGGCGGACCGCCGCCTGCAGATCGTCACGGGACCGAACATGTCGGGAAAGTCGACGTATCTCCGACAGACGGCCCTGATCGTGTTGCTCGCCCAGATGGGGAGTTTCGTCCCCGCGGATTCGGCCCGAATCGGCCTCGTCGACGGCATCTACACCCGGGTCGGCGCGCTGGACGAACTCGCCCAGGGCCGCTCGACGTTCATGGTCGAGATGCAGGAACTTTCGAACATCCTCCACTCCGCGACGGGGGACTCCCTCGTGATCCTCGACGAAGTCGGCCGGGGGACCGCGACCTACGACGGCATCTCGATCGCGTGGGCGGCGACCGAGTACCTCCACAACGAGGTCCGGGCGAAGACGCTCTTTGCCACCCACTACCACGAACTGACCACGCTCGCCGACCACCTCGACGGCGTCGTGAACGTTCACGTCGCCGCCGAGGAGCGCGATGGCACCGTCACGTTCCTCCGGACGGTCCGGGAGGGCGCGGCCGACCGGAGTTACGGCATCCACGTCGCGGACCTGGCCGGCGTCCCGGATCCCGTCGTCTCCCGGGCGGATGTCGTCCTCGAAAAGCTCCGCGCCGAGAAGGCGATCGAAGCCCGGGGCGGCGGGGGCGAACCGATACAGGCCGTCTTCGACGTGAGCTCGGGCGAGTTCGTCGCCGAAACGGACGGTGAAGGCGAACCCGAGGATGGCGATGGCCTCGATCCCGACCGGGAAGCCGTCCTCGCGGAACTCGAGTCCCTGCCGCTCGCCGAAATGACGCCAATCGAGGCGCTCACCGAGGTCCAACGCTGGCAGGACCGCCTCGGGGGTGGGGAATGACCGACATCACCAGACTCGACGACGCGACCATCTCGAAAATCGCGGCCGGGGAGGTCATCGAGCGCCCCGCATCCGTGGTGAAGGAACTCGTGGAGAACAGCCTCGACGCTGGAGCGACCCGGATCGACGTGACCGTGACGGCCGGTGGAACCGATCTCGTGCGTGTCGCCGACGACGGGCAGGGAATGACCGAGGAGGGGGCAAAACGGGCCGTCGAACAACACACCACGAGCAAGATCGGGTCCATCGACGACCTCGAGGCGGGTGTGGCGACCCTCGGGTTCCGGGGCGAGGCCCTGCACACGATCGGGGCAGTCTCGCGCATGACCGTCGAAACCAGGCCGCAGGACGGGCCGGACGTGGGAACGGAAGTGCGGGTCGAAGGCGGCGACGTAACTGACGTCGCGCCGGTGGGCCGGGCACCGGGAACGACGGTGACGGTCGAAGACCTCTTCTACAACACGCCAGCTCGCCGGAAGTACTTGAAGCGCGACGCGACGGAGTTCGCCCACGTGAATCGCGTGGTGTCTCGTTACGCGCTCGCCAATCCGGCCGTCGCCATCTCGCTCACCCACGGGGACAACGAGGTCTTCGCCACGGCCGGAACTGGCGACCTGCAGGGGGCGGTGCTCTCGGTCTACGGCCGGGACGTCGCCGAGAGCATGATCCGGGTCGGGGCTGATACACCGTCGCCGGTCGAATCCGTCTCGGGGCTCGTCAGCGATCCGGAGACGACACGCAGCGGGGCCGAGTACGTCTCGACGTACGTAAACGGTCGCTACGTTCGGGCAGAATCACTCCGCTCGGCCATTCTGGACGCCTACGGCAAGCAACTCGCGGGCGATCGATATCCCTTTGCGGTGCTCTTTCTCGCGGTCCCGCCCGAAACGGTCGACGTGAACGTCCACCCCCGGAAGATGGCCGTTCGCTTCGACGAGGAGGAACGGGTGACGGCGGCGGTGACGGAGGCAGTCCGGTCGGCACTCCTGGATCACGGACTCCTTCGCTCCGGTGCCCCTCGTGGCCGCTCGGCACCCGGCGAAACGGCCGTGCGCCCCGAATCCCAATCGAGCGATTCGAGCGACGCGGACGAAAGCGCCGATCGCGGGGAGGTCGGAAATGGAGCGACCAGTGAGCGCGAGGCCGACGCGGAATCGTTCACCCCGGGGCCGGTCAATCAGGGGGAACCGAAGCAGGGAGCGGCGGATCGTGGGTCATCGGAGCCTGCATCCGCAGGGACCGAGCCGAACCGGGATCGCTCCTCGGCAGGAACCGATTCGCCGAACCGAAACCCCCCGGCGCGGCATTCGATCCCCGACCGACCGGGGATCGACCTCGACCCGCTCCAGACGGACCTGTCAGCGAACTCCGAAGCCGAAGCCGCGACGGCCGATCTGGAGACCGAGCGGCTGCCGCCGCTCCGCATTTTGGGGCAACTCGATGACACCTACGTCGTCGCCGAGTCTCCCGACGGGCTGGTGCTCATCGACCAGCACGCCGCTGACGAGCGGGTGAACTACGAACGGCTCCAGGACGAACTCGGGGAGGGGACCGGGACCCAGCGGCTCGTCGACCCCGTGGAACTGTCGGTCACGCCCCAGGAAGCCAGCCACTTCGAGGCCGTCGACGAATTCGAGGCGTGGGGTTTCGAGGCCTCGATCGAGGACGACCGCCTCGTCGTCACCGGCGTCCCGGCCGTCTTCGACGCGACGCTCTCGCCCGAACTGCTCCGGGACGTCCTCGGCTCGGCACTCGAACCCGGCGGATCGGCCGACCTCGATTCGGCTGCCGATGCCCTGCTCGGCGACATGGCCTGTTACCCCTCGATCACCGGGAACACCTCGCTTACCGAGGGGTCCATCGTGGATCTCGTCCGCGCCCTCGATTCCTGTGAGAACCCGTATGCCTGTCCGCACGGCAGACCGACGATCATCGAACTCTCGACGGACGAACTCGAGGACCGCTTCGAGCGGGATTATCCGGGGCACGAACACCGCCGTTCCTGAAGCTGGTCTGGCTGGTTCTTCCCACTTATTCGATCGAGAACGGGTGGACGTAGTCGATCTCGTCGACCGACTCGATCTCGGCATCGTCCCCGCAGACGGGGCAATCGGGATTCGGGCTGACTGGGACCTCCTCGGTGGTCATGTCCTCGCCGTCGTACACGAGCAACCGGCCGTCGAGTGACTCGCCGAACCCGACGATCACCTTGAGGGCCTCCGTCGCCTCGATCGTGCCGATCGTCCCGGGAAGCGGGCTCAGAACGCCGTTCACTTCGCAATCGGGGGTCGCCTCCTCGGGTGGAGCCTCACCGAACAGACAGCGATAACACGGACCGTCTTCCTCGGTTCCGAAGGTCGAAACCTGCCCCTCGAGTCGGTAGACCGCCCCGTGGACGAAGGGGACGTCTGCGAGCGTGCAGGCGTCGTTGATGAGATACCGGGCCCGGAAGTTGTCGGTGCAGTCGACGACGAGATCCCTGTCTTCGACCAGCGATTCGGCGTTCTCGGGACCGAACTCGACCTGGTGGGCCACGACCTCGACGTCGCTGTTGAGCTCCTCGACGAACTCGCGGGCGCTCTCGACTTTCGGCCGCCCGATGTCCCCCTCCGAGTGGATCACCTGGCGCTGGAGGTTCGAGTTTTCGAGCACGTCCGGGTCGACGACGTGCAGGGTGTCGACGCCGGCAGCCGCGAGGTAAGAAATGACTGGCGATCCGAGTCCGCCCGCCCCCACCACCAGGACGTCTGCCCTGCCGATCCGCTCCTGTCCGGCGCCACCGACGACGTCGATAGAGAGGTGGCGGGCGTACCGGTACTCTCGGGCCCCGTTGCTGTCACTCATTGGGAGGGGATTCGGATTCGGGCCTCAAAACACTTCCCGGCGCGACCGCTGGGGAATCGAATGCCCGAAAGAATCGGGTAGTCAGAAACGATACCTGGGAGAACGGAGGTTTTAAACTCGCTCGAGGTTGACCGCGCGCGGACCCTTGGGGGCCTGGTCGATTTCGAACTCGACCTCCTGGCCCTCTTCGAGGTCCTCTCCGCCGACATCTTCCATGTGGAAGAAAACGTCCTCGTCTGCGTCGTCGCTCTCGATGAAACCGTAACCCTTCCGCGTGTGGAAGAAGTCGACCGTACCTGTTGCCATTGCATTCATTCGAAGTGCCGGGACAGGGATAAGACTTCCTCGTTAGGGCCTGTCACGGTGCAGAGACTCACGAAAGGGGGCCGCGCGTTTCTCCTTCACGGAGCTGTTCCGCTGCACGGCGATTTCCGATCTGGATCATGCATCGAGTGCCTCGGCCAGCAGTTCTACAGGATGGGGCGGCTGTGACGTTGCAACTGGGCCGTCGGCGAACTGCGTGCGACACGACCCGCCCGGCGCGACCAGGATGTCCCCGTCGCTTTCTTCGACCTGCTCGAAAACCTCCCGGCCGATCGCCATGCTCAGCGAGTGGTGCTCGGCCTCGTAGCCGAAGGTTCCCGCCATGCCACAGCAGCCCGAATCAAGCTCGTCGACCGCAAAGCCGGCCGAAGAGAGCACCCTCGCGGCGTGATGATCTGTCCCCTCGGCCTTCTGGTGACAGTGGCCGTGATAGGTCACCGACTGGCCCGCCCCGTCGACCGCGAGCTCCTCGGCCAGTCCGAACGTGTCGAGAAACTCCATGGGGCCGTAGGTGTTCGAGGCGAGCCGCGAGACTTCGGGCCCGGAGAGCAGATCGAGATAATCGTGCTGGAACATCACCGCGTCTGAGGGCTCGGTCGCCACGACCGACCACCCATTCCGCACCTTGGGTTCGAGGGCGGCGACGTTGTCCGCCGCCGTCTTTCGAGCCAGGTCGATGAACGACTTCGAATAGGCCGGCCGCCCGCTGTCCGAGGATTCGGCCATCGCGACGTGGACTCCGGCCGCCTCCAGGACCTCGACCGTGGCTTTCCCGACTGACTGTCGGGCGTAATTCGTGTACGTGTCCGGGAAGACGACGACGCGGTGGTCGGCCCGCTCGGCCGTGACCCGGCTCCCACCTCGCGCGTCGAACCACGCCTGGAGGGACTGGCCCTGGAACCGCGGCAGGCGGCGCTCGCTCGCGATGCCGATCGTTCCTTCGAGGAGTCGGTCCACGCCGGGGACCTCGAGCAGGCGGGTCGAAAGCGGTGCGAGTGTCGAGGCCAGGCCGGCGAGCCGGTCGACGTTGGCAAACAGCTTCGAGCGGAGGCTAGCCCCCTCCTTCTGGTGATATTCGTGGGTCACCTCGGCTTTGAGTTTGGCCATGTCCACCCCCGAGGGACAGTCCCGACGACACCCCTGACAGGAGACACACAAAGAGAGCACTTCCTCGACGAATTCCGCCCCGAGCGGGTCGGTCGGCAGGGTCCCGTCCATCGCGCTGCGAAGCAGGTTGGCCCGCCCCCGCGTGCTCTGGATTTCCTCTCCCGTCGCCCGGTAGGTCGGACACATGACCCCGCCCGTGGTTTCCGTGAAGCCGGTACAGCCGCCACAACCGTGGCAGAGCTCGGTCATCCCCCGCATGCCGTTCTCGTTTTCCCACTCGAGTTCGGGCTCGAAGGGCAACTCGAGGTCATACCCCGGCCCGAATCGGAGGTTCTCGGTCATGTCCGGCGCTCCGGATGTTGCGCCGCCGACCGGGCCCGGGTTCAGGAGCCAGTCGGGGTCGACGCTCCGCTTGAGCGAGCGGAAGACCGCCCACAGTTCTTCCCCGTACCGTTTCCTGTTCCACTGCGTTCGGGCTCTCCCGTCGCCGTGTTCGCCGGAGACGGCCCCATCGTATTCCAGCACGAGGTCCGTGATCGCCGACGCGATCGACGCCATGGAATCGACGCCGTCCTGGGTCTGGAGGTCGAGAAACGGCCGGATGTGGAGCACGCCCGGGCCCGCGTGTGCGTAGAAGGTCGCGCTGGTGTCCGCTTCAGCGAGTAACTCCTTCACCTCGGCGACGAACGCCGGCAGGTGTTCGACCGGGATCGCCGTGTCCTCGACGAACGGCCAGGGTCGGACTGTCCCCGTCTCGGAAAGCAGAATTGGCAGTCCGGCCTTCCGGAGGTCCCAGAATGCATCCTGGCGCTCCCCGTCCAGCGCCTCAAGCGCTCCGTTTGCCCGTCCCACTCCCTCGGCCGACTCGATCCCGGCGTTCTCCACGACACGCTCGTCGATGAGCGCTCCGACGGCGTCCGCAGCAGCCGCGTCCGAATCGGCGTCGAACTCCACGAGCAGCGTCGCCCCGGTGCCATCGGGGAACTCCTCGATGAGCGGTTCGAACCGATCGACCGTGCCCGCCAGCTCGAGAAAGCGCTCGTCCATGACCTCCAGGGCGGCGGGATCGTGGGCGAGGACGGGCTGGAGGTCCCGCAGTGCCTCCTCGAGGGTCTCGTAGGTGAGCAGGGCGACCGCCGTCGCGTTCGGGAGCGGTTCGAGGGACACCGTCGCTTCCGTGATGACCCCGAGTGTTCCTTCGCTGCCGGCAAGGAGCCGGGCGACGTTGACCCGCCCCGCCGCTTCGGCTTCCTCGACGAGCACGTCGAGGTTGTATCCCGACACGTTGCGGTGCAGGTCGGGATATCGCTCCGAAACGAGGTCGCTATGTTCGGACAGGATGGTGTGGATTTCCGCGTAGAATCTGGCTTCGAGGTCGCCGCTCGGATCGGCGGCCGCCTCGAGTTCCTCGATTGACAGCCAGCCGAACTCCACCCGTTTCCCGGAGGCAAGAACGACCGCGGCGGATTCGAGGTACTTGTCGGCTTTCTCGTAGCGAAGCGAGTGGGAACCCGTCGAATTGTTCCCGATGCAGCCGCCAAGGACGCTTTTGTCCCCCCAGGCCGGATCGGGTGCGTACTGCAGGCCGTGTGATTCGACGGCGGCGTTCAGTTCGGCGAGCGTGACCCCCGGCTGTGCCCGGACGGTGGCCCCTTCCGGGTCGACCTCGACGACGTCGTTCATGGCGGCCTTGAAGTCCAGCACGATCGCCTCGTTCGTGGTCTGGCCGGCCAGACTCGTCCCCGCCCCGCGGGGGAGGACGGCGATGTCGTGCTCGCTGCAGTACTCGAGGACCGAACTCACGTCGCCCGTATCGACGGGTTTGACGACGCCGATCGGCTCGACTCGATAGATGCTCGCGTCGGTCGCGTAGAGCTCTCTCGTGTACTCGTCGAAACGCACCTCTCCGTCGACTCGCCGTTCGAGGGCGGTAGCGAGATCCGGGCGGTCGACCGTTCCGCCCCGATAGTCGTAGGTGGCCCGTTCGTCCCCGGCGGGGTCCTTCCCGTCGCCGGACGCCTCAGTCATGCCCGTCGGTTTCGATGCCGGCATTGTAAAGCCGCCGGCGCCGGGGTACCCGTCACCCGATCAGTGTCCACTGCCGGCCAGATCGTCGACGGGAACCACCGAGTGGTCGAGCAAGAGGGTGTCCTTGGTCGCCCGCAGCCGGCCGATGAACTCGGAAATCGTCTCGAGATCGCCCTCCAGGACGAACAGCTCCATACAGCGATGATCGCCCACGTGGCTGTGGAGGTTCGAGGCGACGAGGGCCTCGTACTCGTGGCGGAGATCGATGAGCGACTCCTCGACGTCGGTCGTCTCGTGGTCGAACAGGACGGTGACCACCCCCATGAGGTCCCGGTCTTCGAGCCGCTGGTCGTCGAATTCCTCCATGAGCGTACGACTCGCCTCCCTGAGTACCTCGCTCCGGCCGGTAAACCCGTGGTCCTCGGCGAATTGATCGAGGCGTTCGAGGAGGGAATCCGGCATCGAGATGCTGACGACAGCCATATAATAACACCGGGGCCAGCTCTTAATAACCTTGTACGTTCGGCGTCGGTTCCTCTCCCGGCACCACGACCGAGGCGGCTGCCGTGGCCGCATCACTTAATTGGATCGCCGATAAGTGATCTTCCATGAGCGAATCTGTGTCCGCGGACGCGACGCTCCCGGGATCGGGCGTGCAAACGATCGGCGGGGTACTTCTGGCACTCGCCGTTGTCGTCTCGCTTCTGGCTTTCGTGAGTGGGGACTTCGTCACTGGCGGGGCCGTCCTGCTGTATCTCCCCGTCGGATACCTGTTGTTCAGTATCGGCCGGGGCCGAGATCTTGTCTGACCGGAAACGGAGCCGGGTGGTAACGGTTTTATGGTGATCGCTGCGATACCACTCGATATGCCTGGATTTGACGAGATGGACGTCGAGACGATCTGGATGGACGGCGAGTACGTGGACTGGGAGGACGCCACGGTCCACGTCCTCACCCACGCACTGCACTACGGCACCGGCATTTTCGAGGGTGCCCGGGCCTACGACACGGCGGAGGGCACCGCGATCTTCCGCTGGGACGCCCACCTCGACCGGCTCTTCGACTCGGCAAAGCCCTACGAACTCGACATCCCCTTCTCGCGGGAGGAACTGACCGAAGCGACCCTCGAACTGCTCCGCCGGAACGACCTCGACTCGGCCTACATCCGTCCGCTGGTCTTTTACGGCTATCACAGCCTCGGGGTGAGCCCGGCGGAGTGTCCGACGAAGACGATGATCGCCACGTGGCCGTGGGGGACCTATCTCGGCGAGGAAGCCCTTCAGGAGGGCGTCGAGGTAACCGTCTCCTCGTGGCGAAAGCACGCCTCGAGCCAGGTCCCGACCAACGTCAAGACGACCGGCCTCTACGTCAACAGCATGCTCGCCGGCGAAGAGGCCCGGAAACAGGGCGCCACCGAGGCCATCTTGCTCAACAAGGAAGGTGACGTGGCGGAGGGCCCCGGGGAGAACATCTTCCTCGTCCGGGACGGCGAGATCTTCACGCCCGGGCTCGCCGAGAGCATTCTCGAGGGAATCACGCGGGAGACGGTCATCACGCTGGCCGAGGAGCGCGGGTACACCGTCCACGACGAGGTCTCGATCAGTCGCGGCGAACTATACACGGCCGACGAACTCTTCTTCACGGGCTCGGCGGCGGAAGTCACGCCGATCCGTCAGGTGGACAACGTCGAAATCGGGTCGGGATCGCGTGGCCCGGTCACCGAGGAACTCCAGCAGGCCTATTTCGACCTGACCGAGCGAGCGATCGACGACCACGAGGACTGGTTCACCTTCGTGTGAAAACGGGTCCGGCCGGGGATCACGTTCGCCCTCAGACGGCGTCCGGCTCCGGTCCGTCACCGTCGCCGGTCGATCCGGTGTCGTCGGTCTCGTCCTCGTCGCCGGCGTCCGACACGTCGCTGTCGAGGAAGGAGGCCGCGAGTTCTTTCTTCTCGTTCTCGCCGAATCCGGCAGAGAGGACGCGGGTGAGAGCCTCCTCCACGCTCTCGTCGATCTCGTCGTAATCCTCTGGTTTCAGCTCCACGACGTACCCGGTCGTGATGTTCGGCGACGTCGGCAAAAAGAGGATGTCCCGTCCGTCGTCAGTCTTTTTGCCCGTTTTGAACGCCGTCATGCGCATGCCTTGCCAGACCTCGACCCGGACGGGGGCCTGGAGGTCGCCGGTTCCGGTCAGGGCCGTCTCGACGCCCATCTTCGAGGCGTTGTAGATGATCCGCAGTCCGGGGAGTCGGTTGAACAACTGGTCGATGTATCCCTCGAGGATCGAGCCCAGGGCCGTTCGCATCAGATAGCCCACGGCCATGACCAGCAGGGCGAAGACGAGGAGGGTCAACAGGGCACTCGCCATTGGCCCAAGCGGGTCCGAGACGGGGGTGATCCCGGCGAGGGAGGACAACAGCCAGTAGACCACGTACAGCGTCACGAGAATGGGCAGGAGGACCACCAGGCCGCTCGCGAAGTCCCGCTTCCAGGTCGCCATGATCGCCATTCGACCGGACCCACCAAGAGAACTGTGCTTTCGGCCGGAACGGGCACCAATACCGTCCTGATCGTCTCGAATGGGAATTGGTGGGTCCGGTCGTCTGGCAGTGGATGTGTTCAGTCGCCTGAAGCCCGATTCGGACGGGTTTTTGTCGGTCCCCCACCCATCGATGGGTATGAACCTGGCGGCACTGGTGGCGACGGCGTTTTGGG
>JBKGZU010000147.1:0-2742 GCA_046543215.1 Halodesulfurarchaeum sp. | reverse complement strand
CTCGTAGCCCGTCCCGTGTTCCATCTGGGAGGCACAGGTCGGACACTCCGTCAGTCCGGTCTCGCCCGGCACCTGTTCCATGTGCTCGAACATGTCCGCGCCGATTTCCATCGAGGTCTCGTAGTGCTCGTCCTTCCAGCCGTAGGTCCCCGAAATCCCCGAACAGGAATCCCCCACGTCCGCCGCCTCGACGCCGGCAAGGTCCGCGAAGAGTTCGACCGGCTGTCCGTCGAGCCCCTGGTCGCGTGCGTGACAGGGAGCGTGATAGGCGAGGGCCCCGAATTCAGCCTCGCTCACTTCCGCTGCCGCGAGTTCCTCGGCCACGTCGGTCTTCGTCCGGAGGAATTCGAGTGCCTCCCACGTGTTCTCGGCCAGGGTTTCGATTCCCGGCAGATCGAACAGCTCCGGATACTCCTGTCGCAACGCCATCGAGCAGGAGGTACAGCTCGTGATGACGCTGTACCCCGCTTCGACCGCCTCCCCCAGGGAATCGACGTTCACCGCGGCGTGCCGACGGGCGTCCGCGAGCATTCCGTTGGCGAACATTGGCGTGCCCGAACACCGCTGTTCGGGGACGACGACCTCGTAGCCGAAGTGCTCGAAGACCCGCACCATCGCCTTGCCGACCGCCGGCGTATTGTAGTTGGCATAGCAGCCGTGGAAGTAGGCGACTTTCAGGGCCGCGTCCGGATCGTGGCCCAACCGTTCGCGATGCTCGCGGGCCCGGGCTCTCGATTCGGCCGGTCCGCCGCGGTCGTCCCACCACTCCCTGAAGGTCACGGTCGCGAATTCGGGAAACTCCCGCTCGGCCGTGATACCTAGCGTCCGGTCGAGGAGCCACCGAACCGGGCCGAAACCCATGACGGCGTTTGCCAACCGTGGCAGCTTGCTGGCCAGCCAGGCGGAGGTTCTATAGTTCGCGAGCAGTCGGTTGCGCCAGTAGGTCCGGCTCAGCTTCGAGAGATCACTCCGCACGTATTCCGCGCGGGCCTCGTTGTGCATCTCGGAGAGGGGCACGTCCGAGGGACACGACGAGTCACATCGCATACAGTTCGAGCAGTCAAGGATGGACGGGTCGATCGACGTCTCGCCGTTTCGCGAGAGACGCCACTGCTCCGGTCCCTGAAACTTCGGTCCGGGGAAGCTGTCCTCGACCGCCGCGACGGGGCAGTTCGTATCGCAGATCGAACAGGTGTAGCACTCGTCCGAGCCGGGCCGAAGATCCACCCGATCGCCCGAGGTGTCGACAGGGCCACCACCCGGCACCGGTGGCTCGGAATCGCTCATACTGATTCCACCCCCGCCAGCCGGCCGGCGACTGTCCCGGTCGCCAGACTGACCCCCGTCCCCGAGCCCGCCGTGGCGAAGTCGAACCCGCCGATGACACTGCCGGCGGCCCGGAGATTCTCGAATGCGGGCTCTCCCGCCGCCGAGCGAGGTCTGAGCTGCTCGTCGACCGAGACGCCGAACCGAGCGTAGGGCTGTTGGCCAAACGGGTCCGAGACGGACCAGTCCCCGCGATCCTCCGGGACCGGAACGTGGCAGTCGAACACCGCCTCTCGAACGTCCGTCCGGTCGGCTTCGAGTCCCGCCCCCACGAGCCCGCCGGTTGCGAGTACGAACGAGGAGGCAGTGTGGGGAATCCGCTGCCCGTTCCGGTCCACCATGACCGACGTGATCCTGTCCCCGGTCGCGTTGAAATCGACGACGGCGTTCTGGACGACGGCAACCCCCGCCTCGCGCAGCGCACTCCGAAACAGCGTTTCGAGACGAATCCCAGGAAGGCTCGGTGGGCCCATCGGCACCTCGAACACGGCCGCGCCGAGCGTGGTGGAAAGTTCGGCATGGATCTCGCGGTATTTGTCGCGACCGAGCACGGCCGGGAGCCCGATTCGCGGCTCGCCCCTGTGGTGGGTCGCGATCCGGTCGGCGAGTTCGGCTCGCGTGTCCCCTTCGTCGATATCGAGTGCATGGGCGTACCGGGTCGCCGTCGCATCGGGCTCGAAGTCCAGGGGGAAGGAAATGGTCGCTCCACGGGTATCGAAGGGGACGCCTGCTGCCTCGAGATGAGCAGCGGCGGCGGGGGCGTCGAAGTCGGTCACTCCCTCGAACCCGACGAGGAGCATGTCCCCTTGGTCACTGGCGAGGCCGGCGGCCACCCCCTCCGGGTAGCGGGCAGTCGGCTTGACCGTCCCGCCGTGGGTCGGGACGAGGGCGTTCCGATCGGTGTGGCCACCTCGATAGGCGTCACCCGTGACCGCGTCGAACCGCCGCAAACCCGCTCTGAGTCCTGCCTCGCCGACGATCGAATAGGGGTGTTCCCCCGGCAACGACCCGATTTCTTCGAAGGGGTTCGCCACGAGGTCCCCGTGCACGTACCCGAGGACGTCCGCGAGGCCGGTCGCCTGCCGGAGCGTACTCTGCTTTTTGCTCGCCAACCGTACCGAGACACCTTCCTCGGCCGCGGCGAGCGCGGCGGTCATCCCGGCGATCCCCCCACCGACGACGAAGACGTCGTCCTCAATCGCCACGGGCATCACCCGGAGTGCTGTCGAGCGGCTCACCGCCGGACCCGTCGTCGAACGCCGTCCAGTCGACGGCTTCGCCGGTGCGGGCCGGATCGCGATCCTCGTTCATCGTGGTGCGGAAGTGGGCGTCGTTCAGCATGGCCTGGGCGAGCTGGGTTCCCCACAGTGCGTGGCGCTGTCCCTTCCACCGTTCGGCCCGGAGCTCGTCGAGGGC
>JBKGZU010000025.1:0-13778 GCA_046543215.1 Halodesulfurarchaeum sp. | reverse complement strand
CCGAGGCCGCCGCAGACGTCATCCTCTGGGACGGCGGCAACAACGAACTCCCGTTTTTCGTCCCCGACTTGCACGTGGTCCTGGCCGACCCGCTCCGGGCCGGCCACGAGATCCGGTATCACCCCGGCGAAACCAACCTTCGGCTGGCCGATTACGTCCTCATCAACAAGGAGAACTCGGCCAGCGAGTCGGCGATCCAGGAGGTAGTCGCGAACGTCCGCGATCGGAACCCCGAAGCAGGTATCATTCACGCCGATTCGATCGTCTCCGTCGCGGAGCCCGAGCGGATCGCCGGCAAGCGGGTCCTGGTCGTCGAGGACGGGCCCACTGTCACCCACGGCGGGGCAAGCGAAGGAGCCGCGGCCATCGCTGCGCAGCGCCACGGGGCCGCGGCGGTCGTCGATCCCCGGCCGGGAGCTGTGGGATCGATTCGGAAGACCTTCGAGTCCTATCCACACCTCGGTTCCGTGCTCCCGGCCATGGGGTATTCGGCCTCGCAGCTCGCAGATCTCGAGGCGACGATCGCCGCAGCCGACTTCGACCTGGTGCTCTCGGGAACGCCGATCGACCTCGGGCGGATCGTCGACGTGGACGTCCCGATCCTCGATGTCACCTACCAGGTCGAAGAGCGGGGATCCCCGACGTTGCGATCCATCGTCGAGGCACACGCGACCGATCTCGGGCTCGAGTGAGACGTGGCAAATAGCGGGCAGTCCACACCCTCAGGCGTCGTATACGGTGTGCAGGATCGCCTTCTGGACGTGTTTGCGGTTTTCGGCCTGGTCGTACACGATGGAGTGCTCGCCGTCCATGACGGCCGCGCTCACCTCCTCGCCGCGATGGGCCGGGAGACAGTGCATGAACGCCGCGTCGTCGCTTTCGGCCATGAGTTCCGGTGTCACCTGGAACCCCTCGAAGGCCGCCCGTTTCGCCTCGTCGTCGCCCATGCTCACGAAGACGTCCGTGTAAACGGCTCTAGCACCGGCAACGGCCTCGGCTGGATCGTTCGTGACCGTCACGTCGGCATCGGCCACCCGCTCCTGGATCTCGTCGTCGGGTTCGTAGCCGGGTGGTGTGGCAATGCGACAGGGGATTTCGAGGGTTGCACAGAGTTGCAGCAGGGAGTGGGCGACGTTGTTTCCGTCACCGACGTACGCGAGTGGCCCATCGTCGAGACCCTTCTCCCTGAGCGTGTAGCCGTCCGCGAGTGCCTGACAGGGGTGGAGCTTGTCGGTCAGTCCGTTGATCACCGGGACGTCGGCTCCGTCGGCGAGTTCGAGAAGCGTCCCGTGATCGAAGAGTCGAGCCATGATGCCCCCGGCGTAGCGAGAGAGGACCGTCGCCGTGTCTTTCAACGACTCGCCTCTCGAGATCTGGGAGTGTTCCTTCGAAAAGTGGATGGCGTGGCCGCCGAGTTCGGTCATGCCTGCTTCGAAGGAGATGCGAGTTCTGGTCGACGGCTTGGCAAAGAGCATGACGAGGCTCTCGTTCGAGAGCGAATCGCCGAATGCACCCGGATCTGCCTTGAGACGATCGGTCAGCTCGTACAGTTCCTCGATGTCCCCTTTCTCGAGATCGTCGATGTCGAGGAGGTCTTTCATGTCGATATCACCGCGTGACGGGAGCCCTGACTGGCTGCAACTGTCGTGTCCATGAGCCACGATAACTCCCGAACGGTAAAACTCTCAGGGATCGAGGCCGACTCGTCTCGAAATCACAACTGCCTTTAGCCAGCGGTCGCCGAGAAGGTACCATGTCAGACCAATCGACCCAGTTCAACAGGCGGACGTTCCTGAAAGCGACGGGGGCAGCCGGTGCAGTCGCCCTGACCGGCACGGCCGGATGTACCGGTGGCGGCGACGACGGGGACATGTCGATCACCGCCGGGACGGCTCCCGGCTTTCCCCCGTTCGAAATGAAGGATGGCGAGGAGCTGGAGGGCTTCGACATCGACCTGCTCGAGGCGGTCGTCGAGGAGACCGAGTACGAACTGACCGAATGGGCGGAGTACGAGTTCGATTCGCTCTCTACAGCACTCCAGGACGAGAAAATCGACGTGATCGCGGCGGCCATGACGATCGAAGACGAGCGGGACGAAACGATCGACTTCACGGACCCCTACTACGATGCCAATCAGGCCGTCCTCGTCGCCAGCGACAGCGAGATTTCACTGGAGTCGATTGAAGATCTCGAGGGGCTAAAGGTCGGTGCACAGAAAGGAACGACCGGAGAGGGCGTGGTGGAAGAGGAGTTGATCGAAGCCGGCATCGTTGCCGAAGGGGATTACAACAGCTACGGGAACTACGTGCTCTCCGTCGAGGATCTCGTCAACGGGAACATCGATGCGGTCGTCCTGGACACGCCAGTTGCTGACTCCTTCGTTTCCGAGCGGGACGTCGAGGTCGCGTTCACCTACGAAACCGGAGAACAGTACGGCTTCGGTGTCCGTGAGGGGGCGTCCGATCTCCAGTCCGCCCTCAACGACGGCCTGGAGACGGTCGTGGATAACGGCACCTACGACGAGATCGTCTCGACCTGGTTCAAGTAAGGAAGACGATGGTGGGGTCTCTCTGGGGCGCATCGATCCTGCAAGTGGGGGACTGGACCTTCGTCCTCCAGAATCTGGATTATCTCGCTGGCGGGCTCGTGTTGACGATCGAATTGACGATCGCTGGCATACTGCTCGGATTTTTCACCGGATTACCCGCCGGCATCATCGAAGTGTACGGCAGTCCGTTGCTCAGGAAGCCAGTGCGTCTCGTCGGCACCGTCCTCCGTGGAACTCCACTCGTGGTCATCCTGATATTCGCGTACTTCGTCTTCCCGATCGGGAGTGCCTTCGTCGCAGCCATACTGGGATTGGGGCTGCGAAGTGGCGCCTATCAAAGCCAGATTTTCAGGGGCGCCCTCGGTTCGATCGACGAAGGGCAGATGGAGGCCGCCCGGTCGATCGGGATGAGCCGGTTCGAGGCAATTCGGCACGTGATCGTTCCACAGGCACTCAGGCGGTCGATGCCGGGATTCCAGAACGAGTTCACGATCGTTCTCAAGGACACCTCTCTGGCCATCGCTATCGGGTTTGCCGAACTGCTCACCCGGACCCAGGATCTTTTCATTCAACAGACGACGGCGGTGCTCGAATTGATCCTGTTCGTGAGCGCGATCTACTTTGTCTTGACGTTCGTGACGAATCGGGCCCTCGACCGGCTCGAATCGGCGTTTGCCATCCCTGACGGTGATTCATCATGAGTGACCCACTCCTCCGGATCGAAGGACTCGAGAAACGCTACGGCGACGAGGAGGTATTGCACGACGTCTCCTTCCAGATGAACGAAGGCGATGCCTTCGTCCTGATCGGGCCGAGTGGCAGCGGGAAATCGACGCTCCTCCGCTGTGTCAATCGGCTGACCGAACCGAACAGCGGCGACGTCTATCTCGACGGTGTCCGCACCAGCGACGCGGAGTACGACGTCGACGAACTCCGCCGCCAGGTCGGAATGGTCTTCCAGGACATCAACCTCTTTTCCCACCTGACCGCCCTGGAAAACGTTACGCTCGGTCTCGAGGAAGTCGCCGGAATGGACGCGGAAAGTGCCGAGGCGAGGGCGATGGCCGAACTCGAACAGGTCGGTCTGGCCGATCAGGTCGATTCCTATCCGGCCGAACTCTCCGGCGGTCAGCAACAGCGGGTGGGAATCGCCCGCGCGCTGGCGATGGACCCGAAACTGGTCCTCTTCGACGAACCGACGAGTTCGCTCGATCCGGAACTCACCGGCGAGGTCGTCGAAGTCATGCGCGAACTCGCCCGCGAGGGGATGACGATGCTCGTGGTCACGCACGAAATGGGATTCGCGCGCTCGGCCGCGACACAGATGCTCTTCCTCGAAGACGGCCGACTGGTCGAACAAGGCCCCCCGGAACAGCTTTTCGAGAACCCCCAGACCGAGCGAACGGGACAGTTCCTCAAACGGATCACCGAAGCGGAGTCGACGGGGTCGCTCTGACATGGCGAGCGCCCAGGAGGACTTCAGGACGCCGGGAATCGAGGTTAACATCAGTGGCGGGATCGCACTGGTTCCCTACGCCGTCTTCTGGGGCTGGCTCCTCTCCCGGTGGCTGAACGACTTCGTCTTGCCCGAGGGCGTGGGCGTCCCCGCGGGAACGCCGTATCTGGATCCCGCGACGTTCGAGCCGATCTCGGAGTCGCTCGCGTTCGCGATTACCTACCTCCCGGAACTCGCGGCGGGCGCGTGGGCCACGGTGCTCATCACGCTCGTTTCGATCGTCCTGGGATTCATCATTGCGGTGCCGGTGAGCGTCGCTCGCGTGTACGGCCGGTACACCGCGTGGGGCTCGCTGGTCTTTACCGAACTGATTCGGGGGACCCCCCTCCTCGCCCAGTTGTTCGTCCTCTACTACGGACTCCAGTTGTCCTCTTGGATCCGTGAACTCCCGCTTGTCGGGGACGGAATCGTCCCGGGACAGGCATTCTGGATCGCCATCATCGGATTTACGATCAACAGCGCGGCCTATCAGGCCGAGTACATCCGCTCTGCGCTCCTCTCCGTCGACCGTGGCCAGTTACAGGCGGGACGGGCCATCGGACTCTCTCGAATCGGGGCGATTCGACACGTCGTCCTTCCGCAGGCGCTTCGTTTTGCCATTCCCGGCTGGTCGAACGAACTCGTCTATCTGATCAAGTACTCCTCGCTCGCGGCGTTCATCACGGTCCCCGAACTCTTCGAAATCGGCCGCCAGATCGCCTCCGACAACCTCCAACACACGGCGGTGTTTACCCTCGTCGCTCTGTTCTACCTCGCGATCGTCATCACGGCCGCGAACGTGATGGGGGTTGTCGAAAAGCGGGTCCACATTCCTGGCCTGGGTGGCGGGACGAACCGCTAATTCCGCGGCCGACCCGTGAGAACCCACATTGTTTTGCGACCGCCGCGCGAATCGTACTCGCATGACCGACACTCGAGTCGTTGTCGTCGGCGCGGGACTCGCGGGCCTCGAGACCGCACGACAACTCGCCGCTGACGGTTTCGACGTCCGGGTTTTCGAGGCTGCTTCGACCGTCGGGGGACGAGTCCGGACGAAGCAGGTCGACGGGTTTACGATCGATCGGGGGTTCCAGGTGCTGTTCACGGCCTATCCCGAGGTCGCACGCTCGCTCTCAATGGACGCCCTCGAGTTACAGCGATTTCCCCCCGGGGCGGTCGTCTGTCGTTCGAACCACCGATCCGTCGTCGCGGATCCCCTTCGTGATCCGTTCCGGGCGATCGAAACGGCGTTTTCCCGAGATCTGACGCTCGGAGACAAGGTCCGCGTTCTCCGACTTCGCCGGGCGCTTTCGGGCCGGTCCCGGGATGAAATTTTCTCGGGTCCGGACGAGACCATCGAATCGTCTCTTCGTGGGTGGGGGTTTTCCACGCAGTTTATCGAGTCCTTCGCCCAACCGTTCTACGGGGGCATTACGCTCGACCGGTCCCTCCAGACGTCCAGTCGGGTCTTTCAATTCACCTTCCGGATGCTTTCGGAGGGGGCAGCAGCAGTTCCGGCGAAGGGGATGCAGGCGATACCCGAACAGCTTGCCGAACGGGCCCGCGAAAACGGGGCGCGGATCGAGACGGACACCCCCGTCGAGTCGCTCGACGGGACCGGGCCAGTGACGGTGGATCTCGGCGGGGAATCCGTCACTGCCGATTCGGTGATCGTCGCGGCCGGGCCGAAAGAAAGTCAACGACTCACCGGGGTAGAATCGATTCCGACTGTCGGCAAGTCGGTCCGGACACAGTACTTCGAGGTTGCAAAAGACAACCCCATAGCGGAGCAACCGCGAATCCACCTCAACGCCGAAGGGCCCGTCCCCACGATCGCAATGAGCCTTTCGGCCGTCGCCCCCACGTATGCCCCCGACGGCAGTGCGCTTCTGGCGGCCAGTACGCCCGGCGAACCCGAACTGGACCCGGAAACGCATGCCGAGCGGACCCGAGAAACAGTCGCCTCGTGGTATCCAGCCGCCTCCTTCGAGGATCTCCGGCTGGTCGAAACGATCGACGTCCCGTTTGCCCAGTTTAGCCAACCACCGGGGATTCACGAGTCGCTGCCGTCGGTTTCGGCCCCCGAGGGCTCGATCTACCTGGCGGGGGACGTGACGACCGATTCCTCGATCAACGGCGCGCTCATGAGTGCCAGACAGGCAGTGACTGCCGTTCGGTGATCACAGATGGCGCCCGAGTTTCTCGAGGGGCGGGAACACGAGGGGTTCCTCGTCAGTCGTAACGATGGGGCGACACGCCGCCAGCTCGGTCACTAGAGGCGTCATCATGTCTGCAGCGGCGCGACCGTTTATCGTCGTGCCGACGGCTACCCGACTGAATGCCGGCAAGACGAGGACGTCTCTCCCCTCGTACTGGTCGGGACAGGCGAGATAGCAGGGTCGTCTGGACCCCTCGATCGTGATCGCAGGGTGGTCGTGGCCGATGATATATCGCTCCGTGTCACGGTCGGGGATCTCGTGGCCGTGGTGGACGAGCGTGTCCGCTCCGAGGGCATATTCCGGGACGGTGTCGATCGACGTGACGCGATCGAGGGCCGCGTCGTGATTTCCGGCTGTCACGACGACGTCCGCGTCCCGGGCTTCGACCAGGCCGACCAGTTCCTCGACGGTTTCGGCGACGCCGTAGGGGACCGAATCGAAGTCGTGGACGAGATCGCCAGCGATCACGACACGATCGGGGTCGTGATCCTCGAGGAGGACTTCGAGTCGCTCGAGGAAATCGGCGTGGCTCCCGATCGGCAGGTCGACTCTCGAACTGCGCGCCCGACCCAGGTGCACGTCGGCGAGGACCAGGGCTCCCTGGTCAGGGAGCCAGACGGCCCGATCCACGTAGTGAACGTCGTCGAATGCCGTCACACGCGGTGATCCGGTTTCCCGATCCAAAGGTGTACTGTCTCGACCGGTGCAGTTTTCATCGCCCCCTTCGAGGCACAGCTATGGTCGAGGTCCTTGACGACAAACGCGAGGCGACCCGATACCGGATCCTCGTCGAGATCGCCGATCGGCAACCGGCGGTCAGCCAGGGTGAGATCGCTGAGGTGGTCGGGGTGACGAGCCAGGCCGTCTCGGAGTACATCCGCGAGCTGGTCGAAGACGGGCTCGTCGTGAAACAGGGCCGGTCTCGGTATCAGGTGACAAACGAGGGTGTCGACTGGCTACTCGGGCACACGACCGCCATGCGTCGATTTACCGACCGCGTGGCCGACGACGTTCTCGGGGGCGTCCAGGAAGACGCCGCGATTGCGAACGCGGACATCGAAGCCGGTGAGACCGTCACTCTCGAGATGCGGGACGGAATGCTTCACGCATCGCCGGGGGACGCGGGCCCGGCGACCGGAACGGCGACGACGGACGCGGCGGCTGGCCACGAGGTGGGCGTTTCCGGGTTCGAGGGCGTCATCGACTTCTCGCCCGGAACCGTGACGGTCTATCAGGTTCCACCGGTCCGGAGCGGTGGCAGCCAGAGCGTCGATACGAACGCCCTGGAGCGGGCCTGCGATGACAGTCCGCTGGTGCTCGCCGCCGGCGTCGAGGCGGTGGTTGCACTCGATCGGATCGGCATGACACCCGACGGCCGATTTGCCGTCGGCTCGGTCGCTGCACGAGCTGCAGAACGGGGGGTCGACGTCACGGTTGTCGCGACAGCCGACGAGGTCGGACGGGTCACCGACCCGCTTCGCGAGGCCGGAACCGCCTACACCGTAAACGAGTAACGAATCCCGAAACTCACCCGATATACCGCAGATCTTCCCCGCTTCCAGGGCTCTGGGCCTCCTCCATGTCCTGGAGGCGATTGATGACCTCCTCCATCTCGTCGGCCCGCTCGTCGAGTGCCTCGACGGGAATGTCGAAGTCCAGTCGCTCCTGGAGTACTCCGAGGACGGCCCTGGCACTTTTCGGGTCCACCAGATAGCCACTCGTTTCGCCCATCAAACAGGCGGCGTCGAGTCCCCGTCGACCCCCGAGTCCGAGGAGGAGCCCACTCGTTCCGACGATGCCGCCGGTCGGCTCCTCCGAGCGGAATTCGACACCGACCGCTTCGAGCTCCTCGACCAGCGATTCGTCGGAAACGGCTCCGAGGACGCTGTACTCCTCGATCAATTCCCCCGTCGGAATGCCGCCGAGCGAGTACACCGTGTCGACACCCAGGCGTTCGGCCTCGTCGAGAAACGTCGCGGTGAGCCGGTAGTGGCCCTCGTTGTTCCCGGACTGATGATCCCCCGTCAGGACCACGAGGTCCCGCCCGTCCGTCCGGACGGCGTGGAGTTCTGCGTGTGCCAGGCTGGCGACGCCGTCCTCGTCGACGCCGACCTGGGGCGGGAAGTATTCGGAATAAATCCGGGCGAGAAGCGTGCTTTCGGTCTCCTCGATCAGGTGTTCGGCGACGAGTTTGCCGACGTGACCGACGCCGGGCAACCCTTCGACGAAAACCGGGTCCTCGAGGTCGGCGTCGGCGACCTGCTCCACCTCGATTTCGTTCATGTCCCTAGGCTTGGCGACGCTCCTTAAGAGCGCGTCGGTACTCGCCATAGGGGTCCGCGGGATCAAATTTGGCCGGGGCGCTGTTTACCGTTGCTTCCCCACATTCTGGACAGGATTCGGCGAGCGTGTACACGGGCCGCTGGTGGTTCGTTTTCCAGGCCCCACAGACGCGGATGTCGGATTTCACGGGTTATTCGTCGTGGGTTCGCCGCGACCGATGAAATTCGCCGGTGCCTCCGACCGACTCGACGGCGTCGATTGCCCGCTGAGCGGCAGCTTCGAGTTCGGATTCGGCGGTCTTGTAGGTCGGTGCTTGCACGCGGATCCGGTACTCGGGTGCGCCGACGTACGTGACCTCGAGGTCGACCTCGTCGGGAATTTCGCCGTTCCCTTCGGTCGCTTTGAGTGCCTCCGTCACGTCGTCGACGCCGTCGGGATTCGGCGACTGGATATCGACGTATCCGGTGACGGTCACGTAGGGAACAGAGACGTTCTCGCGAGCGGTCTCGACGACGGCAGTGAGATCGTCCTCCGGGAGGTCGACGTCATCGAGGGCCGGTCTCCCGTGGATGGCCGCCTGCTCGAAACCGTCGTACAGACTCCCGAACTCCTCGAGCAGTTCGTCGGCCACCTCGCGGAATCGGTCCTCGGGCATGTCCTCGCCGAAGGCGAGCGTGAGCCACTTGTCGGCCTTCTGCTCGTTTTTCCATCGCTGGATGGTTTCCGAACGCTGGTGATCGTTTACGTCCTTGATCGAGAGGTCGATCTGCTGGGAGGAACGGTCGACGTCGAGGACCTTCGCGACGACGGTCTGGCCCTCCTTGACGTGATCGGAGATATTTTTGATCCAGCCGGAGGCGACCTCGCTGATGTGGGCTAACCCGCGCTTGCCTTCGTACTCCTCGAGGTCAACGAAGACGCCGAAGTCCTCGATCTCTTCGACCTTGCCGACGACGAGTTCGCCGGGATCGGGCCAGCCCTCGTATTTCATCGCCCTTCGACGACTTCGAGTACCTCGGCGTCGAGCGCTGCGATGCCGCCGGTCGGCGTCGCAAGCGTCGTGCCACAGACGGCACACGAGACGTCCGAGGAGGCCTTTTCGAAGATGATCTGTTCGTTCTCACAGTCCGGACACTCGACGCGGAGGAAACTTCCTGGCATGGGTTACTCCGTGAGTTCGAGTTTGCCGGCCCGCCACCCTTTTCGGAGGTGGGCGTTACCACACTCGCTGCACCGATACTTGAGGTCGGTCTTTTTCGTGGGTTTGTCCCCTCCCGGAACCTTCGAGAACTTGCCGGCGTTGCCGATGGTGGACTTGCCCCGCTTCTCCTGGCGGTCGGCCCACTTCATACCGGTCTCGCGACCGCGGCGGACTTTCTCGACCTCGTGTTGGGTGTGTGTATTGCAGTGCGGACAGTACGTATTGATTCGGCGTGGCATCTGCATGGAAATCAGTCCTGTTGAAGTTGGGTTGGTGAGGGGGAGTTAAAACGCGTTTGGTTCGCCGTCCGTCCCTCGGTCCGAAATCCGGCGCCCTCGCCGGTCCGAGCGAGTTCGAAACGTTTACTCCCCGGTCCGTCGAAGCGGACTGTATGAAGCGGCTCATCATCCACGGCGACCCGGGCGTGCGCAAGGACGGCATCGTCGAGGTCGACGGCGAGGAGTACACGCTGTTCCAGGTCACCCGAAACGGTGACTGGCACGGCCCGGACCGGGTCCAGCTGTGGTGTATTGCCGGGGAACCCGACGAGCAGGAGGACTTCGAGAAGCGAAACTACATTCCACACTTCCTCGACGTCGAGGCCGTCGAAAGCGAGGACGTCTCGGTCATAAAACGCGCCGGCGATCTGGCCGTCTAGGCGCCGCTCCGTTTTGCAGCCCGGGTCAGTGTGTCCCGCTTTCTGCTCATGAGTTAGGGTGCTCGACCCGATAGATCGTCACGTGAGCGTCGTCGTAGGCGACTTCGATTCCAGGTTCGGTCGCGTAATTCGGTGGATCGTACCGCTCCCGCTCGATCGGACCCACGTAAATGTACGTCACGTCGTACTTATCGAGAAGTAACCGTCGTGACTCCGGCTCCGCTGTTTCGAAGATGATCTCGACGTCGCGGACTCGATCCCGGTACGCCTCGGCTCCCCGATAGCCGACCTCGTGATTCCAGCCGGCGACGGTCGGAATCCCCGTCATGCTCGACGGGGCGTTGACCCACCGGTAGATCTCGGTTCCCGGCGCAGAGACCATCGTTGGCTGGCCGCTCCGGTTCGCCAACCATCGAATGGCTGCTGCTTCTTCCGGGTGATCCTCATCGATGTAGTCGTGGGCGTCGAGGGTCGGTCCGGTCGACGCACTTCCGATTCCCCAGATCGTTCCCAGCACGGGGTAAATCGAAAGTGAGACCACCAGGACGAGAAGCAGGACGACCGCGAGACGCTGTTTTTGCGTGGTGGCCCCTGGGCTGGATTCTATTCCCGGATTTGGCACATTCCGACTCCGCCAGGCGTGTATCCGTCGCTCGAACCACCTCCTTGCATCGCCGAGTGCTGGTCCCGGTCCAGCAGGCCCGACGAGCCAGGCCCCCATCACTCCGGCGGCAACAGACCAGAGTGCCCAGACCTGCGCCGAGATCTTGAACAGCGTATTCATCCGACCCGGTCCGGCTTCCTCGATGACGTAGACGAACTCGACGAGCAGGAGGAGACCGAGTGCACCGACCACCATGACGAGTTCGAAAGAAGGGTCCTCGCGCGTTCGAAGCAGGTACCAGGCACCGAGCAGGAGTGGCAGGAACAGGGCGAGTGCTGGGGCCCGAACGAACGTGGCTGCCACCACCAGTCCAGCCACAACCACAGCAACTCCCCACCAGTCCCGGCGGTCGGATCTCGCGGCAAGGTACGCGCTGGTGATCCCGAGAAAGGCCCCGTACACGAGCAGAAGTCCCCCGAGATTACTTCGCGGGGTCGGAAGGAACCCGATCGATCGGCCGCTTGCGGCCCCAGTGAGGAACGGAAACGCGAAAAGCGCGCCCAAAACTGCAACCACGAGTGCCAGCCCACCGGCAGTGACAACTCGACCGGTTTCGGTCGCGACTGGTCGACCAGTGAGGCGCACATCGAAGCGCTCGCGAATTCCCGCCGGAAAGACCGTCCAGGGGGCGGCGGGAGCGAACAGGAGCGCCAGCACTGTCATTCCGAAGAGTGCGGGCGCACTCCACGTGTTCGTCACGACCAGCAACCCGACGACGGGGGCGATGGCCAGGAGCCGGAGCACGCGGCCACGACGGGCAGTTTCCGGCCGTTTCCAGATGGCAAAGGCCAGCCCGACGCCCAGCAGGAGGAAGACGGGGCTCATCATGTGTGCGTGCAGGTCCCCGTTGAGGAAGGCGAAAAACGGGAATTCGGTGATGAGTTGCCAGTCCCCGGCAGCGTTACCGTGGATGACCCGGCTCGCATACCAGTAATGGAAGTTCATCGGACCGGTTGCGAGACCCTGGACTTCCAGCCCGAGAAGGCCCGCGAATGCCGTTCCCAGCCGATCCGGGAGCAACCACACGAGGAGTCGTGCTGGCGTCGAGAGGTTACCGGCGAGCCCGACGAAAAACGCACCCAGTGCGCCACCGACCCAATAGGGTCGATCGAGTTCGGCGGTGATGGCCCCCGCTAGCCCCCAGGCGGCCGTGACGTACGCGGCGAAGTAGCCGGCAAGTGCCGTGTTGTAGGCAAACCGCGGTCCGGTGTCGGTCAGCAACGCGAAAACGGCAGCGAGCATGTGGCCCCCGTAGTAGTACTGGACTGTTTCCCCGGCAAACCACATGTCCTGGGGCGGGAGCGTGCTCGCCCGAAGCAGCGAGGCAAGGAGGCCGAAATCCAGGAACTTTTCGCCGCCGCCCGGGACCGCCCCCGGGCGATACAGCCGAATGAGGATCAACAGGAGATACGCGAGGGTGAAGACGATCGCGGCGTTCCGAAACCGTCGCCCATCGATAGTGACGCCCCGACGAACGGAGAGGAGCGACAGGAATGCCAGAACCAGCACTGCTCCCAGGGCGCCAACGACGCCGAACCGGAACTGCCCGATCCAGTAGGCGGAAATCCCGAGCACGGCGAACGCGAGCGGGATCGCCAGCCCAGCGCCCCGGTCCGCAAAATTCGCAAATAACAGACTGGCAACGGGGAGTGCCAGGGCTCCCAGCCCCAGGAAGAGCCCGAGCCAGACGAGGATCACGCCGAGTTCCACAGGAGTGGCTTCTTCCGGATTCCCCTATACACCTTGTGGACCAGCGCGGCAGTCAGTCGTGTCGATACCATTGCCCACCGTGTCGGGGCCGGGTTCGTATCGAATGCTTTTACTCGCTGTATGGGCGAGTTCCGGGAAATGACGCGGACCGTCGGGATCGTCGTTCCCGCCTATCGGCCGGACGTGTCCGTGCTCGCGGACTATCTCGACGATCTCGACCGGGAACTCGACCCCGAAACGATCCGCGTCGAGCTCGATTCGCCGACACCGTCGACGCTGAAAGCGCTCCGTGGGACACCGGCGACGATCAATTCGGTCGATAACCGGCGGGGGAAAGGTGCCGCGATTACGGCCGGGTTCGAGGCCCTCACCGAGGACGTGCTCGTCTTTGTCGACGCCGACGGCAGTACGCCCGCAAAATCGATCCTCGCGGTCGTGGACCGGGTCAAAAACGGGGAGTACGACTTCGCTGTCGGATCACGTCGGCATCCGCAGGCGGACGTTCGCTCCCATCAGACCGTCCTCAGACAGCATCTCGGGGACGCCTTCGCCTGGATTGCCCGCCGCCTTCTCGACCCCGATTTGCGCGATTACCAGTGTGGCGCGAAGGCGATGACCCGGGAGACGTGGCTTGCGATTCGGACCCACCTCTACGAACCGGGGTTCGCCTGGGACGTCGAGGCGATCGCGATGGCCGACGCCTTGGGCTTCGACATCGGGGAAGTGCCGGTCACCTGGATCGACCATCCCGATTCGACGGTCACGACCACGAGGGCCGTTCCGGAATTGCTTCGAGCGCTGTTCGCCGCCCGTCGCCGTGCAGCGGTTTTGAGGGGTGGCGTCGATGCTGGAACTCAATCGGCGACGGGCTCGACGACGCCGACCGAAGAGCGACCGCTGGTGGAGCGGGAACGATGAGCGGGCTCGACGATCTTCTCGTGGGGATTCAGGTCAGACTCCGGGCGATCGCTTCGGGCGCCCGCATCGGGCAGTTCGTCTC
>JBKGZU010000146.1:0-2892 GCA_046543215.1 Halodesulfurarchaeum sp. | reverse complement strand
CTCTTCAACAGCATCGTGCTGTACTTCTTCGGCCCCCTCGTCGAGCGGAAGGTCGGGTCGAAGAACTTCGCCCTGCTGTTCGTCGGCAGCGGCGTGGTCGCCGGACTCGCCCAGGTGCTCGTGGCGGCAGCGATGGGTGGGGCCGCGCCAGTCCTCGGTGCGAGCGGGGCGATCATGGCGCTCATGGGCGTGCTCACGGTGCTGAACCCCAACCTCCGGATTTACATCTACTTCATCCTCCCGATGCCGCTCTGGGTGGCGACGGCACTCTTTGCGGCCTATTCGGTCTTCATGAGTTCGCTGGGTGGCATCGGCGCCGGTGGGGTCGCCCAGCTGGCCCACCTCGCGGGCCTGGGGATCGGCCTGCTCTATGGCCTCTACCTCAAACAGCGGGGCACCCGGGCGCCCGAGCAGCTCCAGATCGGCGGGGGCGGGCCGCCGGGCGGCGGTCGTCGACGCCGTCGCTGAGATGAGGCCCGTCAACACGGAGTACGTCCCGGACCCGACTTCCTCGCGGGAGGCAATGGTGGCCCAGCAGCGCCAACTCGCGGGCGACGCCGTCTTTGCGGACGCGGGCTGTCCCACCCCCGACACAGTCGAATTGTCCGAGCCACTCGACCTCGAGCCCCAGGGAGCCCCATCGACTGAGGGCCCGATCGTCGCCGGCATCGACCAGGCCTTCGAGGACGAGATGGCCGTGAGCGCGGTTGTCGCCATCCAGAACGGACAGGTGGTGGAGTCCGTCTGTGCCCGAACGCCGCTCTCGATTCCGTACATTCCCGGCCTCCTCGCGTTCCGCGAAGGGGAGCCGATCATCCAGGCCATCACCGAACTCGCCGTCGAGCCGGACCTCCTCGTCTTCGACGGGAGCGGGCAAATCCATTACCGCGAGGCCGGAATCGCGACCCACGTCGGTGTCCTCTACGACGTTCCCGCCCTCGGCGTCACGAAAAACCTGCTCTGTGGCACTCCCGAACGTTCCCTCGAGGAGCCACTCCCGGAAGGTACGAGGGTTGCCATTCGGGCCGACGACCAGGTCGAAACCGATGCGGACACCGTGATCGGCTACGCCGTCCAGACCCGGCAGTTTCCGAACCCAGAGACGCGCCACGTCAATCCGGTGTACGTGAGCCCCGGCCACCGGGTCGGTCCGCTCACCGCCGTCGAGCTGGTCGAGGCACTCGGGGCCGGGTACAAGCTTCCGGAGCCGATCCGGCTCGCGGATCGGGCGGCCGGGGAGTGCAAGCGTTAACTGCCGACCGGGCGATGGGACCGTATGGAACGGACCGTACTCGTCACCGGCTGCTCCTCGGGGATCGGTCGTGCGACGGCCGAAGCCTTCCTGGCGGAGGGGTGGACGGTGGTCGCGACCGCCCGCGAGCCGTCGGACATCGTGGATCTCGAAGATCGGGGTGCGATCACTCGCGCCCTCGACGTGCGGAAACCGGCTCAGTGCCAGACCGTCGTCGAAGAGACGATCGCGGAAACCGGACGGCTCGACTGTCTGGTGAACAACGCCGGCTACGCGCAGTTCGGCCCCGTCGAAGACGTCCCGACTCGACTGGTCGAGGCACAGTTCGACGTGAACCTCCTGGGCCCGCACCGATTGATACGGGCGGCGCTGCCCCACATGCGCGAGGCCGAGTCCGGGACGATCGTCAACGTCTCCAGTGTCTCCGGGCGATTGTCGGCCCCCGGTATGGGCATCTATTCGAGTTCGAAGGCGGCGCTGGAATCGCTCTCCGACGCGCTCAGGGTCGAGGCCGCGGCCTTCGACGTGGACGTCGCGCTCGTCGAACCGGGACCGGTCGAAACGCAGTTCGAGGACCGGGCTCGGTCATCACTCACGGACCTCGATCGGAGCGACGCCTACGCGGACGTTTACGCGACCCTCGAGGACTGGGACATCGTCGGCAGCATGAGTTCGGTCCCGCCGGAGCGGGTCGCTTCGGTGATTCTCGAGGCGGGCGTCTCGACGGATCCGCAGGCGAGGTACACGGTCGGCCCCACGTCCCGGTATTTGACCTGGGCACGTTTCCTTCCGGACGGCGTGCGGGACGCGATCTTCTCGCTCATCCGGAGGGTCGCTGGATGACGGCGGTCGAAAACCGAAGGAGTCTCGTCCGCTCGCCGGCCCACGAGACGGTTCTCGAAGCGCTGCTCGCCGGCATCGAGGCGAGCGACCCGGCCGAAGTCATCGACTCGACCGTGGCCGTGAACGGTGCGCAGTTCACAGTCGACGGGGAGACGTATGACCTCTCCGCGTACGAAGAGGTACTCGTGCTGGGGGGCGGGAACGCCGCTTCGCAGGTCGCCCGGGCGCTCGAGGGCAAACTCGGCGCGCACCTCGACGGGGGCATCGTCGTGACCGACGACCCCGTCGAGACCGAGCGCGTGACGGTCCTGCCAGGTGACCATCCGGTCCCGAGCGAGCGCGGGGTCGAATCGACGCGCCAACTGCTGGATCTGGCGCGGGAGGCCGACGCCGACACCCTCGTCCTCGGCGTAATCACCGGCGGGGGAAGCGCGCTCATGGCCGCCCCGGCCCCCGGGATCGAACTCGCGGAACTGATCGAGACGACGGACCAGCTCCTCAGAAGCGGCGCCCCGATCCGGGACATCAACGCGGTCCGCAAGCACCTCTCGGCACTGAAGGGCGGCCAACTCGCCGCGCTCGCGGCGCCGGCGACGACCGTCTCGCTCGTGCTGAGCGACGTCGTCGGCAATCACCTCGACGTGATCGCGAGCGGACCGTTGGTGCCCGATCCGACGACGTTCGCGGATGCCCGCGCGGTGATCGATCGCTTCGAGCTCTCGCTTCCCGACTCGGTCGAGAACCGAATCGAATCCGGGGTCGCCGGCGACCTCGAGGAGACGCCAAAACCCGGCGAC
>JBKGZU010000024.1:0-13844 GCA_046543215.1 Halodesulfurarchaeum sp. | reverse complement strand
AGGAAGTAGCGAAAGTCTGTGGTACGGGTGGTGTGTTTCTTGGTAACAGTCCATGTTGAATTACTGGCGGGGGCATCCGGATCGCCTTTCGCTACTGCCGTATGGTGGTCTGATTTTTGCCCCGTTTCTCGATTTCTGCCGCGTTCCTATTTAAGGTAAACCAAATACCGCTATACAAAATTTTCCGGTCGCGGTCACCGTTCGGATTATCGGAAAAACGCCCAAATCGGCGCTTCCCGTGGGTTAGCGCGTCTCTTCTGTGGTTCATGCCTTTACCGTCCGTGGCTCGGCATCCTGACAGCCGACGGAGCGTAAAATCAGCGGTCCGCGGGAGACGGGGTAATTGAAGCCTTTCCGTCGCCAATAGCAGAAGAAAACCGTATTATTAATTTGATATTCCGATCATGCCGGGGCCGTCGCGGGATCGGGCTCCTCGAGGATCGATTCGAGGAGTTTGGACTGGGCGGCAGCGAGGTGTTCGGTAAAGGTCGAGGTCGTGATACCGAGCTCCTCGGCGACCTGCCCGGCGTTTGCACCCTTCGGGTGCTCGAAGTACCCCATCTCGTGGGCGGTTTCGAGCACTTCGCGCTGTCGGTCGGTCAGGACGCCCCGGTCCACGAAGACGAGATCTTCACTTCCCTCGTCGTCGCGTGAACTCACGAGTCGCTGGACGTCGACGTCGTCGTAGGATTCCCGGAGTGCAGTGACGGCTCCTCGGAGTTCGTCGATCGAGGGCGCGTGGAACACGATCGAGAGGTCCCCGGCCTCGGCCTGGACGTCGACGATCGGGCAGTCATACCCCTCGACGAGTTCGCAGGCACAGTCGTGACCGAAATTCCGCTGGAAGCGGTAGACCGACTGCTGCCCGTAGGAGAAGACGGGCTCGAAGTCCGCGTCCTGGATTTCGACGCTCGCGTCCGTGGCGAACTCCTCCGTGACCCGGCCGGTTTCCGGGTCGACGCGCTTCGAGACGTTGAAACACTCGGCTCCGTTGGTAGAAACGTCTGCGATCGGACAACTTTCCAGGTCCGAGAGCTGGATTTTCGCTCTGATTCCGCCCGAGGGTTTCGCCTCGTTCGCGAGTGCGCTCATCGTTCCTCACCGGATCGCTGATCGTGGCTCGTCCGCGTGACCGTCAGGGGCGGGCCGTTCGATCGAATATTCGCCGTGCCCAGTACGTACATATTTGGTGGTACTATCTCCAGCAACCTAAAATCCGTTGCCCTTCCCACAATTTGAAAACGCTGGAAACGTCCGTTTGAGCCGATTTACGGCACGAACGTGGCGATATCCGAACGACGCCCGGTTTAGGCTTGCCCCAAATATACGGGAACAGATCGTCGCTCAGAGGGGGTTGGCCTTGCTGGGGTCGGAAGGGTTTACCAACCACCTCCCCACAGTCACACATCAATGTCGTCCGGTATTCGGGCGGAACTCGCGTTCGAAGACCCCGACGCGTGCAGTATCGCCGGCTTCCTCGACGGCGACGCCGACGCGGCGTCGATTTCCTGGTCGGTCGCCCCCGAGACCGGGCAGATAACCGAGGAGTTCGCCGTCGACGGCGATCACGACGTCGAGGGGGCCTCGGAGGTCTTCTCCTACGGGAACCGCTCGATCTATCGGTTCCAGCGCGGCCACGACGGCTGCTGCCCCTGTGAAACGGTCCAGGATTTCGACGTTCCGGTCCGGGACATTCGCACCGTCGACGGTTCGCTACACCTCGCGATCCACGTCGAGGACATGGACGAGCTCCGCCGGATCGTCGCCGGCGTCCGGGCCGAATTCCCGGACGTGCGCATCGTTCGGCTCGTCCACGCCCGGGAGGCGGGCGATGGCGACCTCGTGCTCGTCGACCGCGGGGAACTGACCGCTCGCCAGCGGGAGGTCCTCGAAACGGCCCACGAGCTGGGCTATTTCGATCATCCGAAAGGCGCGAACGCGGGCGAAGTCGCCGACGAACTCGGCATCACCACTTCGACGTTCACCGAACACCTCGCCGCGGCCCAGTCGAAGCTCCTGACCGCGATTCTCTCCTGACTACTCGCCGTCCAACTGCGAGCCGAGTATCCCATCGATGGCGTCGATGAACGACGGCTCGGTCCCCGCCGGGACCGTCGCCCCTGCCGCCATCGCGTGGCCCCCGCCCTCGCCGCCGACGGTGGCTGCGGCTTCCCGCATGGCCACCGAGAGGTCGATACCCCGGCCGGAAAGCCGGCTCGGCGCCCGCGCGGAGACCTTGACTCCCTCGGCGTCGCCCTGCTGCGCGAAGCCGACGATCGGGCGGTGGCGGTCGATCCCGTCCGAACCCAGCACCATCCCGGCGACGATCCCGACGATGGTGGCCCGGATCTCTGGCCCCGCGTGGAACCACTGGACGTGTGTTTCCCGGTTCACGCCGGTTTCCTCGACGTACTCGATGCCGGCCGAGAGGTTCTTCCGATGCTCGCGAAGCAACTGGAGTGCGGTATCGAGGGCCTGCTCCCGGTCCCCGCGACAGACGGCCAACCCGATTTCACTTCGCTCGTAGCGAGCCGTCGCGTTCAGCACCGTGGCGAACTCGCTGGCGTCCCGGAGCTGGGTTCCCGGCTCCTCCCGTGCCAGGATGTACCGGGTCCCAACGAGTCGTTCCACCCGGTCGGCGGGGACGCCACGGTCGATCGCGTGGGCGATGAGCCCGCTCGCGACTGTCTGGCGGGTGTCCGCATCGAGTTCCGCCCACGTCGGCCAGCGGTCGTCTTCCCGAATCGAGACGGGAAGGGATTGCAGGAACCTGATCGCCCCCCGGCGACTGCCGGTGATGCCGGGGATCCGAACCTCCCCGGTGTACTCGAGGAGCTTCGGGAGCGGTCGGGTCTGGGTGCCGTAAACCGCGAGATCCGTCCCGATTTCAACCACCCCGGCTGCCTCGCCCTCCTCGGCGATGTCCCGGTTCGCGCCAACGAGTTCCCCGTCGACCGTCTGGCGGTCCCCGACGGCCCCGACGACGGCCAGCGCGGCGAGGTCGCGGGGATCGCTCCCGGGATCGATCCGATCGGCGATCGCCCGCGCGAGGACGTAGGCCGTCCCTGCGCCGGCGAGCTCCCGACCGCCGTCCAGCCCGACGGCGACGGGGTTGAGGTGGTGCTCGATCGTCGCGTCGACCGGCTGGTGGTGGTCGACGACGACCGGGGTGAACCGGCCCAGGTCGGCGTGGTGGGCGAGCCGGTCGAGGCCACCGCTACCCAGGTCGGTGAAGCACACGACGTCCTCGCTCCCGCCAGCCAGTTCGTCGATGGCCGCCTCGTCGAGCCCGTGTTTGATCTCGACGGTCACCGGGACGTCCGCCCACTCCAGCGCGGTCGCGGCGATTGCCGCACTGCACAGTCCGTCGGCGTCGTCGTGGGAAACCAGCCGGACCGAATCCGCCCCGAGCAACTCGGTCGCAGCCCGGTCGGCGCGCTCGTGGAGTGCGGGGACGGGTGGGTCCATCACGGAAAACTGGGTCGGCTTCCGGGATAAACGTGTGCCCGGTCAGGCCCGATCGAGTTCCTCGATCGCCGCGCTTGCCAGGGCCCCGAAGTCCGCCTCCCCGGGGACGATATCGACGGTGAGCCCCGCAGCGGCGGCCGTTTCGGCTGTCGGCGATCCGATCGCCCCGACGACGGCTTCGGCGAGCCCCTCCCTGACCTCGCGTTCGAGGCCGCGATCGCCGGCCACCGACAGGAAGTGTTCGACGGTCAGCGAGGAGGTGAAAAGCGCCGCGTCGAGGTCGCCGTCGGCGGCGAGGTCGACGGACGTGCCTGCACCCGCTGGAACCACCAGCTCGTAGAGCACCGTCTCGTGCACGTACGCGCCCGCCGCCGTGAGCCCGCCGAGAAGCACCTGACTCCCGTGATCGCTCCGGGCGACCTCCACACGCTTCCCCTCGACGCGGTCCTCAAGGGCGGCGACGAGCCCGGCGGAGGTGTACTCCGCGGGGACGACATCCACCTCGAACCCGGCGGCCTCGGCGGCCCCGGCAGTCGATGGCCCGATCGCCACCAGCTCGCTCGCCCCTGGCTCCCAGTCCGCGTCCGCGGCGAGCTCGACGCCGGTCTTGCTCGTGAGGACCGCGTAGTCCCCGTCGCTTCGAGGGGTCGCGCCGGTGGGCTCGATCGCGAGCATCGGATCCGGAACCGGGTCCGCGCCCAGTTCCTCGAGCAGTTCGACCGCCTCGTCGATTCGCTCGTCGTCCGGCCGGAAGACCGCGATCCGCGGTCGGTTCTCGCTCATTCCCGTTTCGCCTCCGCGATGAGTTCGGCCGCCCCGCGGTCCGCGAGATCGGCCGCGAACTCGCGGGCTTCGACGGCGTACTCTTCCACGTCGAGCGCCCTGGTTTCCCTGAGCTCCTCGCTCCCGTCCTGACTCAGTACCTGCACGGTCGTCCGGACCACGTCGCCCTGGACGGTCGCGTGGATGCCGAGCGGGGCGACACAGCCGGCGCCGAGTTCGGCGAGCACCACCCGCTCCACGGTCGTCGCGACCCTGGTCGGGGCGTGATCGAGTGCCGCGTGGATCGCCTTCGCGACGTCGGTCCCCTCGTGGGCGGCGACCGCGAGGGCGCCCTGTCCCGCGGCGGGGACGTGTGTCTCGACGGGGAGATCGACGGTCGGAACCCGATCGAGCAATCCGCTCCGGGCGAGGCCGGCCTTCGCGAGCACGATCGCGTCGTACTCGGTCTCGACCTCCCGTCCCAGGGCGCTCCGCTCGATTTCGGAGAGCGAGTCGAACCACTCCTCGGGCGACCGGTCGTCGGGTGCCTCGACGTCGGAATCTGATTTTGCGGCTTCGAGTCGGGTTTCGTGCTCGGCCTGGAGCGGCGGGGCGAGTACCTTCTCCACCCGGGTGTCGACGTTGCCCCGCAGCGGCTCGATTTCGAGGTCCGGTCGGCGGGCTTGCACCTGGGCGCCACGGCGGAGACTCGACGTGCCGACGACCGCTCCCTCGGGCAGTTCCGCCAGCGCATCGCCCTCCGGGCTGACGAGCACGTCACCGACGGGGCCACGGGACGGGACTGCGGCGATCACGATCTCCTCGGGTTCCTCGGTCGGAATGTCCTTCATCGAGTGGACCGCGCCGTCGACGGTCTCGTCCATCACGAGCCGGTCGAGTTCCCGGACGAAGGCCCCGGTCTTCCCGAGGTCCTGGATGAGGGCGTCCTCGATGCGGTCCCCCTGGGTCTCGACCTCGCGGAGCTCGGCGTCGATGCGGTGGTCCGCGAGCCGGGACTGCACCTGGGCCGCCTGCCGGAGGGCCAGGTCCGAGCCCCGGGTCGCGAGTTCGATCGTCCCCGTCACGCTCATATCACTCCTCGCTGCCGAGTGTGGGAAAACCTCTCGGCTCTGGGCCGGCGGGCCGACATTACAGCACCGCCTTGTAGGCCTCGAGGGTCTCCTCGATGTCCGCTGGGGTGTGTGCGGCCGTGAGGAACTGGGACTCGAACTGGTTCGGGGTGAGCAACACGCCTTCATCGCGCATCTGGTGGTAGAAGACCCGCTCCCAGCGGTCGGTCGCGGCGGCCTCGACGTCCCCGGCGTTAGCCGGGCACGCCCCGCGTTTCGCACAGTCGGCGTCGTGTCGACAGCCGGTCGAACAACCCTCGTCCTGGGCCGGCCCCTCCCGGGTGAAGATGACCTTGAACATGCTGTCGATCCCGGTCACCGTGTAGCCCGGGGCCCGATCGGCGACGATGTCGACCAGCCCCGACCGGAGCTGGTCGCCGAGATCGGCGAGGTGCTCGTAGACGTTCTTCTCGGCGGCATACCGGAGCGTCTCCAGCCCGGCGGTCATCCCTACCGGGTGCCCGGAGAAGGTCCCGGCTTCGAAGACGTCGCCGGCCGGGGTCAGCGTCTCCATGATCTCGGCGCGGCCGCCGACCGCCCCGACGGGGAACCCGCCACCGATCACCTTCGAGAGCGTCGTGAGATCGGGCTCGATGCCGAAGTGGCTCTGGGCACAGCCCAGGCCCCCGACCCGGAAACCGGTCATGACCTCGTCGAAGATCAAAAGCGAGCCGTGCTCGCGTGTCAGCTCCCGAAGCGTCTCGTGATAGCCCGGCTGGGGCATGACGATGCCCCGGTTGCCGAGGATCGGCTCGGTGAGCACGGCGGCGATCTCCTCGCCACGCTCCGCGAAGACCTGCTCGATGCGCTCGGTGTCGTTGAACGGGACGGGAATCGTGTGCGTGGCGAATTCACCCGGAACGCCCGGGCTGGACGGCACCGACCGGCCGCTCTCGGTCTCGACGAGCGTGCTCTCCTGGGCGCCGTGGTAGCCACCCTGCATGACGACGATCTTCTCGCGGCCGGTGTACCCGCGAGCGAGACGCACGGCCGCCGTCGTGGCCTCGGTTCCGGAATTCACGAAGCGAACCATCTCGATTCCCGGGACGTGGCGGGCGATGAACTCCGCGAGTTCGATCTCGACCTCGGTGGGCGCGCCGTACATCGGGCCGTCGCTGACCTGTGACTGGATCGCCGCGATCACGCGGTCGGGCAGATCGTGGCCCAACAGGACCGGGCCGTACCCGGCGACGTAGTCGAGGTAGCGGTTCCCGTCGGCGTCGATGACGTGGGCCCCGTCCCCCCGCTCGACGAACGCGGGGTAGGGATAACTCGCCCGGACCGGGGAGTTTACCCCACCGGGAAGCACGGAGAGGGCCCGATCGTACAGGTCGCGCGAGGCGTCGTGTCGCATGGCCCGAGGTTGGACAGGCGGGGCCATGAAGGTAGTGCTGTCGGCCGGGTGTCTGTCTGGCAGTCGTGGTCAGGCCGCGGTTCCGTCCGGTGAGCCCGGGGACTCGATGACGGTCCGGGACAGCAGCCATCCGATCGGGAGCAGGAGGAGCCCGCCGGCGACGAAGGGCGCCCAGTAGGCCACGCCGGTGTAGAGGGCCCCGGCTACGATCGGCCCGATCGCCCGGGCGATGCTTCCGGCCGACTGGGTAAGTCCGAAGGCGCTTCCCTGGTCCCTCTCTGCGGCCGAGCGGGAGACGAGGGTCGTCAAGGAGACGTTCGCGAAGCCGTTGCCGACCGCGAGAATCGAGAGCACGACGAGGAGCGCGAGCAGGCCGGGACCGACCGGGCCGACACCGGGCAGGAATCGGCCCAACTGCGGGGCGAAGGGAACGGCGACGAGCCCGACGAATTCGACCGACACGCCGCCGATCGCCAGGGTCTTTTCGTCCCAGATGTCCGCGGCCCGGCCGACGAGTCCGCCCTGCACGACGGCGATGATCACGCCGAGGTAGGCCAGGACGTAGCCGTTCATCGCCGTCCCGTAGCCGTAGACCTCCTTCGTGAACAGGACGAACATGCTCTCCATCCCCGAGAAGGCGAGCGAGGCGAGGAAGAAGCTGATCACGAGGACGGCCAGGACGGGGCTGGCGAGCGCGCGCTTGAGCTCGGCGACCCGACGCTCCCGATCGCGGGCTTCGGCCCCCCGGTTCGTCTCCGGCAGCAGGAAGAATGCGGCGACGAGGTTCACGAACGTGATGAGTGCGGCGGTGAACGAGGGGATCGTGAACTGCGAGACCGGCACTGCGGCCGGGAGAATCGACTCGGCGATGGACAGGGCGGCCGGGCTCGAGACGAGCCCGCCGATCGCCGGCCCGAAGACGAACCCGAGGCCGAACGCGGCCCCGATCAATCCCAGCCCCTTCGCCCGGTTTGCTTCGGTGGTCACGTCGGCGACGGAGGCCTGTGCGGCCGCGATGTTCCCGCCCATGGCGCCCGCGAGAAACCGGGCGAGAAAGAGCACCCAGAGCGCCTGGGCGAGCCCGAACAGCGTCCAGGCGATCACGCTGCCCGCAAGCGAGAGGAGCAACACCGGCCGCCGTCCCCGTTCATCCGAGAGCCGGCCCAGGATCGGCGCGAAGACGAACTGCGTGATCGAGTAGGAGGCAAGCAGGATGCCGACGACGAACTCGGAGGCCCCGAAGGCCGCCGCGTAGAGCGGAATGATTGGAATGAGGATCCCGAAGCCGACCAGATCGACGAAGACCACGAGCAGGACGATCGACAGCGGGCGTCTGCCGCCCGCCTCGTCACTGGCGCTCATGGATCGGCTTCCCCCGGAGCCTCCACGTGGTGCCATCGCCGTTTGCTATCCACGGCGACGACAATACGCTTCGGTTCGGGGAAGGACGATGGGCCCTCAAATGGAGCAATGAAATTACAGCCGCTCGGCCACGTCCTCGGCGAAGTAGGTGAGGATCAGGTCGGCGCCGGCCCGCTTGATCGAGACGAGGGACTCGAGTGCGGTCTCCTCGAGGTCCAACCACCCGTTCTCCGCTGCCGCGTGGAGCATCGCGTACTCCCCGCTGACGTTGTACGCCGCGACCGGGTACTCGAAGGCTTCGTCCACCCGACGAACGATATCGAGGTACGGCAGGGCGGGTTTGACCATCAGCACGTCGGCGCCCTCCTCGACGTCGAGGGCGACTTCCCGCAGCGCCTCCTCGCCGTTGCCCGGGTCCATCTGGTAGTGTCGCCGGTCACCGAAACTCGGGGCGCCGTCGGCGGCGTCCCTGAAGGGGCCGTAGAAGGACGACTCGTACTTGGCCGCGTAGCTCATGATCGGCGTGTGCTCGAATCCGGCCGAATCGAGGGCACTCCGGATCGCGCCGACCATCCCGTCCATCATGCCGCTCGGAGCCACCATGTCGGCCCCGCTTTCGGCGTGGGAGACGGCCGTTCTGGCGATCCGGTCGAGGGTCGAGTCGTTGTCGACGGTGAGGGTCACCTCCTCGGGCGCCCCGGGTTCGAGCACGCCGCAGTGTCCGTGCTCGGTGTACTCGCAGAGACAGACGTCCGTGATGAGGTAGGCGTCAGTCGCGTCGCTCACGCGTCGGGTCGCCTCCTGAATGACCCCGTGCTCGGCCCAGGCACGGGATCCCTCGGAATCCTTCGACTCGGGCACGCCGAAGAGGATGACCGCCTCGACGCCGGTCGCGAGAACCTCCTCGACGCGGTCGACGATTTCGTCGAGCGGGACCCGTTCGTGGCCGGGCATGGAGGCGATCTCCCTCCGCTCCTCGGTCGTTGCGTCGACGAAGACGGGGGCGATGAGGTCACTCGGGCGCACGTCGGTCTCCCGAACGAGCGCGCGGATACCGTCCTGCCGGAGTCTGCGTGGGCGTCGCGAGCGGTCCATACGCCCACTGGACCGCCGAGCAAGATAGTAGCCACGGATGGCCCGGGACCTGTGCCTGGTGCGCTGTAACTGGCGATGGATGCCTGACCCTCGTGCCAGTCGGGGGAACGCTGTGGGCCAAATCGCTTCGAGAACGATCGTCCGGTTGAAGGTTGAATCGCCGGTTCGCTCCGCCGAAAACGGTCCCGGTCAGTCCGCGGCGACGGGCGTCTCGCTCCCCTGGCCCGCCTCGATGGCGTCCCAGACGATTTCCGCGAGGTCGACGACCTCGATGTCGTCCTCGTAGCCGCCGGATTTCATGCCGTCCTCGTACATCGTCATGCACATCGGACAGGAGACGACGAACTGGTCGACGTCGTCGCCCCCGGTGGTGTCCTCGAGGGCCTCGCGAATGCGTTCCTCGGAGGGTTTTTGCTCCTCGTCGGGGTCCAGCCAGAGGCCGCCACCGCCGCCGCCACAGCAGTACGAGTCAGCGCGATTGCGGGGCATTTCGTCGAGTTCAGCACCGGTGGAGGAGAGCACCGCCCGCGGCGCCTCGTACTCGTCGTTGTACCGGCCGAGGTGACAGGGATCGTGGAAGGTCGCCCGGGTGTCGAGTTCCGTGCCGGAGAGCGGGAGCGCCCCCGATTCGACCAGGTCCTCGACGACCTGGGTGTAGTGTTCCACGTCGTCGCCCCGGTCCCAGCCGAACTGCTCGTACTCGTTCACGAACGTGTTGTAGGCGTGGGGGTCGGTGGTGACCATGGTGTCGAATTCCACCGATTCGAAGGTCTCGATGTTCTCCATGGCCAGCATCTCGAACAGCCCCTCCTCGCCCACGCGCCGGATGTCGTTCCCGGCGTTTTTCTCGTCCTCGTAGAGGATGCCATAGGAGACGTCCGCGGCCTCGAAAATCCGGGCCAGCGAGCGGGCGACCTTCTTGTTGCGCTCGTCGAAGCTCGGGTAGTCACCGACGTACCAGAGGTACTCCACGGCCTCCTCGCGGGCGTCGGGGATCTCGAAGTCCAGTTCCTCGGTCCATTCGGCGCGGGTCCCCTCCGGTTCGCCAAAGGAGTTGCCCTGCTGGAAGAGGGCCATCATGGCCTCCTGGACGTTCTCGTCCATCTGGCCCGACTCGGTGAGCCGGCGGTTCATCTCGGTGAACTGGGTGACGTGCTCGATCTCGACCGGGCAGGCGTCCACGCAGGCCAGACAGGACATGCAGGACTCCATCGTCTCTGGTTCGATGACCGATTCCTCATCGCCGGAGATGATCGGGATCTCCTCGGTCTCCTCGCCCTGGAGCTCCCGGCCGTACTTCCGCAGGTCGAGGATGACGTCACGTGGATCGAGCGGTCGTCCGGAGGCGTTTGCCGGACAGACCGAGGTACACCGGCCACACTTCGTACAGGCGTCGTGGTCCAGCAGCTGTTTCCAGGTGAAGTCCTCGATGGTGCTCGTCCCGATCTCCTCGGGGCTGGCGTCTTCCGGGACCCCGGGCAACCGCTTGCCCGCCTTCGGGTCCCTGGCGATGACGTTCGCGTAACTCGTCAGCATGTGGACCGGCTTGGCGTAGGGAACCGTCGCCACGAATCCCAGTGCGAGCAGGGCGTGTGACCACCAGAGCGGCCGGTACAGCGCGGCGGCCATGTCCGGGGTCATCCCGACGCTCGTGAAGACCGAGGCGAGGGACCAGCCGACGACGCTCACCGTCTCGAAGTCGGGCATGCCCGCGCCGACGATGCGAACTCCCTCCTGGAGGAAGCCGCCGACCCCGAGCAGGAACAGCGACCAGACGAAAAGGTCGTCCTCGAGACGGGTGTGCTCGCCCCAGAGTCGGTCCTTCCGGATGACATAGCGCTGGAAGAGCGCCATGGCCATGCCGACCACGAAGACGAAGCCCATCACGTCCGCGACGAAGGAGACCGAGAGGTAGAAATCGCCGACGTAGAAGTGCTCCTGCTGGAGGAGCTTCACCCAGATGTCCATCTCGAAAGCGACGATGGTCGTCGTCATCAAAAGCGCCATGAACCCCCAGAAAATGAAGCTGTGCATCAGTCCCGCGAAGAAGTCCCGATTGAACTGTTTGACGTTGCTCCCGACGATTTTGGTTCCCTCGACGATCCGCCCGGCGAAGTCGTCGAGCCGCTCCGTGGGGTCTTCGCTTCCCTGCCGGTAGCGATCGACTCGTCGATAGAACCCGTACAGGAACAGCAACACGGCCACGATCGTCAGATAGTAGAAGAGCAACTCTCCGGCGTGGGTGATCTGCCAGAACGTCTCCCGGGAAATGTCGCTTGCCTGCGCGAGTAGCACCATACGGAAACCTGCCCACACTTTGCGCTTAAAGCTTTCCAAGCGGCGTGAAAGCGGCGAACGCTGCCCGAAGGTCGGGGAAATTATTGCCCCATCTTTACCATGTGCACACGGGACAGTATCCACTCGCGGCCCGGAATCGGGGCCCGCGCGGGCGACAGTCGCCACCTATTTGACCGGGAGCCCAGCCGCTCGCCCGACCCTTCGCGAGCCCGCGCCGACACAACCCGACGATAGACCTATCCCGTTCGGTGGGCCAGTATGCCCTGTATGGGGAATCGAACCGAGGAACTGCGGGATCTCTTCGAATCCGTGACGGGAACCGAGACCGTCACCGAGCGTCAGCGCCGGGACCGTGGCTCGCTCACCTCGGAAACCGAGCCCTCCGAAGCCATCGCCGAAACGATCGAGGAGATGAACGCTGCCGGTTCCTTCGAGACGCAACTCCCGAATCCGCTCTGCGTGCAGGTGGTCGAACGCTTCTACTGTGGCGAGACCGACCGGGAGATTGCCGAGGCCCTCGAGGCGGAACGAGACAGCACCAGATCAGGGATCGAGGCCGGCGACCTCGACGCGGATACCGTCGCGCGGGCCCGACTCGACCTCCACCTCGTCCGGGAGGCCGAGCGGCCCGACGAGAACGTGACCACTCATCTGCGCGAAATCGAGGACGGAACGGCGACGGTGGCCTCCGTGGCCGACCGCCTCGACCGCACCGAATCGACGGTGCAGCGGTGGCTCGCCGTCCGGGAAACGCAGGCCGAGCGACGCCGCGTCGCCGATCGCTACCGGCAGGCCTTCGAGTCGGCGCTCGGGGATCGGGACATCGCCGACCGGCTGACGGCGAGTCTCGAGCAGACCGGGCTCGAGGAGTCCCTCGAGGACCAGGAAGTCGACGTCGACCTGTAGGGGCGCCGACACGGGAGTTGGCGGCTCCCGTCCCGCCCGGTCCCGGCACAGCGTGGGTGCGACCAGCGGCTTATTTGGTCGTTCCGGCTCCACAGTCGATCCATGGGACTCGGGACCGCGACGACCGCGTTTTCGGTGCTCGGCATCGTCGTCGCGAGCGTCGCCATCTGGATCGGGAGCGGGTACTTCGAGGCCGCTGCCACCCGACTCGCAGCGGTGTACGGCCTTCCGGCGGTCGTCCAGGGCTCGGTGGTCGTCGCGGTCGGCTCGAGCCTGCCGGAACTCGCGAGTGTCGTCTTTGCCGGTCTCGCTGGCTCGTTCGATCTCGGAGTCGGGGCGATCGTCGGCTCGGCGATCTTCAACGTGCTCGTCATCCCCGCCGTCGCGGGGCTCTCGACCGGAACGCCCCTCGAGGCCAGCCGCGCGATCGTCTACAAGGAGGCCCAGTTCTACATGATCAGCGTCTCGGCGCTCGTGGTGACCTTCGCGCTCGCGGTCATTTACCTCCCGCTGCCCGACGGGCCGGCACTCGTTGGCCAGCTCAACCGCCCCCTCGCCGCGATTCCGCTCGGACTCTACGGGCTGTACCTGTTCATCCAGTGGCAGGACGTGAGCGACTTCGAACCGCCGGCGCCGCCCGACGGGATCGATCGCCGACGGGAGTGGGTGAAATTCGTCGCGGGTCTGTTCGTCATTCTGGTCGCCGTGCATCTCCTCGTCGGCGAGGTGGAAGCGTTGAGTGTGACATTTGGCGTCCCGTCCTTCCTCGCCGGCGTCACGATCGTCGCCGCGGCGACGAGTTTGCCCGATCTACTGGTGAGCGTCCGGTCGGCTGGAGACGCGAGAAGCGAGACGAGTCTCGGCAACGTGCTCGGTTCGAACACGTTCGATCTGCTGGTCGCGATCCCGGTCGGGGTCTTCATCGTCGGGACGGTGCCGGTCGATTTCGCCGTCGCCGCGCCGATGTTCGGGGTGTTGACCCTCGCGACGGTCCTCCTTTTCGCCCTGCTCCGGACGAAGCTCACTCTCTCCGCGGTCGAGTCCTACACCCTGCTTGTGGCCTATGCGATCTTCGTCGCCTGGGTCGCCGCCGAGTCGCTGGGGCTGCTCGGCCTTCTCAAGACGGCCGGGTAACAAGCCGAAGGTCGGGCCCGGTTCCGGTCGAAGGTTTATCCCACAGGACCGGCCCACTCCCTCGCATGCCCGACACCGTCCCGCTTTCGGACCTCGCGCTCGCCGCGTTCTGCCCGCGCAAGCTTCACTACGCGCGCCAGACCGACCGTTCGCCACCGCCCGAGTACGACACGTCCCTCGAACTGAGCCGCCGGTATGCCGACTTTCTCGACCCGCACCCCGAAACGCCGCCGGCCGACGCGCTCGCGGTCCACCCCTCGACGTTCCGGGCGGCGCTCAAGCGGGCCAGAGACGGGATGCAGGCTTGGCCGGCCCTGGTCGACCCGGCCCGGGGC
>JBKGZU010000145.1:0-2904 GCA_046543215.1 Halodesulfurarchaeum sp. | reverse complement strand
ATGTGCTCGGGGTCGGTGTTGATCGTGCCCTCGAGGGCCGACTCGCAATCGCAGTCCCGCTCCTCGAGGGACTCGATTGCCGTCCCGACGACCTGCTGAATCGCACTCTCGTTGTGTGCCGCGTTCTCCAGGACCTCCTCGAGGGAGACCGTGCTGTCCGTTTTCCAGACGTCCCAGTCGGTCACCCCGGCCACGGTGGCGTAGCAGAGTTCGGCCTCCCGGGCCAGCTTCGCCTCCGGAATGGCCGTCATGCCGATGATGTCGAAGCCCTGGTCGCGATAGAACTCGCTCTCCGCCCGGGTCGAAAACTGCGGGCCCTCGATGGTGACGTAGGTCCCGCCCTCGGCGACGGCGGCGTCCGTCGCGGATGCAGCTGCCTCGGCGAGTGTCCCGCCGAGGTCCGGACAGAACGGATCGGCAAAGCCCTGGTGGACGACCATCCCGTCGCCGAAAAAGCTGTACTCGCGGTGTCTGGTGCGGTCGAACAGCTGGTCCGGGATCACGAGCGTTCGGGGTTCGAGGTCCGCCCGGAGACTGCCGACCGCGTTGCTCGCGATCACCCGCTCGACGCCGAGCGACTTGAGCGCGTAGATGTTCGCCCGGTAGGGGAGGTCGGTCGGGGAAAACTGGTGATGGCGGCCGTGCCGGGGAATGAACGCGACCTCGGTTCCGGTCCCCTCGTAGGTCCCGATCGTTACGGGTGCACTCGGATCGCCGAACGGCGTCGAGAGGTCCCGCTCGCGGACGTTCGTGAGAGGGAGTGCCTCGTAAATACCGCTTCCGCCGATGAAGCCGATCATACCCTGATGTTTCGGCTCTGTGCCTAAACCGTTGGGTTCCTGTGCTCCCCGAGTTACGACTCGGCGAGCGTCCAGGAATCGCCCTCCTCGCGGCGCACCTCCCGACGGACCATCTCGTCGAGAACCTCCTCGAGGCGGTCCGGCTGCGCGATTTCCATCTCGATGCGATCGACGTCGTGGTAGGTCGCGAGCAGGCCCCGGATTTCGGTTTTCGTGTACGGGCCGTCGTCCTCCTTCTCCATGACCCCGGCGATCAGGTCGGCCATGTCCTCGATGAAGTTCCAGGGATAGACGACCCAGGTCCACTCCTGGAGGCGTTCGCCGACGAAGTCGGGTTCGAACTCGCTGGTCTGGAGGAGCTGGAGCGTGGCCGTTCGGACCGCGCCAGAGTCGCGGTCGGTCACGTACTCGTAGGCATGCCTGATCGACCCCCCGGTATCGGCGATGTCGTCGACGATGAGGACGTCCTTGCCCTCGACCGAGCCCTCGGGCATCGGATACCGGATCTCGGGTTCGTCCCCCTTGGCGGCCGTGCCGACGTAGTGTTCCATCTTGAGACTCGTCAGGTCGTCGAGGCCGAGGAAATCACACAGCACCCGCCCGGAGAACCAGCCCCCGCGGGCCAGCGCCACGATGACGTCGGGCTCGAAGTCGGCGGCCTTGACCTGGTCCGCGACGGTGCGACTGAGGCCGTAGATGTAATCCCAGTTCGTGATGGTGCAGTTGAATTCCTCGGGGAGCTCAGCCATTGGGTTCGGTCACCATCACCGACAGTGGTGAGGACGGACTTTAATTCATGCTATCTCGGGTGGCCGGCGGGCGCCATCTCGGTTGGCAGGGAGCAATCTCGGGTGACAGGGGACGGTATCTCGGGTGGCATGGGACGGTGTCTAGGGTGACAGGGGACGGTATCTCGGGTGGCATGGGCGACGAGCCGTGCCGATCTGGGCCGGCCGTCCCGCAGGTCGAGTCAGTCCTCGCTGCCGAACTCGAAGCCGTCATCCTTTTTGACCTCGCGCAATTCGCGGTTGACCGACTGGAGGTCCTGTTGCATGTCGGCGAGCCGGTCGTCGAGGACGGCGACGATGTCGCTTTTGACGTGTTCGGTGTCGAAGGTGTCCCCGAGTTCCGCCTCCATCGCGCCGGTCATGGTGTGGTAGAACGCCCACGACTTGCCGAGCCGCCAGACGGCAAGCCCGAGCACGACCGGAACGAGGCCGAGATAGCTCTGGGTCGTGAAGTGCGGGTATCGAAACCCGAAGATCGTTTCCGGACCCAGCACGAGGCCGCTGTAGACGAGATAGCCTCCGAGGCCGGCGATGGCCAGCCCGAGGAGCGAGAAGGCGGTGGTGAAGAGGAAGTACCGACCCGCCCATCGCAGGGAGCGTTTCTTGTCCATGTCGGGCCCATGCGCGGGCGTGGTTTTAATATTCCGCCACGGAGCCACGCCGTCTTCCGGCCACCCCGGTCGGGGATACGCCGACTGATCCCTGTGTCGGGAGTATTGCCGCAACCTTCATGGGTCCACTCCGGGTTCATACACCTGCCACATGGCAGTACGCTGGCTGGATCACGTACGGGCCGACGACATCGGGAGCGTCGGCGGGAAGGGGGCCTCCCTCGGGGAGATGACTGACGCAGGCCTCCCCGTCCCGCCCGGGTTCGTCGTCACCGCGGACACGTATCGCTCGTTTATCGAAGACACCGGGATCGACGAGGAACTCTTCGCGGCCGTGGACGTCGAGACCGAAGATTCCGGGGCACTCGCCGAAGCCGAATCGCGGGCCAAAGAACTGATCCTCGAGACCCCGGTTCCCGATCACATCGAGGAAGAGATCATGAACGCCTACGCGGACCTCGACGGGACCGACCCGTTCGTCGCGGTCCGCTCATCGGGAACCGCCGAAGACCTCCCCGAGGCCAGTTTCGCCGGACAGCAGGAAACCTACCTCAACGTCCGGGGCGAGAAGCTGCTCGACCGGGTGCGGCGGGCCTGGGCGTCGCTTTTCACCCAGCGGGCGATCTACTACCGCGAGCAGCAGGGGTTCGCGCACGACGCCGTCGACATCGCGGTCGTCGTCCAGCAGATGGTCGACGCCGAGAA
>JBKGZU010000144.1:0-2904 GCA_046543215.1 Halodesulfurarchaeum sp. | reverse complement strand
GATCGCGTTCGGCAGTCCGGCGAACCCGGGAACGATCGAACCCGGCGACACCGTCCAGGTCACCTACGAGGGGATTGGCACGCTCCGGAACCGGGTCGTGGAGCGGGGCGGCTCCTGAAGGGGGGAAGGAGCGAACAGGCTCGGGAAATGGGACAGCTGGCAGGCAGATTCACCGCCTGGGGTCAAACCCTTTTAGGGGAAGCCGGCGAATCATCGGTATGACCAATCCGTTCGTTCCAGGGTCCGATCGGAGGCGATGGCGATGGTGAACGTCGCCCTGTCGGTCGGGCAGCTCCTCGTCGCTCTCTTTCTGGTCCTCCTCAACGGCTTTTTCGTCGCCGCGGAGTTCGCCTTCGTTCGCGTGCGCTCGACGTCGGTCGAACAGCTCGCGGCGGAGGGCCGGCGTGGCTCCTCGGCCCTCCAGGGCGTGATGGAGAAGCTCGATGACTACCTCGCTGTAACCCAGCTCGGCATCACGATCGCCTCCCTGGGACTGGGGTGGGTCGGGGAACCCGCCGTGGCCTCGCTCATCGAACCCGTCGCCGGGGCCTACCTCCCGCCGAATCTGGTCCACCTCGTGGCCTTCGCCATCGGCTTCGGGATCATCACCTTCCTCCACGTCGTCTTCGGCGAACTCGCGCCCAAGACCCTCGCCATCGCGCAGGCCGAGCGACTGTCCCTCTACGTCGCCCCGCCGATGCACCTCTTTTATCTCCTCTTCTACCCCGGGATCGTCCTCTTCAACGGGACGGCGAACGCCTTCACTGCGCTCCTCGGGGTCCCACCCGCCTCCGAGACCGACGAGACCCTCGAGGAGCGGGAGATCCGCCGTGTGCTGTCCCGGTCCGGAAAGGAGGGCCACGTCGACATGGCGGAAGTCGAGATGATCGAGCGGGTCTTCGACCTCGATGACACCGTCGTCCGGGAGATCATGGTGCCCCGCCCGGACGTCGTGACCGTCGCGAGGGACGCCACGTTCGAGGAGTTCAGGGAGACGGTTCTCGAAGCCGGGCACACCCGTTATCCGGTCGTCGGACAGAAGGAGGACCAGATCGTCGGCTTCCTCGACGTCAAGGACGTGTTGCGGGTGACGGGGATGGACGAAGCCGCCGACAGCAGCGCCGGCGATCTGGCCCGGGACATGCTCGCCGTTCCGGAGTCGACCCCACTCAACGACCTCCTCCTCCAGTTCCGAAGCGAGCGCCAGCAGGTGGCCGCCGTCATCGACGAGTGGGGGGCCTTCGAGGGACTGGTGACCGTGGAGGACGCCGTGGAGGCGATCGTCGGGGACATTCGAGACGACTTCGACCGGAACGAACCCGACCCCTCGATTCGGAAGCGCGAGGTGGGCGGCTACGAAATCGACGGGAGTGTTCCCCTCGGAGACGTGAACAAGACACTCGGGGTCGACTTCGAGAGCGAGAGCTACGAGACCATCGGCGGGGTGGTTCTCGACGCGCTCGGCCAGGCTCCCGAACTCGGGGACACCGTACAGCTTGAGGGGTACGTCTTCGAGGTAACAGCCGTCGACGGGAACCGGATCGAGTCGATCCGCGTCACCGAGGAGGGAGCCGAACCCGACCCGACCGCGGACGACACAGGAACCTAACCTGCCCACACGGTCGGGGCAGTCGAATCTGCTCCGGCCGTGAGGGACATCCAGCTGGAGCGCCTACGCACTACCATGACCGTGCCGGTGCTCGTGTACGACGACGCGTGTGGGTTCTGTACGTGGTGGGCCGACTGGGTCGGGGCTCACGCCGCCATCCGCACCGTGGGCTTCACCGCGCTGTCCCCGGAGCGACGCGACCGACTGCCCCCGGACTTCGATCGGTGTGTACACCTGTTCGCGGACGGGCGGCGCTATTCCTGTGGCGAGGCGGTCGAGGCGGCACTCCTTCGGCTCGATTTCGTGCCGTCGGTGCTGCGAGAACCGGGTCCGGTCCGCCGAACCAGGACCTATCGGCGACTCCGCGAACGGGGGTATCGGTGGGTTGCCGAAAACCGCGAGACGCTCTCGCGGATCGTCTCGAAATCCCCCCGAGCGGGGGACGCCGACCCGCCGGAGCGGGCCTAGCGGTCCTCGCGTCGAAACGTTCGAATCGTGTCCCGGGGTCCCGATTCGACCGCGACAGCTTCGAATCCCCGGCTCGTGAAAATCCGCTTCCAGTCCCGGTAATACAGTGGGACGTCCGGTTCGACGTAGTTGATCTCCGGCGGCTTTTCCGCCGGGTCCTCGGGCCCTTCGTTCTCGACGGTGACCAGCACGTCCCGGGTGATTCGGGCCAGCTCGTCGAAGACCCACTCGCTGTCCGGGTGCAGGTGCTGGAGCGTCTCGACGGAGAACACGGCGTCGAACTGGTCCTCGTCGAACTCTCGGATCACCGATTCGATCGATCGGTAGTGCACGGTCGCGGTTCGGGCGAGCGCGGGAAAATTCGCCGCCATTACCTCGCGAGCGTCCTCGTTGACTTCGACGCCGGTCAGATCGGGATACCCGGCTTCGAGGAGGGTGGCGAGGTGGCGGCCGGAACTGCAGCCGATCTCGAGAATGACGGGGTCGGCCGACAGGTGGGCCTCGATGGCCGTCCGGACCGCCTCGCTCGCGCCGTCGGCCCCGTAGTGGGCGTAGTACGCCGGCGAATACTCCCCGGAACGGCCGGCCCACTCCTGGCGCACGTGCTGTGAATCCACAGCGACCCTCCGGGCGGAAGCCGTAAAGTCCCGTCGTCACCCGGCCCGCGAATGGCAGGATCGGTGGGTGTTACTCGTGCTCCTCGATGACGGTCTCGAGTTCGTCGGCGCACTTGTTGATCCCGTCCGAGGCCTCGATCAGCCCGAGACTCATCCGGTCGTCGGCCCGCTCCCGGAACCGGTCGACCAGCTCCTGCAACTCCGCGACCG
>JBKGZU010000143.1:0-2913 GCA_046543215.1 Halodesulfurarchaeum sp. | reverse complement strand
GACATGGACGGCGTCCACGGGGCGATCGCCGAACTCGGGAGCGTCGAACGGGAGTACGCCACGGCCTGTGAGACTGCAGCCGGGGGTCGAATGGCCCACGTCGTCGTCGCCGACGACGAGGTCGGGGAGCGCTGTATCGAGTACCTCAAGTCCCGGAACGCCGGCCGGGCGACCTTCCTTCCGATCACGAAGATGGACGATCGGTACCTGCCCGATCCGCCCGAGCATCCGGGCGTGATCGACTTCGCGTACAACCTCGTCGACTTCGCCCGGGAGTACGCCCCGGTGTTCTCCTACGTGCTTGGAGACACGCTCGTCGTCGAGGACATGACCACCGCCCGGGAGTTCATGGGAGAGTACCGGCTCGTGACTCTCGACGGGGACCTCGTCGAGAAGAGCGGCGCGATGACCGGCGGGAGCGGCTCCGGCTCGCGGTACTCCTTCGAGGCGACCGGCGAAGGACAGCTCAAGCGGGTCGCCGAACGGATCGAGGAACTCGAAACCGAGCGGGCGGCAATCGCCGGCGATATCGCCGACCTCGAGGAGCAGATCGAACGGGCCCGGGAGAAGCGAGCCGACGCCCTCGACGGAGTCCGGGAGATCGAGGCCGAAAGCGGCCGCGCCGAGCGGGACCTCGAAGACACGCGGGAGGAGATCGAATCGCTCGTCCAGCGGATCGAGGACCTCGAAGCAGAGCGCGAGGCGGTCAACGAGGAGATGGCCGAACTCGACGCGCAGATCGAGGAAACGACCGCTGAAATCGAGGCCAAGGAAGCGGAAATCGAGGAGCTCGAGGACGAACTCGCGGACTCGGAGATCCCCGAGTTGACCGACCGAAAAGAATCATTGCAGGCCGAAGTGGCCGACATCGAGGATCGAATCGACGAGATCGACGGGGAGCTCAACAGTCTCGGCCTGGAGAAAGAATACGCCGAGTCGGCGATCGAGGACCTTCACGACGACGTGGAGGCCGCCCAGAACACCAAGGCCGAGCAAGAGGACCGGATCGAGGAGTTGGAAGCCGAAATCGAAGACCGGGAGGCGAAACTCGAAGCAAAGGAGGCCGCCATCGCCGAACTGGAGGACGAGCTCGCCGATCTCAAGGCCGAACGCGAGGACTTGCGCGAGGAGCTGGCAGCGGCCCGAGAGGCACGCGACGAGACGAAAAACGAGGCGGACAGCCTGCAGAACCGCATCCGGAGTCTCGAACAGGCGGCCGGCCGACTCGAGGCGGAGATCGCCCAGCTCGAGGAGTCCGTCGAGGAAACCGAACCCGAGGACATCCCGGACCTGGAGACCGTCGAGAAGAACGTTCGGCGACTCGAACGGCAGATGAGCCGGCTCGAGCCGGTCAACATGAAGGCCATCGACGATTACGAGAAGGTGGAGACGGTCCTGAACCGACTGACCGAAAAGCGGGACGAACTCGACGAGGAACGGTCGGCCATCGAGGACCGGATCGACCGCTACGATCGGTTGAAGCGGGAAAACTTCATGAACGCCTACGAGGCGATCAACGAGCAGTTCCAGGACATCTTCGAGCGGCTCTCGGACGGGACCGGCGAGCTCTCCCTCGAGGATCCGGAGGAACCCTTCGAGGGCGGGATGACCATGCGAGCCCAGCCCGGGGACAAACCGGTCCAGCGCCTCGACGCGATGTCGGGCGGGGAGAAGTCCCTGACGGCGCTCGCCTTTATCTTCGCCATTCAGCGATACAACCCGGCGCCGTTCTACGCCCTCGACGAGATCGATGCGTTCCTCGACGCCGCGAACGCCGAGCGGGTCGGCGAGATGGTCGACGAACTGGCCAGCGAGGCCCAGTTCGTGGTCGTCTCCCACCGCTCGGCCATGCTGGAGCGCTCCGAGCGGGCCATCGGCGTGACGATGCAGGAGGACAACATCTCGGCGGTCACGGGCATCGACCTCGCCGGTCGGGAGGCGGTCGCGGATGACTGAAACCGCCGCCGCAGGCCCCCTCGAGGAGGAAGAACCGGTCGAGCCCGTCGAGGTGCTCGTCGGACTCGCCGAACGGGGCGAAATCGATCCCTGGGACATCGACATCATCCGGGTCACCGACGCGTTCCTCTCGGCACTCGACGACGGGGAGATCCGCTCCTCGGGTCGGGCGCTGTTCTATGCCAGCGTCCTGTTGCGGATGAAAAGCGACGAGCTGTTTGCCGACGACTTCGAGCCCGAACCGGACGAACCGGAGCGGATCGACCCCTTCGAGGAGCCGGCGAGTTTTGACGGCCCGACTCCGGGTATCGGGGACCCGATCGACGAGCTCGAAGCGGAAATGGACCGCCGACTCGAGCGCCGTACGGCCCGCGGTACCCCGGAAACGCTCGACGAACTGGTTCGGGAGCTCCGCGAGGCCGAACGTGGCTCGTGGTGGAAGTCCGGCCGGAGCTACGACACGGAGAACTCGCCCCACGGATTTCTCCGCGGAATCCAAACACTCGATTACCGCACGGGCGATGAGACCCGCTCGGAGGGCGAACCGGACGAATCGGCCGTCACCGGCACGGCCCACGACGAGGACATCGACGAGCTCATCGAGGCCGTCGCCGCAGCGCTCGCCGAGCGGTACGATCGGGGCCGCCCCGAAGTGCTCTACGCCGAGATCTCGACGGCCGCCGGCTCGCGGATCGAGACGTTCCTCGCCCTGCTCTTTCTCTCCCACCGCGGCGAGGTGTACCTCGAGCAGGACGAACTCTTCGGGGACCTGTGGATCCAGGACCGCGGACTCGGCGACGACCAGGATTCCGGGACGCTGTTCCAGGAGCGCGATTCGGCGACCACGTTCGAGGAAAGCTGAATCGGCGCTTCCGTCCTCGAAACGCACGGTCGATTCCCGACTTCCCGGTCGATTACCCATCACCTGATCGATTATCGACTCCCGCTCGATTACAG
>JBKGZU010000142.1:0-2916 GCA_046543215.1 Halodesulfurarchaeum sp. | reverse complement strand
AACTTCTCCAGCAGTTGTCGATAAAACGACCGTTCGTCGCTGTCGGACTGGGCCTCCCCGGCGAGTTTCTCGACGATGAGCTCCGGGGTCGATCTGGCCAGGTGATCTTTCACCGGGGACCGCTCCACGCGTAACTCGCCGTCTTCGAGGCCCAGTGCGCGAATTCCGTCGATGGTCACGTCGGTCGAGCAGGCCTCCCGGATCCCGTCGGCGAGATGGGAAACGATGACCGCGGTCGCGCCCGCCTCCTGGAGGGCCTCGACGATGCCGGCGATGATCTTGGCCGAGGCGCCCGGTTCGGTGATACTCTCGAGTTCGTCGACCAGCACGAGCTTCGTCGCCTCCCCGGCGGCGAGGGAGGCGAAGTCCCGGACTGTCGTCTCCAGCGCGCCCGCGTCGAGTGTCCCGCTCGACTTGGCGTGGTAATGAACCTCCTCGACGGCTGGCACCCGCGCGGATTCGGCCGGGACCGGGAGCCCCATGTGTGCGAGAATCGTGATCGAGGCGACCATGTCGAGGGTCGTGGTCTTCCCCCCGCTGTTCACCCCCGAGAGGAGCGCCACGCCGTCGACGGCGTAATCGACCGGTTCGACGGCCTCCGGGGGTTCCTCGAGCAAGGGCGAACGTCCCCCTTGGATGTCGAAGCCACGCCCCTCGCGCTCGGCCAGGACGCAGTCGAAATCGGACGCGAATCTGGCGATGGCCGCTTCGACGTCGAGCTCGAGCGCTCGATGGACCAGCTCGGTGACTGCCTCGCGCCGATCGGCGAGTTCCCGTGCGACCTCCTGTTTGACCTGTCCCGCTCGCCGGTCGCGGGCGGTCGAGAGCTCCGCTTCGAGTCGGGCGCGTGCCTCGTCGTTCCGCTCGACGGGAAACGTGGGGTCGGCCGGAAAGAGGCGGTCGACGATCGCTCGCTCGTCGTCGTCGAGTTCGAGGGTCTCTTCGAGGTGGGTCTTTGCCGCCTCGATCGCGGCGTCGTATTCGTTCGCCAACTCTCTGGCGAGGATCGAGTCGACCCCCGCACCCTGCTCTGCCAGCGAGAGCAGGTCGGCCCCGTCGACGGTCACGTCCGTCTCGGAAATGGCTCCGGTGAGGCGGTCGTTGGCACGGGATTCGGCGGTCGAAACCGCCGCTTCGAGGTTCGAGACGGCCTCGGTGAGCCGGGTGAGTTCGTCGTCACTCGTGACCGTCCCCTCCCCGTCGATCCGGTCGAGCGCGGCGAGGAGGGCCTCGAGATCGAGTTCGGTCTCGAGACCCGCTCGCTGGTGGACCGTGGCCGCGGCCCGGATCGAGTCCCGGTTTCGACCGTAGAAGGCGAGGACGCGCTCGGGCACCACCTCGATCGGGTTCTCGAGGGCCGTCGGCTCGATCTGGACGTCACCCTCGACGTCGATGCCGGCGAACTCCTCGTCGAGGGCGATGACGGTCGCATAGCCCCTGGCCAGGTCCGCCAGACCCCGGGCGTCTTCGACCAGTTCCACGCTCACCTCGGGAACCGCCTCCCGGGCCCGGCTGTACGTCTCGGCGTCGGCGGTCGCCAGACAGCGGTCCCGGACCCGGAGATCGCCCGGGTCGGACAGGGGTTCGACGTCCGCCAGCGCCTCGCGGACGGACTCGCCGATCTCCCGCTCCATCGCCCGGGTGGCGACGGCGCGGGTCTCCTCGATCCGGTCCGGGACGGCACTCGGGTAGAAGGTCTCGACCCGGTGGCGACCGTACTCGGTGACCGTCCGGGCCGCGAGTTCCGCGAGCAGTCCCTCGTACACCGCTTCGGCCCGGTCGGTCGCGAGAAACCCGCCGGGATCGTCGTGGCGATGCCGGATCGCGTTTCTGACGATCCGGACGGCCCGTCCCTGGGAGAGGCCCGGTGCGGACGCGATCGTGGCGACGTCCCCCCGTTCGAGGGCGTCTTCTGGATCCTCGAGGGTCGCCAGTGCCTCCCGGGTCTTCGGTCCGACGCCGGGGATCGCGTCGATATCCATCGATTCCACCCTTCACCCCGAGGGGCTAAACGATTGGGGCATTATCGATTCCCGCGCCCCGTCCACCGGAGCATGAGTAGGGTCCCCTCGTAGAGCCCGACCATCGTCAGGGCGACGAGGAACGGGGCCATCCCCGTCGGGTCCGGGCTGAACAGGAAGGCGATCCCCAGGAAGACCCCCCACATGATCAGTCGCTTCTCCTCGAGCCAGGTGCGGGTAGTGAGCCCCATCATGATCGCGAGCATGATGAACAGGGGTATCTGGAAGACGACTGCGAGAAAGCCAAGCAGCACGAGCATGAGCGTGAACGTGTCCCCGAGGGCGAAGGCGATGTCGACGACGTCCCGGGAGTACTGCATGAAGTAGCTCATCACCACCGGCAGGACGAGGAAGTAGCCAAAGAGCAGCCCGACGAAGGCCAGCACGAGGCTGGTCGGCACCGCAGCGAGGTAGTATCGGCGTTCGTGGGGGTAGAGGCCGGGTCGCATGAACGCGTAGGTCTGGTAGACGAAGACCGGCAGCGCGAGCACCACGCCCAGCAGACTCGCCGCTTTCAGCTGGGTGACGATGAGTTCGAGCGGGTGGTAGACGTGTGGCTTCGAGATGTCGCTCGGCAGCACGGAGTACCAGAGGAAGTTGATGAACTCCTCGCCGTACGGGAACGCGATCAGGCTGACGAGCCCGGCGATCACGAGCACCACGGCCACCCGCTTGACCATCTCCTCGATGTGATCGGTCAGCGGCTGCTCCTTGTCCTCCGGTGGGCCGGTCTTCCGCTCGATGGGTGTGGTGGTCGGTTCGGACGCCCGTTCCTCCTCACTGTCGGCTTCGTCATCGTCCTCACCATCATCCTCTTCGTCGGCCTCCTCGAACTCATCCTTCGCTTCCTCACTGTCGGCGTCGGCATCGTCTTCATCCGCATCGTCGGCTTCGT
>JBKGZU010000141.1:0-2917 GCA_046543215.1 Halodesulfurarchaeum sp. | reverse complement strand
GCGTCCGTCTCGACGTCCCTGATGGCGTCGATCGCATCCGCGTCGAGGACGACCCGCCCCGAATACGATTCCACTACCTCTCTTACGGCCCTGTGAGTGTCCGCAACGTCGCCGAGTCCGGGACCGAGCACGAGTACGTCCCGTTCCCGTGCGGCGGTGACGATCGTCTCGACGTGTTCCGGCCCGACTTTTCTTCCGGGAACGGCCTCGACGATCAGGTCCTCGCTGTAACTCTGGATTTCGTCGGCGACGGTCTCCGGAGCCAGAACGGTCGCGAGATCCGCTCCGGCCCGGAGGGCTGCTTGCGCCGCGAGCGCCGGCGCCCCGGTGTACGGCCCGCCGCCAACCACGAGCACGCGTCCGAAGTCGCCCTTGTGTGCGTCAAGGGGCCGGTCCAACCGCAGGAGATCCCCCGGTCCCACGAACCGGGACGCCGCCTCGGGGATGCCGATGCTCGCGACCGTGACGGCTTCTCGATCGGCGAGCCCCGGTTTCAGGTCGTGAAACGTCACGACCCGGTCGGCTTCGATGGCGACCCCAGGTGTTTCGCCGGTGTCGACGTCCATCCCGGACGGCACGTCGACAGCAACGACAGTCGCTCCCAGATCGTTGACCGACTCGATCGCCGTCCGTTCCGGTTCGCGAGGGGCCCCGCTGACGCCCGTGCCGAGGATCCCGTCGACGATCACGTCCGGCCCGCCGAGATCGAGACCGGTCGAATCACGAACGACGACGCGCTCGATTTCGGCCCGTTCGAGGGCGCTCCATTTCTCCCGGGTCACCTCGCTCCGAATTCGATCGGGGTGTCCGAGCAAGTGGACGACCGGATCCAGATCGGCCAGAAACCGGGCCGCGACCAGGGCATCGCCCCCGTTGTTGCCGCGCCCGGCGACGATCGCCACCTCGTCGTTCCCGTCCCCCAGCTTCCTGACCGTCCGGGCGACTGCAGCGCCCGCAGATTCCATGAGGTTCGTCTCTGGAACGCCGAGGGCCACGGCGTTCCGGTCGACGACCGCCATCTCGGTGCTGTCGATCATGGCTTCGCGTAGGCGCGGGATCCCCTAAAGGGAATGGTCATCACGAGCGACACCCGCTCCCGGAGACAGAACCCTCTATTCGACCGATCCATCCGTCCTGAGGTGGGTAAACACGTAGGTCTGGGCGTACCCCGGCCGAGGACCGAGCCGATCCCGGATCGCCCGAGAGGTCTCGACATAGCTGTCCCCTGCCGCCTCGGGAAAGTGTTCCTCGATCGCCGTCCGGATCCAGGTGTCGAGCGGAACTGGTTCGGGAAAGTCCATGCCGAAGAGGAGGACACAGTCCGCAACCTTCGGGCCGACGCCGACGAACTCGGTCAACGTCTCCCGGGCCGCCTCGTAGGGCTGGCTCGCGACCGAACCGAGTGAAACCGCCCCGTCCCGGAGCATTTCGGCAGTGGCTTTGACGTAGGGTGCACGATACCCCAGTCCGAGGTCCCGCAGTTCCCGCTCGGTCGCCCGGGCCAACCGGTCCGGGCTCGGGAAGTCGTACACGACCGTTTCTTGGAACTCGACCGGCTCGCCATAGGTTTCACGGAGGGCGGTCACCATCTCGTGGATCCGGTCGATCCGCATCTGTGCGGAGAGGATGAAGGAGAAGATGGTCGGTACGACGGGTTCGGTCACGAGCCGGAGCCCCTCGAATCGGTCTTTTGCCGCCTGGACGACCGGTTCGTCGGGGAATGCGGCACGGATCTGGCACAAATCCGTCTCGAGGCCGAGCCGCGCTTCGAGCGCGTCTGTCGGATCGGTGCTCGCCCGCCAATCGAGCCCGCCATCCCGCTCGCTGACCTCGAGGACCTCCCCGTCGGCGACCGTCCGGAACCACTCCCCGTCGGGTCCCGAATTGAGCCCGTGGTTCCCGTTCAGCGGTTGCCAGAGGAACGTCTGCCCGCTCTCCAGCGTCGTCCGCAGGTCGATCCCCCCGGGGATCGAACTCGCGGGGACGTGCCCGGATTCCATCGATTGGAGTTCGTGTTTGCGGGGGAAAACCTGTCGGATCGGGGCCAATCTATTTTTATGCTGGGCGTGAACGGGGACCATACCCATGGATTGTCGAGTCGTCGTCGAAGCGGCGGTTCCGGTATACGACGTGGAAACAGCGGACGAGGCCGTTCGAATCGCCATCTCGAAGACGGGCGAGATGCTCAATCCCGATCTCAACTACGTGGAGATCGACATGGGCACTCGATCGTGTCCCCACTGCGGGGAGGAACTCGATCCGGCCTTCGTCGCGGCCGACGAAAGTCTGGTGGCGCTCGAACTGGAGATGACGGTGTTCAACGTCGAACGGGAGGAACACGCCTCGCGCATCGCCCGGAAGGAGATCGGGCAACGGCTGGAAAACATCCCCCTCGAGGTGCTCGAAGTCGAGGTCATCGAGGACGAGGAGGCGGGTGACGAGGACGCCGAATCCACCGATTCGGCCGCCGAGGAGACGGATGAGGGGTCGGATGCAGGTTCGGAGGAGTCCCGAGAAGCCGATACGAAGGGATCCGAGGAGGAGTCCGAGGACGTCCTCCCGGAGTTCGAGGACCTGATCGAGGACTGACCCTGTACCGATTCGACGACGGTCCCGCGTCTCGCGGAGCCAGGGCTACTCGCGAGTGATACGTCCCGTTCGGGTTCGCCAGGGATTCAGTCGGCTTGGGCCGTGACGGGCTCCGAGCTCTCCGCGGAGTCCATCGTTCCCGTAATTCCCTTCGCCAGCGCAAAAACAGCGGCCTTGTGGTCAGTTTTCGATTTGTGGATCGATGTCGGTCGTACACCTTTGGATTCGTACTCGTCGAGCTGAAGTTCTTTTGCGGAAACGCGCTCGTAGAAGTTCCCGACCTCGGCGAGGAGTCCATGCAGGTGAATGAGCTCCTGTTTTTTCATGT
>JBKGZU010000140.1:0-2940 GCA_046543215.1 Halodesulfurarchaeum sp. | reverse complement strand
TTCACGTCGTACTCCATGAACAGGGACTGGGCCCGTTCGAGTGCCGATTGCTGAACCTCCCACCGCCGAGCGCAGAACGGACAGTCGCCGAGGTGGGGTGAAACGTACTCGCCCGCCTCGATTCCGGGCACGATCTCCTCGACGGGTTCCATCACCCGGTTGACGACGACCGTCGAGACCGGAATCCCGAACTCGGCAAGTCGTTCGTCGAGCCGCTTTGCCTCCATGACGGCCATCTCCTCGGGCACGGTCACGATCCGGAAGTCCGTCCGGGTGGGATCCTGCAGGAGGCCCCGGAGCCGTTCGATCCGGGCTGCCTGCTCTTTCAGGCCGGGATCCGGCTCTGCATCGGCCGCGTCGCCACCGAAGAGACCGGCGAACTGCGAGCCGAGGTCGGCGAGTCGCTCTCGAAAGGCGGCCACACGGCCGACCATCGTTTCCATCAGCTCCGGCAGTTCGAGGAGCCGAAGCGTGTGCCCGGTCGGGGCGGTGTCGACGACGATCCGCTCGAACCGGTCGTCGTCGAGGTACTCGAGCAGGAGTTGCATCGCCGCGGCCTCGTCGGCCCCGGGGAACTGGCCGCCCATGAGCGGGTCGATTCCGGCATCGCCGAGCAGGTTTTCGAGTCCGCCGAGGGACCCGTCGTCGCCGAAGACGCCCACGTCCTGGAGCGCGGCGTCCGGGTCGATCTCGACGGCATAGAGCGGGCTGTCCTCCCGGATCCGGGTCGGTGTCCCGTCAATCGCGGTTCCGAAGGTATCCCCCAGCGAGTGGGCGGGATCCGTCGAGACGACCAGCGTTTCGGTCCCCTCGAGCGCACTCGCGAGGGCCGTCCCGGCAGCCATCGTCGTCTTGCCGACGCCACCTTTGCCGCCATAAAGCACGTACTCGGCGGTCCCACCGCCGACACCGGGTTCGAGGGAGTCGACCGCCTCCACCTCGATGTCGTCCATGCTCTTGCTTCGTACGGAGGGCCGTGTATCCGTCGGTTTGCCCCTGCCAGTGATGGGGGGTCAGCCCATACCTTCTTGAGCGATCCCCGAGGACAGTCGGCATGGACGGATCCGGTGAGGATCTGATCGAGGTCAGAATCGGGGGACGGCTCGAGGCGGTCGGCGACACGCTCGCGACCGTCGAATCATGTACCGGCGGATTCATCGCCTCGCTCGTGACCGACGTGCCGGGCTCCAGTGCGTACTACGACCGCGGGTACGTGACCTACTCGAACCGGGCCAAACTCGATCTCGGCGTTTCCCGGGAGGCGATCGAGGAACACGGGGCGGTGAGCGAACCGGTTGCCCGCGAGATGGCACAGGCCGCTCGGGACGCGGCCGGAACGACATGGGCGGTCTCGACGACGGGAATCGCTGGACCGAGCGGCGGAACCCGGGAGAAACCGGTCGGAACCGTGTTCGTCGGCGTTGCACGAGCCGGGGAGTGGGGGAGCGGACAAACCGACACGTGGGTAACTCGCCGGGACTACGACGGCACTCGCACCGAAATCAAACACCAGGTCGCAGTGGGAGCTCTCGAACAGCTGCTGGACGCAGTCGAGGCAAGCCACTGAGTACCGTCACCCCGAGATGGGAACTCCTCAGTAGACGGCGACGTCGTCGAATCGCCCGTCGTAGGCGACGTGATCGGGGTGTGTCGGTTCCATCCCCGAGAGGAGGAGCCGGTCGAACTTCTTCCAGGTGTTCTCCCAGCCGAGGTGGGCGAACTCGGCCGCGCGACGCAGATCGTGTTCCCGGCCGTTCCGGTGTTCCACGCGTCGGCTCACACCCGTTCGAATGGCATCCAGAAGGTCGTCCTCGCGCTCGATTTCGGCCTCGATGGTCGTCCAGACCTCCCCGACCGTCGACGGAAGATGGGCGTACGAAGAACCGAAGGGGCCCGCGTCGATTGCCCCGGCCAGTTCCAGCGCCCGTCGATTGTGCTGTGGGAGATGTTTCGGGTTGTAGACCTCGAGGCCGTCGACCTGCGGGGCATATCGCTCGAGGTCCTCGTGGGTGAGGCTCACCGTCAAAAACTCCGGATGGGGTGCCAGGACGACGGCGTCCTGGCGGTCGAGCTCCGCCATTGCGCCCTCGAGCGTAATGAAGTCCGGGACCGGTTTTTCGAGACCGAGCGCGAGGACGTGCTTCCGGTCCAGCCAGTGGCCGGTGAAGATTTCCCGGGCGGGAACCACCAGCAGTTCGTCGTCGCTGAATCGTTCGGCCCGCTCTCTCGCGGCGGGAAGACGGGTGAAGTGGGGCGCGTAAACCAGCACGTCCAGGCCGCGGGATTTGGCCCGCTCGACGACCTGTCCGTCGAGAATCTTGACGTGGGGGTCGACTCGTACCGGCACACCCGGATTTGGATGGTGCCCGTATTGGACCTTGTGGCTCGGCGCCGGACGTGTGATCGGACAAACCGTCAGTCGAAGGCCGGTCGGGTGGGAAATCGTTATGGGTTGGCCACGCGAATTGCGAGTATGTCCCGCTGGGTCTGCGCGATCGAGGGCTGTCTCTCGCCCTACGATGACGTCGAGTCCCTCCTCTCCCACCAGAGAGACGACCACGAGGGTCACACGTGTCGTGTCTGTGGCGAGACCGTTTCGGCCGGCTTTTTCGCCATCAAACACGCCTTCGAGGAACACACGCGGGCCGAGTACGTGCGACACTACGACGCCGACGCCGATGCGATACGCTGGCGGGAGCAAATTCTCGAATCCGTCGAAGACACGCGCAACGCCGAGTCGAGCGACTGGGCCGCCGACTGAAAAGCGCCGGAGCTACCGTTCGTCGCTGTCCAGAACCCGGATCTGGTCGCCCCTGACAGTCACCGGGATCGGCACCGTCGCCTCGTAGAGTTCGACGGTGACCTGATCTTTGCCCTCGTCGATGCGCTGGACCTGGGCCTTCTCGCCCTTGAACGGCCCGGCGATCAACTCGACGATGT
>JBKGZU010000023.1:0-14102 GCA_046543215.1 Halodesulfurarchaeum sp. | reverse complement strand
CACGGCCGAGCATCTGCTCGAACTCCTGGACGGAGAGCCACTCGATGCCCATCGCCAGCGAGTCGAAGATGACCTGCGAAGCGGGGAAGTCCACCCCGGCGGCCAGGGCCGCGGTGGTCACGACCGCGGCGAGGTCCTGGTCGGCGAACTCCCGCTCGACTTGCTTCCGTTTGCCGTAATCGAGTCCGGCGTGATACGGCGCCGAGGCGTAGTCGAGCTTCCGGCTGATCTCGTGACAGCGGCGCCGGGAGTTCGTGAAGATGATGGTCTGGCCCCGGTACCCCTTCGAGGAGGTGGCGTCGAACTCCCGGCGGACCAGCTTGTTCTCGATTCGGGGCTTCTCCTGGGCGTCGGCGAAGGTGACGTGGCGCTCGATCGGGACCGGGCGCTCCTCGAACTCGATGGGCGTGGCCTCGAGTACCTCCGCGAGTCGGCCGGTGTTGCCGACCGTCGCCGAGAGGTAGATCCACTGGGTGCCACCCGGGCCGCCGTGGCGCTGCTCGGTGTAGTACTTCAGGCGGGAGATGAGGCCGTCGAGGCGGTGGCCGCGCTCCGGGTCCTGAAGCGTGTGGACTTCGTCGATGACCACCGTCCCGATGTCTCCCAGATCCCGGCCCGTCCGAAGGGCGTGGTCGATCCCCTCGTAGGTACCGACGATGATGTCCGCATCGGGTTCGAAGGACACGCCGTCCTCGCGGATGCGGCTCGCCCCGACGCGGATCGTCACGTCCGCGAGGTGGCCGTATTCGGCTGCGAAGTCCTCCTCCTTCTGGTTGGCGAGGGCGACGAGCGGGACCAGGAACAGGAGTTTTCCCTCGCCCCGGAGCAACCGATTCAGTCCGGCGAGTTCGCCCACGAGCGTCTTGCCGGTGGCCGTCGCGGAGACCACGAGCTGGTCCTCGTCGTCGAGGAGTCCGTGTTCGACCGCGAGGCTCTGCACCGGAAGCAAGGTGTCAAACCGGTCCTCGAGGAGCGCCTGCAGGTCGGGGTGGAGCGAGAGATCCGACACCGCGACGTCGGGGATGTCCTCGGTCGTCGCGGAGATTTCGTCGAACTTCGTCAGCTCCGGGTCGAGTTCGCCCTGCAGGAGGTCGACGATCCGGTCCAGATCCCCGACCTCGAAGAGGAGTTCCTCGAGCCGCTCCTCGGCAGCCCCGGAGAAGCCCCCCGAAAAGGCGAGTTCGCGCTCCAGCTCGCGGGTCGCACAGTCCCGACAGATGTACTCCGAGCCGGACTTGACTGCGGTCTCCGTCGTGATCGGCCCGTAGCGCCACTGGGTGGCACAGAGCCGGCAGGTCCGAACCCTGGTCGCTTCGAGCTGGTACCCGGCAAGCATCTCCTGGAGCTCGTTTCGCCCCGTCTTCGAGGTCTGCTGGGAGATGCGGATCCGCTCGGCGCGACGGGCGATTTCGACGAACTCCTCGGGGGCCCGGGGCTCCTCGTCGCTCTCGTTCTTGATGCGAAAACGGGCCGGTCGGGGGCCCGCGCTCGTCTCCTTGAGTTCGAGGACGGCGCGGAACAGTCGCTCGCCGTCGCGCTGGGCGACGACGAGGTAGTCGCCCTGGCGCTCGTGGAAGAACAGCGTTTCGACGCGGGCAGCCTGCCGGGACACGGCCCGGGATACGGAGTCGGGGTATTTCAGCGCCCCGTCTCACTGGCTACTCGACCAGCTCGATGTCGTCCTCGCCGTTCGGGACGACACAGATGAACGCCGCGTTGCTGTCGCCCGTGTTCCGGTACCAGTGGACCGTTCCGGCTGGGATCAACAGGGAATCGCCGGGCTCGACGGTATATTCGGTCTCGACCCCGTCCTCACGAATGCCGACCACGTACTCGCCCGCGAGAACGTACTGCTCGTGTTCGACCTCGTTGGTGTGTTTGGGGACTGTTTCACCTGCCTCGAGGGTGAAGCGGCGCATCCGGAAGTTCGGTGCGTCCTGGGCCTCACCGATGAGGACGCCCTTTTTCAGGCCCGTTGCAGCCGATTGGGCCTCGTATTCGATCTCGTCGCTTCGCCGGATGACTGGCGCTTGCATGACGGCGAGTTCGGTGGCCGGCCCTATACCTTAAACGGACGTGACGACAATACGGGCGTATGCGAAGTTTCCGTATCGGGAGCGCCTTCGGGGTCCCGGTCAAGCTTGACATCACGTTTCTGCTCGTGTTGCCGCTTTTCGCCTGGCTGATCGGCTCGCAAGTGACCGAACTCGTGGATCTCCTCAATACGCTGTGGGCGCTGAATCTCGATACTGCCGCACTCACGACGGGGTCGATGCCGATGCTCTTGGGATTGGCGGCCGCAATCGGGCTGTTCGCGGGGGTGCTCCTCCACGAGTTCGGACACGCGCTCGTGGCCATCCATTACGGGTTCCCGATCGAGTCGATCACGCTCTGGTTCCTGGGCGGGATCGCGCAGCTCTCGGAGCAGCCCGAGGACTGGAAGACCGAACTCCAGATCGCCATCGCCGGACCGATCGTGAGCGTCGCCCTCGGCGCGATGCTCTGGGTCGCGCTCACGCTTTTCCCCACCAGTCCCGATGTCCTCCTGTTCTTGCTCGCCTACCTCGCCCTGATCAACGTCGCCCTCGCCGTGTTCAACATGCTTCCCGGATTTCCGATGGACGGGGGACGAGTGCTCCGGGCGCTTTTGGCCCGCAAGCGAACCTTCGCACGGGCGACGCACCTCGCCGCCGAGGTCGGGAAGGGCGTGGCCATCATCCTGGGCATCGTCGGGCTGTTCAGCTTCAACATCATCCTCATCGCCATCGCCTTTTTCATCTACATCGGCGCCGCCGGCGAGTCCCAGCAGTCGACGTTGAAAGCCGCCTTCGAGGGCGTAACCGTCGCGGACATCATGACGCCCGTCGAGTCGGTCGCCACGGTGTCCCCGGATACCACCGTCGCCGACCTGGTCGAACGGATGTTCCGGAAGCGCTACACCGGGTTCCCGGTCGAGGAACACGAGGAAATCGTCGGGATGGTGACCCTCTCGGACGCCCGCGAGGTCGAGGCGGTCGAGCGGGATGCCTTTACCGTGCGGGACATCATGAGCGCGGACCTCAAGACGATCGAACCAACGGCGGACGCGGCCGCGGCCCTCGGACGAATACAACAGGAATCGGTCGGCCGGTTGCTCGTCGTCGACGAGGACGGTGAAATGGCCGGGTTGCTCTCCCGGACGGATCTCATGCGGGCCTTCGAGATCATCAAGACGAGTGGCTTGCAGCCCGAGGAAAAACCGATCGAAGCGGACCAGCGTTTCGTCGACGGCCCCCCGGATTCGCCGCGGTGGTGAACGGGCCAGGGAGTTCGTGTTTGGTTCGCGGAAGACGGTCCGGGTGCGAGAATTGAACCACGCCGAGACGGTCCTGCTCACCTCGCTTCGCTCGGTTGCGCGGGCTGCGCCTCGTCTACTTCAATTCTCTCCCGGGACTACTCACCGCTCACGCACTCGCCCGGCTCCTGGCGGAGCACGGGCTCGCGTTTGGTTCGTGGAAGAAGGTCCGGGTGCGAGAAGTTGAACCGGAGGAAGACGTGCTCGCTCGCATTCGCTCGCTGCGCGCGCCTTCCAGGGTTCAATCTCGCACTTCGGCTTCCACCCCGCCCATCGAACGTCGGGGTGGGTCCTGACGGACCACACCCTCGACGGTTCGAGTGAAAGAGAAGGTCCGGGTGCGAGAATTGAACCCGCGTCTCAGCCTCCACAAGGCTGAAGGATAGTCCACTACCCTAACCCGGACACGCCTGAACGCAAGGGGTTCCCGCCCAAATACGTTACGACATGGGGGCCGGCACACCCGCCCGACACCCTTTTGGGTCGATCCCGGCTACGACCCGACAGGCGTGGCGATCACCGACAAGATCTACGTGAAAAATCACCGGCAACTCGCCTCCCAGCTCGAGGTCTCCTTCCCCAAGAACGCCTTCTCGGGGGCGACCCTCGACCTGCTCTTCCAGGGCGATCTGGAGAAACTCGACGAGGCCAACCGGGAGAAAGTCCTCGACTTCGCCGAGGATTTCCTCGATTGCACCTGTGACTCGAATCCCTACTGTGGCCACCCCGAACGCAAGTTCATCGCCTACCTCCTCGATCTCCGGGCCCAGCACCTCGATCCGGAATCGATCGTCGACGTGATGACTGACGATTACATGCTGTATGCCTATCCGGGCGACATCTACTCGTTCCTCGACGACGCCGTCCGGAGTCTCGAGGCCGTCGAGGAAATCGCGCGAGTCGACGGACGGCAGGAGGCAGCCGAGCGGGCCGCTCGGCGGAAGCGGGAACTCCTGTAATTCGAGGGTCGGACGACCCGAAAAGACGATCTCGGCAGACTCGAATGCCTATCCGATCTGATAGCGGTCGGGCTCGGTGCCGTTCCCGGCCTCCTCGTCGAGGTCCTCGAGGTGGACGATTTCCTCGATCTCCTCTTCGGTGTCGAGTGCGCTCTGCAACCGGGTGATGTACTCCTTGTGCTCCTGGAGCTGGTCCCGGAGGTGCTGGGCCTCGAGTTCGAGGCGCTCGTGCTCGCGGACGAAGCTCTTTGGCACCTCGACGCGGGGCGGGAACTCCTCGGGGTCGACCTCCCGGACGTCGTTCTCCGGGACGACCCGCACCTTGCCCTCGTGGGCGACGAGCATGTCGACGTAATCGCGGAAGACCGCAGAGAGGGAGATGTCACGCTCCTCGGCGATCTCCCGGAGCGCCTCGAAGGCGTCCTCGCTGACCCGGAAGGAGATCGTCTTGTTCTTCTTGCTCATGGCCACGAATAGCGCAGCGATCTCCTTAAGGGTTCGTCAGACGGCTGTCAGGCTCAGGCCTCCGCCGGTTCTTCGGCCTCGACCTCGTCGAGACTCTCCAGGGCCTCGACGACGGCGTTCCGGTAGCGGCCGGGGTCGACGTCGTACTCCTCGCGGGCCCGGATCCCGTACTCGTTGGCCTCCGAATCGAGAGCCGCGAGACGATCGAGCGTGCGCTCGGCGGTCTCGGTGACCCAGCGGCTCCGGATCTGCTCGTCGACCACCGTGATCGACTCGGGGCGGATCGAGACGTTGACCGTCCCGTCGTCGGTCTCGTAGGTGCGTGGCTTGCCGACCACGGCGACGTAGGTCGGCGTGTCGAGCTCCCGGAGTTGCCCGGCGGCCTCGGGCTGGTACTGGCCGGCGTAGACGAAGACGGTCCCGGTCGGGTCGACGACCCGGCCCTGCCAGTACTCCTGCTCGTTGCCGACGTCCTCTGTCTCGGTCAGCGTCCCGACGACGAAGACCCGGTTTGCCTGTTCGCCCGTGGGGAGGAGCACGTACACCGGTGCGCGGTCGTCGTCGCTTTCCTTGAACGTGAACGTGGCGTCGTTGAGCTCCGTGGCGAAGACGCGGCGAGCCGTCTCGCGCATGGGGGTCGTGTCCGCCATTTACATCGACCTCGCACGGATGAGGACCTCGTCGGGATCGACCGGTTCGGTCAGCTCCTCGACCTCGTTCGCGAGGAGATACCGACCCATCACCGGGCCCGTGACCTCGTAGTACCGGCCGAGGACGGTCTCCTCCATCTCGTCGGCGACGACGGTCGTGTCCAGCGCGTCCTGGGCCATCTCCTTTGCCGTCTCGATGTCGATGCCGGTGAGTTCCTCGGTCATCTCGCGGTCGAAGATGACCTCCTGGACGGACGTGCCGTCGTCGAGCACGCCCTTGATCCGGAGGTCGAACTCGCCCTCGACGTCGCCGTGTTCCGAACAGCGCCCGTTCTGGAGCACGCGGGTGCACCCCTCCATGGGGCAGCGCTTGATGAGTCCGCTGCCGGACTGGATGTCGACCAGCGCGCCCTGCATGGTCGAATCGTCGTCGCCGACCTCGATCTCCTCGTCGAGTTCGGTGATCTCGGTGGTCTTGTTGAGTTTGACCGAGTACCGGCCCTGGTACTCGTCGGTGACGACGTTCTCCAGCCGGTACACTGACCCCTCTTCGAGCGGTTCGAGGTCCGACTTCGCCCAGGCGGTGAACTTGATGGTGCCACTCTCGTCGCCCAGCAGGCCGACCTGCCCGACCGCGTCGCTTCGCGGATCCCAGAGGTCGACCACCTGGGCGGTGAGACTCACCCACTGCTCGGGCTGGTCGATGTCGGCGATGGAGACCTCGGCTTCGCTTCTGCCGCCGACGATGTCATCGCGATCGAGGCCTGCCTCCTCGAGATAATGATTTTCCACGCTCCGCCGCGCTTCGGCGAGGGGGACCTTGTACTCCGAGACGAGTCGCTCGAGTCGCGAGGTGACGTCCTCGAGGTCGATATCGAGATGATCGGCGAACTCCTCGTGAATGTCCTGAGCTGCAGTCTGTATGTCGCTCATTGTGGGTCAGTCTCCGGGATCGGTCGGGAGACGGTCGTGGGTTGGCTGTGTTCGTTCATAAACTTCAGCACGGGCCGAGCGTTTGAAAGCCCTCGGTCTAGTAGCAAGGGTATGCCCGATATCGGGGCGTGGTTGCGGAACGCGGCTCGGAAGGCGGGGCGGACAGTCGGGGCCGCCGGTGCCCAGTATTCCGGCGGCCGCATGGAGGGGTCCCTGCCGCAGGACGAGACTGGCAAGGTACGGCTCGTCTGTCGCCGTTACGCCGAGCGCCGCGCTATCTCCGTGACGGCCGGCAAACCGGCCTGTTTCGAGGCCAACAACCCCGATTGCGAGTCGTGTCTCGAGGACATCGCGGACGGGACCGTCGAGACCTGGTGAGACGGACCATCGCCGGTCAGCGGTGACCGCAATCACTCTTCGGGCTGGACTCGCACCCGCATTGAGCCGTCGCTCGTCACCCCGACCAGAATGTGCTGTCGCACCTCCCGACCGCCGATCGCGTCACCGGCGGCGTCGCTGACGAGTTTCATCACTTCCGGTGCGGAGTATGGCACCTTCACCCCGGCGTCGTCACAGCCGGCGTAGACCCGGTCGGGAACCTCGTAGAGGTCGGCTCCCGGGTCGATACTGATCTGGACCGGTGCCTGGAGGGTTTCGGCAAACGCCACGGTCTCCCTGGCCTTGGAGATGTTCTCTCGCGCACTCGCCTCGACTTTCGAGACGTTCGCCCTGGAGGTTCCCAGCTCCTCGGCGATGTCGGCCTGCGGGAATCCCCGCTCCCGGAGGGCGAGTACTTCGGCCTGTCGCCGGGTCAACACGCTCTTTGCGGGATCGAACCCCGCCCGGTCGAGAACCGCGTTGATGTCCGGTACCTCCTCACCCATTGGCCACTCATTCGGGGGCCGAACCAAAAAGCCACCCGTGTCTCGGCGGTCCTAACTTCCCCAGAAGTTCTCCCGGCTGCCCAGGCGGGGATCCTCCTCCCGGCGACTGCTGGTGTCAGTTTCCTCCTCCTCGTCCGATTCTGCCGCCGTGGGTTCGGCTTCCTCGTCCTGTTCCGCTGTCTCCTCGCCCGGCGGGCCGTCGAGTTTCTCCTCGAGGGCCGCCCGGGCGTAATTCGACTTGACCGTCTCGACTGTCGCCTCGACCCAGGCCTCCGGGAGAACGCCGTCGACCATGATCACGAACCCGCTTTCCTGGTGGTGGCCCACGCCAGCGCCGCTCTCGTGCATGTCGGTCACCTCGACGACGACTGTCTCCCCGGGAACGACGGGAGCCGTTTTGAGGTCCTCGATCGGTTGACTGTAGTGATTACACCACTGCATTCCGCCCCGGTCCCCGAAGTGTTGACACCCCATGCCGTCGATTCGCTCCGAGAAGTGGGGACAGTCGTCCGAGAGTGGGCACGTCGCCATTACGGAAGGCTACCGGTCCAGCCCATTAAACTCCACCGTCACGAGCGCGCCCCGCTCAGAACTCCCCTTCCTGCCCGAGGAGGAGGACCATCGACAGCCCGGAGACGAGAATCAGAATGAGCGCCGGCAGCGCGGCGTACTCGTAATAGAGACTCTCGTGGGCCGCCCAGACGATCGTGACGAGGGTGTCTCGCCCGATCGGCTGGAGCATGAGCGTCGCCGGCAACTCCTTCATCGTCGTCAGGAAGACGAGAGCCCCGCCGGCGATGACCCCGGGCGCGATGTCGGGCAGCACGATCCGAACGAATGTCCGGAGAGGGCCCGCGTTGAGGGTCCGGGCGGCCTCGGCCTTCCGGTCGTCGAACTGGACGATCGCCGAGCGGGTCGTCCCCACGGCCTGCGGGAGGAATCGAACGACGTAGGCGAACACGAGCAGCGGCACGGTGCGGTAGAGCCACGGCACCGTCGTCGAACCCAGGAACACGAGGGCCAGCCCGATGACGATCCCCGGGACCGCAAATCCGACGTAGGTCCCGCGCTCGAGGAGCCGGGCGAAGCGACTCGATCCACGGGCGCCGAGATAGGCAACCGGCAGTGCCATTGTGCTGGCCGCGACCGCCGCGAGCAGGGCGAAAGTGACCGAATTGAGTGCGTACTGGGGCTGAAAGGCCAGCGAGGGGACTGCCCCGCCAGTGCCCCTGAGCAGCCAGAGGCCGAAGAGCGCGACCGGGAGCACCACCGTGACTGCCCCGAGAAGGAGCATGAACGTCATTGCCGGGTAGCGAAAGCGGCCGAGCTCGATGAGCGGCCCCTGCCGGCGGACCGCCTCCCCCGAGGACTGGCCGGTTCGAGACTCGATCACGAGGATGACGCCGGCGAGCGTGAGCAACTGGAGGGAGAGCAGCGCGGCGTACCCGACGTTGAACGACTCGTACTCCAGGTAGATGGCGCTCGTGAACACGGAGACGCCCATGAACGCCGGCGTCCCGAAGTCAGAGAGCGCGTACAGCGCGACCAGCAGGGCGCCGGCGGAAACGGCGGGCCGAATCTGTGGGACGGTTACCCGCCTGAACGCCTCGATGGGTCCCGCGTCGAGGGTTCTGGCGGCCTCCACGAGCGAGGTGTCCATCGAGCGGAGCGCGGCCCGGGCGGTCAGGAACACGTACGGATAGGTGTACAGGGTAATCACGAGGGCCGCCCCGGCAAAGCCGTCGATCCGGGGCAGCTCGAGCCCGAAAAACGTCGTGAGTTCGCCGTGCTGGCCGAAGGCCGAGACGAAGGCGAAGGCGCCGATGTAGCTCGGAACGACGAGGGGGAGGGCCACGAGGACCGAGAACAGTCGCCTGGCCGGGAGGTCCGTCCGGGCAGTGAGCACGGCCAGGGGCACCCCGAGCACGACCGACGCGCCCGTCGTGACCGCGACGAGTGCGACACTCCGGCCGCCGATGGCGAACGTTCGCGCCGAGGTCACCAGCTCGACGGCACGACCGGGGTCGACGGCGCTGGCCCGCAAGACGAGCCAGAATAGCGGCGAGACCACGAGCACGGCGATGACGCTCCCGAAGACGAGTGCCGCCAGGTGGGCGGTCGACCGCGCTGCAAACTGACGGCGAACGCTCGCCGTCGCCCCAGTCAGTCGTGGTCTCGGGCCGTTCATGAGAGGAGAGCGCTTAGACCGTCAGTCCTTCATCGCGGAGGAGGTCCACGGCATCGTCGAGGTCGCCGAGTGCATTGAGATCGAACCCGGGGGGCTGCAGCTCCGAGAGGCCGGGGAGCGGGCCGTCGTATTCGGCGCCCTCCCGGACCGGGTATTCGCCGTTCGTTTCGACGAAGAACTCCTGGCCCTCCGCAGCGAGGACGTGCCTGACGAACTCGGCCGCGAGGTTGGGTTTGTCGGCAGCCTGGAGGACGGCGATTCCGGAGACGTTGAAGAGACTCCCCGGATCTTTCTGCGTGAACGTCACGTCGAGGGGCGTGTCCGGTTGGTTGCCGATGACTCGTGCCGCGTAGTACTGGTTGCCGAGTCCCACCGTTACCTCTCCGTTCGCGACGGCCTCGGCCTGCTGTGACCCGCTGGAGTAGAGGGTGACGTCCTGGTCCTCGAGCATCCCGCGAACCCACTCGCGGGTCCGCTCCTCGCCCTCGAGTTCGATCATGGCGACGACGAACGATCGGAAGGTGCCGGAGTTCGGGCGGGTCGAGATCTCGCCGGCGAACCGCTCGTCCTCGGCGTAGGCGAAGATGTCAGTCGGCAATTCGTCCCGACTCCACGCGTCGCTGTTGAACTGGACGGCCCGGACCCGGCCCGAGGCACCGGTCCACTGCCCATCGGGGTCCCGCTTTCCCTCGGGGACGGCGTCGACGACGTCTCCGGGGAGCTCCCGGGCCAGGCCCTCGCCCTTCAGCGCAGCCAGGGCGCCGGAGGACTGGGTGTAAAACACGTCGGCCGGGGTCGCATCGCCCTCCTCGGTGAGGCTGTTGAGCTGGGCCTCGTTGCTGTCGTAATCGCTCGCGATCGAGAAGTCCGGGTAGGTCTCCTCGAGTTTTGCAAAGAGCGGGTCGATCTGGTCGCGGGTCCGGCCGGAGTAGACGGTGAGCTCCCCCTCGAGATCGCCGAGGTCCGCCCACGTCACGCCCTCCGTATCGACCGCTGCTCCCTGCGGGGCGTCGCTTTCGTACGGGTCGCCGCCCGACCCGAGACAGCCGGCGACGCCGACGCTTGCCGCGAGTGTGACGCCGGCAGTTCCGAGCAGCCGTCGTCGGCTCATGGTTCGAGTTGCCTCGTTGCTGACCGGTTCGTTCCCGCCTGCGGTGTGGGGCGCTTCGTGATCCATCGCTCTTTTAGGTTACCCTAAAAGATACTTAGGCGTGATGGTTTTCGGCCGGCCTAAAACAGCAGCCCCGTACCCGTATCGGGACGTTTTTAGGATTGCCTAATGTATGGGGGTACGAGACGGACCCGGCGGCCACCGGTGGCGGCCCCGGTCCGAGACCTGTCATGGGCACGAAACACCCGACGGACGTCGGTGGCACTGGGGACCGCTCCCGGTCACTCGGAGCGTCGCCGGCGGATCCACAGCCACCGGTCCTGTCGCTCGAATCGGTCCGGACTGCCTTCGACGGCGAAGCCGCAATCGAGAACTTCACGCTCTCGGTTCGGGACGGCGAGCTGTTGACGATTCTGGGCCCGTCGGGCTGTGGCAAGACGACGGTGCTCCGGACCATCGCCGGCCTCGAGCGTCCGGATTCGGGAACGGTCCGGATCGACGGCACCACGGTCGCCGACGATCGAACCTTCGTGCAGCCGGAAAAGCGGGACGTCGGCATCGTCTTCCAGGACTTCGCGCTCTTCTCCCACCTGTCCGTGGCCGAGAACGTGGCCTTCGGCATCGATGACTGGCCGGCCGACCGGCAGGAACGCCGGGTCGAGGAACTGCTGGCTCTCGTGGGACTGGACGGAGCGGGGCCCCGCTCGCCGCAGGACCTCTCCGGCGGCCAGAAACAGCGGGTGGCCCTTGCCCGAGCCCTAGCACCCGAGCCGAAGGTGCTCCTGCTGGACGAACCGTTTTCGAGTCTCGACCGCGACCTCCGCGAGCGGATGCGCGAGGAGGTCAGGCAGATTCTCCAGGCGGCGGGGGTCACCACCGTGTTCGTCACCCACGACCAGACCGAGGCCCTCTCGATCTCCGACCGGGTCGCGGTGATGTGTGACGGTCGGCTCGAACAGCTCGGCCATCCCGAGTCGGTCTTCAAAGGGCCGAACACGCGATTCGTCGCGAACTTCCTCGGCAACCCGACGTTCCTCGATGGCACGGTCGGCGAGTCGGCCGTCTCGACTGCCATCGGACCGATCGGCCTCGGCCAACTGCCCGGGCTCGACGCGTCCGATAGCGGCCGCCACGTCGAGGTGGTGGTCAGGCCCGACGACGTCGAGGCGATCCCGGCACCGGAATCCCGGGCGACCGGCGTCGTCCGCCGCCGGAGCTACGAGGGCTCGACCATCCGGTACCGGGTCGAATTCGAAAACGGCACGGCCATCGAGACGATGCACAACCACACCTCGGGGGTCGACCTCGACGATCCAGTCGCCGTGAGGCTGGTCGCCGACCACGAGTTCGCCTGGTTCGACGCCGAAACGGCAGCGGACCGCTGTGATCCAGCCCCGCGAAACGGGCAATAATCCGCGATTGGCCCGGTGCGTAATGGTTTTGGGTGTTTGTCGGTAACGACACGATACAATGAGCCAGAACCCCGACGACGACCGTCTCGAGGAACTTCGCGAGCAAAAACTCCAGGAGCTACAGGAGTCCCAGGGGGAAGGGGGAGCCGGCGACGAGGCGATGGAGGCCCAGCGCGAGCAGGCCGAAGCACAGAAGAAGGCCCTGCTCCGCCAGCATCTCACCGACGGCGCCCGCAAGCGACTCAACACGGTGAAGATGAGCCGCGAGCAGTTCGGGGAGCAGGTCGAACAGCAGATCGTCGCCCTCGCGCGATCGGGGCGACTTCGCGAGAAGATCGACGAGGAGAAGATGAAGGAGCTACTCCGGGAGATGAAACCCGACTCGAAGAGCTTCAACATCTCCCGGCGGTAGCCCCGTTACTCTGGCTCGGCTCGTTTTGCCCCTCCGTCGAATTGCCGGATGGACAGGTACAAGCGCCGGGTGGTCCAAATCCCTGCCATGTACGACCGGCTGAAGGGATTTCGGGACTTCTACCCCGGCGAGATGGCCGCCCGACGGGCGATGATCGACACCCTCGAGGCCACCGCCAGGCAGTACGGGTTCAGGGAGGTCGGGACGCCAGCGCTCGAGCAAACGGCGATGTACGTCGAGAAGAGCGGCGAGGAGATCGTCGAGGAGCTGTACGCGTTCACCGACGACGGGGGCCGCGAGGTCGCCATGACGCCCGAGCTGACGCCCACGGTTGCTCGCATGGTGGTGGCGAAACAGCAAGAACTGTCCAAACCGATCAAGTGGTTCTCCACCCGTCCCTTCTGGCGCTACGAGGAGCCCCAGCAGGGCCGCTTCCGCGAGTTTTACCAGCTCAACGCCGACATCTTCGGCTCGGCCGACCCGACCGCCGACGCCGAAATCCTCGCGTACGCCGCCGACGCCCTGACCGGGCTGGGCCTCACGGCCGCGGACTTCGAGTTCCGGCTCTCCCACCGCGACATCCTCGGGGGCCTCCTCGAATCCATCTCGGGCGAGGTCGACACCCGGGCCGCGATCCGCGCCGTCGACAAGAGCGAGAAGATCGAGCGAGCCGAATACCACGACCTGCTCGTCGACGCGGGCCTCACCCGCGAGCAGGCCGTCGAGTTCGACGAACTGCTCGAAAGCGGCGACCTCGAGGCGGTGGTCGACTTCGCCGGGACCGAGCGGGTCACCGCGGCCGTCGAGAACCTCCGGGCGGTCCTCGCGGCCGCCGAGGACTACGGCGTCCGGGAGTACCTCACGCTCTCCCTGGAAACGGCGCGGGGACTGGATTACTACACCGGCGTCGTCTTCGAGTGCTTCGACTCGACGGGGGACGTCTCGCGGGCGGTCTTCGGCGGCGGCCGCTACGACGACCTCATCGAGAGCTTCGGCGGCCAGCCCACGCCCGCCGTTGGGGTGGCTCCCGGGCTCGCGCCGCTCTCGCTTTTGCTCCAGCGGGCCGGCGTCTGGCCCGAGGAGTCCCTCACGACCGATTATTACGTACTCCAGATCGGTGACACCCGTTCGGAAGCCGCCCGGATCGTCCGGGCACTGCGCGACCGCGGTCACGTCGTCGAAACCGACGTCTCTGGCCGCTCCTTCGGCGCACAACTGGACTACGCGGACTCCATCAACGCCGAAACGACGGTCATCGTCGGCGAACAGGATCTCAGCGAGGGCATGGTCACGGTCAAAGACATGGAATCCGGCGACCAGGGACAGGTGCCCGTGGAGTCGTTCCCCGGCGACCACGAGGAACCCCGCCTGGTCGACTTCGAGTAGGGCATGCGAGCCTACCGCGTCGCATACGACGGTCGGGCCTATCACGGCTTCCAGCGCCAACCCCAGGTCCCGACCGTCGAAGACGTGCTGTTTTCCGGACTGCGCGATCTCGGTCTCGAGTTCGCCGACGCGCCACCCGAGTACGCTGCAGCGGGTCGGACGGACCGAGGCGTGTCGGCCCTGGCCCAGACCCTTGCCTTCGACGCTCCCGACTGGCTCACCCCGCGTGCGTTCACGACCCAGCTACCCGCGGACGTGCACGTGTGGGCGAGCGCGGCCGTGCCCGATGACTTCCACGCGACCCACGACGCGATTTCGCGGACGTACACCTACTACCTGTACGCCCCGGAAGCCAAGTCAGCCCCGGA
>JBKGZU010000022.1:0-14136 GCA_046543215.1 Halodesulfurarchaeum sp. | reverse complement strand
GGACCTGGAATCGATGACCGGGGACCTGGAATCGACGATCGAGGCGATCCAATCCGATCTGGAGACGGCAGAATCCGATCGGGAGGCGATACTGAGCCGCACGAAGGAACTCGAGGCGGAACTCGAATCAGCGAGCGCCGATGCCGAGGCGATCGAGCGACTCCGGGGCGACCTCGACGCGCTCGACGAGCGGGTCGCCGACATCGACGACGTCCACTTCACCGTCGCGGAACTCGAAGAACGGTTCGAGGCCCTCGAGGACGATATCGATCGCATCAGAACTGTCAGCGACCAGCTCTCGGACGCCTTCTAGACCGCGTTCGAACCGTCGGGATCGGATTCGACCGGCGTCGCTTCGTCTTTCTCGTACCGGTTCGCGGTGAACCGTTCGCCCTCGGGGAACAGGTTTTCGAGTGATTCGGGGTCCTCGTCCGGTTCCAGTTCCACCGCCTCGATTCGGGCGACGCCCTTGATGTCTCGTGCGCCCTCCGTGCCCGGCGCGACGAATCGGTTCACGTACGCCTGCCGCTCGCCGATCGGGACGCCGTCTTTCAGGTACGCGAGCACCCCGCCGATGGCCTCCGGGACGGCGACGACGACCCGGTACTCGTCCGCGGATTCGACCACCAGGTGGGTCGTTCCGGGTGGAACCGACGCGGCCTCGAAAAGGGACGCCGCCGTTGGCCCCAGCCAGTCGGCCGTGTAGCTGCTCCCGGTCGCACAGACGATCTCGACGGCCTTCGTTTCGATCTCGAGGGAGGATAGGGTCTCGGGCGTGACCCGAAATGTCTCCTCGCCCACGACTGTCACCTGTGGCTGGAAGGCGAGTGCGTCGGCCAGGGCCCCCGATTGGTCCATGTGTCCCTCGAGGTGGGCCCTCGGCATAAATCTCGTCACCTCGACTCCGGGTGTCGATGCCGGCCAGTCTACAGTCGAAGGGTGGCAAGCCATCGGCTGCGGTGTGCACGATCGGCGGGTGGCGGGGCATCAGCTATGGTGGCTCCGGTGTCACGGCGGCATCTGTGTGTGCCGAAGAGTACATTACGGGGACGCCCACGGTATACGTATGGCGCGAGAGAGCTACCAGGACCAACTCGACCAATTGCGAAGCGATGTCCTTTACATGGGCGAGCTGGTCGGCGATCGGTTGCGCACGGCACTATCTGCGATGGAATCGAAAGACGACGAGGCAGCGATGGGCGTCATCCACGGCGATCAGGAGATCAACGAACTCTATCTGGAACTGGAGGGGGAGTGCGTGGACCTGCTGGCGCTCCAGCAGCCGGTCGCCTCCGACCTTCGGTTCATTGCTGCCTCCTTCAAGATCATCACCGACCTCGAGCGCATCGGCGACCTGGCGACCAACCTCGCGGATTACAGTCTCGACGCGGATCGGGACGTCTTCCCCGAGGTCGACATCCAGTCGATCGGCGACGAGACCCTCGAGATGCTCGATGAAGCAATGGTCGCCTTCGACGCGGAGGATACCGAGGCGTGTCTCGAGATTTCGGAGTGGGACGACGAGATCGACGAACAGTGCATGCGAGCGTCGGAGGCCGTCGTGCGGGATCTCATGGAGCGGAATATCGATCACGAGACAGACGACGCGGAGATCGAACACCTGATGAACGACGTCTCGCGGCTCCTGCTCACGATCAGGGACCTCGAGCGCGTGGGCGATCACGCGACGAACATCGCGGCCCGTACGCTCTACATGAGCGAGGGCGACGACCAGCTCATCTACTGAAAACTCGACTGCTCGATCAGTCGTCGGCCGGCGCGTCCTGGGTCACTTCGTCCGCTTCGATGCTCGGTGGATAGACGCCCCGCTCGAGTTTGAGATCGCTTTCGGGGCGGGCCATGCAGGTCAGGGCGTAGTCGGCCTTCTGCTCCTCCGTGAAGCCGCGAGCCGCGGGTTGTGTGACCTCGCCGTCGACGATTTTGGCCGAACAGGCCAGACACATTCCTACCCGGCAGGAGTACTCCTGGGAAATTCCCTCGCGAATCGCAGCGTCGAGAACCGTCTCGTTCTCGTCCACCTCCAACGTCTCTCCGGTCCCGACGAACTCGACGGTGTGAGTTGGCATGGCTTCGTGTACGGAAATCACGCCTATAACCCTTTTCTCCTGGGTGGTCTCACAGTCCCGCCGAAGACTGCACCGATCGACAACGGTTTTCCCGATGGGCGAGAATGCGTGTGCATGCCCCCCGCACAGCAATCGGACCTTATCGTCGTCGGGGCCGGGACCGCGGGATCCTACGCTGCGGCGACGACCGCCCGCGCCGGGCTCGACGTGACCGTCCTCGACCGAAAATCCACAGCGGAGTCGGGCCACATCGCCTGCGGGGACGCGTTGAAGGGGGCCGACGAGTTTCCCGAATCCATCCCGAAGTCCGCTTTCGAGGCAGCGATCACGAACCCGGACGTCGATCACGGCCGCTTCGAGATTCCCCGGGCGGACACGGTGGTCGACATCCCGGTGCCGGGGGAACTCGCCGTCATCGATCGGCTCGCCTACGGGAAGTCGATCATCGAGGCAGCCAAGTCGGCGGGGGCCGAGTTCCGGTTCGACACGGTCGTCTCGGACGTGCTGCAGGACGACGGGCAAGTGACGGGGGTTCTCGCCATCAACGATGGCGAACCGGTCCGGTTCGAGGCGCCGATCGTCGTCGACGCTGCGGGGGCACTCTCGTTATTGCAGGACAAAGCCGACTTCGAGGACTCGACCTTCGACACGAACGTCAATTACAAACAGTTTACTTCCGCCTACCGCGAAATTCTCGAGGTTCCGGAACCCGTCCCGTGGGACGACGCGCTCGTCTTCAAACCGACCGATCGAGCCGAGGGGTACATCTGGTATTTCCCCCGAACGCCGACGGAGATCAACGTCGGCGTGGGGTTCCAGATGACCGCCGAGCCGATGGAACTTATCGAGGCACTGCGGGCGGACCTCGAAACCCGTCCCGAGTTCGAAAACGCGACGGTCCTCGACAAGCTCGGCGCGGCGATCCCGACCAGGCGACCCTACGATTCGGCGGTCGCTCCGGGATACCTCGCCGTCGGGGACGCGGCCGGGCACGTCAACCCGACGACGGGTGGCGGAATCGCCGGCGCGGCTTACGCCGGCTATTACGCCGGAGAGGCGGCGATCTCGGCGATCGAGGACGGTGATTTGAGCGAAGCGGCACTCTGGGAGTACAACCAGCGGATCATGATGCACTTCGGCGGCCGATATGCCAGCCTCGACGTCTACAACATCCTGACCACGGCCGTCGACGTGGACGAGTTGATGGACCTGCTCGCCTCGGTCCCCGCCGGGAAGGTCTCGGAGGCCCTCTATTCGGGAACGGCGGATTTCGGCTGGGGGTTGAAACTCAGGACAATCGCGAAAAGTCTCGGGCACTGGCGGCTCCTCACTCGACTCTACCGGACCAAATCAGTGGCAGATCAACTGCTGGCCCAGTACGAGCGATACCCGGAGTCACCGGCCGGGTTGGACCGATGGCAACGTCGCCGTGACGAGATCATGGAATCGGTCTATGCGGTGACCGACGCGGATCCAAAGTACTGAAGGGGTCATTGGAATCCCCCCACTTGCACAGTTGACCTTGCAAGTTGTGACTCGCTTGCAAAACCGACTATGCAAGTTTTGCCGCATCCTATATAAATCATCACCCAAAAGAGGGGCGAAAACGTCCCGCAAGAGCCGACATTGTGCCGATTTAACCAAATCGATTAAGTATGTGGTAATCGATGGCTATCGTGGGTGATACACAAACATGGCAGGTTCGTCTGGTGGTAGCGACACATCAGTATCGGAAGAGCTAAAGGAAGCAGAAGAGGCGATGGAAGGACCGAAGATCGAATTCTACGGGGGCAAGTGGGCGAGTATCATCCCGCTCACGCTGTTCATTCTCTGGGCGATCTTCCAGAGTGGCCTTCTTGGAATCGGTGACACGAATGGCCTCGTCGTCGGTGCTCTCATCGCGACGATCATCGGGATGTTCTTCGCGAAGGGTGACTGGAAGACCTACGCGAACACCATCTTCGAAGGGATGACCCAACGAGTCGCAGCCACCGCGATCGTCGCCTGGCTGTGGGCTGGCATGTTCGCGGAAACGATGCAGGCCGGACAGTTCGTCGACGGGTTGATCTGGGCGGCCGACGTTATCGGCGTCGGCGCGTCCACGTTCCCGGCTGCGACCTTCGTCCTGGCCGCTGTGCTCGCGACCGGGATCGGGACTGGGTACGGAACGGCCGTCGCTTTCGTCACCCTGTTCTTCCCGGCCGGCGTGCTCCTGGGGGCCGATCCAGTGTTGATGTTCGCGGCGATCCTCTCCGGGGCCGTCTTCGGAGACAACCTTGCACCGGTCAGTGACACCACGATCGTCAGTGCGGTTACCCAGGATTCTGACATCGGTGGCGTGGTTGCGACGCGTTTCAAGTACGCGATTTTAGCCGCAGTTCCGTCGTTCATTCTTTACATCATCATGGGTGGTATGATGGCGGGCGCTCCGCCTGGCGGTGAGGTCGCACTCGAGGGGACCGCACCCGGCCTCATCCACCTTATCTCGATGGGGATCGTCATCTGGACGGCAGTCCGAGGTCGCCACATTGTCGAGGCGATCTCGTGGGGGTTGATCGCGGCGATCGTGTTCAACCTCGTGTTCGGTCTCTCCTCTGTCAGCGACATCGTCGCCCTGCAGGTGACCGAACAGAGCGCCTGGACAGCGATTCCAGGCATCGTCGTTGCTGATTCAGCTGGGGTCGGTGGAAGCCTTCTTGAAGGCGCAGTCGGCTTCTTCCCGCTGATCGTCCTGACGTTGCTCATCGTGGCCATGGCCCGGATCATGATCCAGGGCGGTGGCTTCGAGGCGATTCAGGACATCCTGCTCGATAAAGTCGCGAAGGGCGTCAGGAGCGCCGAACTCACGATGGTCTTCGGTACGGCCATCGTCAACGCGATGATCACGATCAACACGGCCGCAGAGATCGCCATCTCGCCGTACATCGCGCGCATCGGCGAGAAGTTCAACATCAACGGCTACCGTCGGGCGAACATCCTCGACGCCAACACCTCCGCGCTCGGGTACATCTTCCCGTGGGGCGGTGGTATCCTGGCCGGATACGCCGCAATGACTGGCCCAGGCAGCCCGGTCGACATGCACGGGGAGATCATGCTGGTGAACCCGGCGGACGTCATCCCGTACGTGTTCCACGGCTGGCTGCTGCTGTTGGTGTTCATCCTCGCCGCGATCACCGGGTTCGGTCGTGAGTACATCTCGGACCGCAAGTCCGAGGAGGTGACCCGCGTATGAGCTTCGTCGAAAAGTACATGTCCGGCTGGAAGTTCCGGACGACGACCCCGGACTACGACCCCGGCGAGACGATCGAGGTGATGGTCACCTCGATGACGGACGGCAAGGCGAAGGCTCGGATCGGGGACTCCGTCCTTCGGATCACGGACGCCCCCGAGGGATCGGAGAACATGCGCGTGCTGGTCGAAGTCGACGACTGGGACGAGGAGGACCACTTCGGCGAAGGAACGTACCTCGAGACGGTCGGCGAGAGCGCGTTCTAACCCCGTACCAGGGGTTCTCGCGGTTTTTTTTAGGTGCGATCGACAGTGGCCTCCACGCGAATCGAAGCCGGATAGTCCCACTCGAGAATCTCGCGGGCCACTTCGTCTCGGCCGCGAAGTTCGAACCGGCGCTGGTACACCGTATACGCCCAGTCGTCAAATTGAGCGGCTGAATCCCCGTCCAGCCGGCGATACAGGGGAACGCGGTAATCGGTCGGCGCGTCCGAATGTGGGCCTTTCAGTTCTGCACCCTTCCGGTGGCACGCGTCCTTGACGTCTCCGACGACCGACTTGAGAACCGAGCGGTCGCCGCTCTTGAGAGTGAGATGGAGGATCGTCGTCATACCCGAGTACACACGGAGGGCGGGGAAAAGCCTGTAGGCTCCGGTCCGGGCCTGTGGACCGGTCGCATACTCCGACATTCTCTTATTACGCCACCGTGTATCGACCTGTAATGACGGTTGAAGCGACCAGCGCCGGGGCCATTCTCTATCGTGACACCCGGGACCGGCGCGAATACCTCCTCCTGAAATCCCGCCCGGGTGACTGGGAATTTCCCAAAGGTGGCGTGGAGGGGGACGAGGAACTCCAACAGACGGCGATCAGGGAAGTGAAAGAGGAGGCCGGGATCAGCGATTTCAGACTGCTGGACGGCTTCCGCGAGGAGTACGATTACGTCTTCGAGGCGAACGGGGACCGGATCCACAAGACCGTCCACCTGTTCATCGCGAAGTCCTACGAGGCGAGCGCGGAACTCTCCCACGAACACCGCGATCACCAGTGGCGGGACTACGAACAGGCGATCAACACGATCACCCAGGACGGCCCCCGGGATATCCTCCGGGACGCCCACGAGCACATCGACGACCTGGAAGCGTGAGTTGGCCACCCGGGGACAGCGAGTTCGCCTTCGAACTGGCGACCTGTGCCTGGGCCGAATCGGAATGGCCGCCAGACGGCGCGCCGGTTTCGTCGATCGTCGCCCGGCAACTCGGCTGGCGAAAGCGGCGCTGGGACACCATCGTCGTCGAGGTCGACCCGGCGGGGTTCCAAAAGCGGGCGACGTTCGGGTCGGCGGCGCTGAACAGCGACCTACGACACGTTCTCCTGCACGCACCGGTTGACTGGGCGTATTACCGCGAGGCCCTCCCACACCCGGGGTATCCCTGGCGGTACGTCCGAGAGGCGATCCACGAGGCGGCCGAGAGGGGGGTCCTCGAGTCCCGAAAAACGGGTGGTCGAATCGAGATCAAGCGGGTGGCACGCTACCCGAACTGGATCGACCGGATCGTCGCCATCGAGAACAAACCGGACCTCGATGCGAGTGCAGCACGACGGTTGGCCGACCAGCTCGAACGGGACGTGGCGGCGGGACTGGCCGACGAGGTGTGGCTGGCGACGGCCAGCACCGACGACCGGGTCGAACCCGCCCTGCTCGAGCGAATTCCGAAAGAGGTGGGCATTCTCGCGTTCGGTGATTCGGGGGTGGACGTCCTCTGGCGGCCGCGCGCGCTGTCACCCGACGCCCCCGGCATCGACATCCTCGATCGACCTGCTGGGGGAAGCCACGACGCGTCGGCGGCCCGGTTCGCGGTGCTCGACGCGGAGACGAAGGCCGAAAAGCGACTCGGCATCGCCGAGCGAGCCTACGAGCGGGGCTGGCGCGCTTACGTCGATTCGATGCGGCCCGATTGTGTCCACTTCGACCTCGAACGCGGATGCTACGGCTACAGGCCGTTTTGTACCGCTTTCGATCGCCCACAGACCCCGATGGAGTGTCGCGGATCGTGTTCGCACTTCCAGCCGGAACCGCCCACGGAGCGACAGGGTGGCTGGCCAGTCGAGGGGGGGAGCGGCAAGGCGATCACACGCGTGCTCGAATCCCGTCGAAAGCGACTCCGTCAGTCCGTCTCCAGCACCTCGACGTCGGACCGGGGGACCGAAAGGCGGTAGGTCGGGACGGTCCGGTCGATCGACTCACAGACGTCCTTGCGAACCAGGGTCCGGAGGGCCGATCGAACCGCGTCGACGTCGGGATCGATGTCGGTCTGCTCCCGAACCCGATGGAGGACGGCCACGACGCTGGCCGGTTCGGCCTCGGGACCCGGAACCGCCTCGAAGACGGCCTCTTCGATGCCGGCGAAGGCGATCGCCGGCCCACCGGTCCCGTCCCCCGACAGTATCGCCTTGCCCTCGGGCGAGACCCGAATCAAACTGTTCTCGTCGCGGTAGTAATACGGACCGAGTTCGGATTCGAGATACTGGTGCACCTCGCTCCCGCTGTCCATATCCCAGGCAGACTGGAGTTCGCTGTTTTTGGTCGGCTCGCGCTCGAGGATGTCCGCGAGCCGGGACCGGGCCGTCTCGGAGAGGACCATTGCTGGGAGAATTTCGTTCGGGGCACTTCCGCCTTCTGACTCGCTCCCCGCGGTCAGGAGCCGAACAGGGATTTCGTCTCCGAGAGGGTCTCCTCGACCTGGGTGTACACCAGGATCAGGGCGACGATCGAGAGGACGGAGCCGACGAGGAACGGGACGTGGAACCCGAACCGCTCGAGAAATCCGGCCGACAGCGGGCCGATCGCCACGCCCAGCCCGAAGGCCATCGTCAGGACAGAAAGGGTCGTTCCCGAACTCCCCGCCCGGGCGATGTCGCCAGCGAGAGCGAGTGATGGAGCAAAAACCATCGCGACGGCAATCCCCTGGGCGAACCGGGCGAGGGTCATCAGTGCCGGCGTCCCCACGTACCCCTGGGCAAGCGTCGCTGGCGCCAGGACGATAAATCCCAGAATGAGGAACGGACGGCGCCCGTATCCGTCACTCGCCCGGCCGATCGGAATCTGGAAGGCGACGTTCGCCAGCGTCACCGCGCCGAACTGGAGCCCGAAGAGGACCGTCGACTGGTCGAGTCGGGTGTTGATCTGGGGCTCCAGGGCGGCAAACAGGGCGATCGCGATGCCCATGGCGACCGTGCCCAGACCGAGGGTGAAGACCGGATCGAGGAGTTTGCCGGGGGGCCCGCGAACTGCGATCGAGAGGTCCTCCCCCGCACTCGCCTGCGTCTCGGCCGGATCGGAGACGAGGAAATACACCAGCAGAAAGCTGAGGAAGGCCCCAGCAACGGCCACGCCGAAGGCCGCGTCGAAGCCCCAGAGTTCGACGACGACCCCCGCGACGAGCGGCCCGAAACCGAACCCGATCAACCGAAAGGTGTTGTAGACCCCGAAATTGCCGCCGCGGGTTCGATCCCCCGTCGCCAGTTCGTTGACGAGGGCCACCGTCGCCGGGATGGTCAGTGCCGCGCCGATGCCCTGCAGGACGCGGAAAAAGAGGACCCAGCGGTACTCCGAGACGAAGACGTATCCGCCACTCCCGATCCCGAGGACGAACAGTCCGACGAGAATGAAGAGCTTCCGTTTGCCGGCCCGATCCGACAGCCGGCCGGTCAGGGGCTGGTTGAAGCTGTTCAGGAAGCCAAAGAGAGAGAGCGCGAGGCCGATGAGCAGGGACTCGGTGACCGCGATCGACAGGATCGGAACCTGGGTGCCAACTAGCCCTTCGATGTTGACCTGTCCGGAGGCGATGTAAAGGGGCAAGACGACGATGAGAAAGGAATTGCCCAACGCGTCCGCCATGCGGGCGAGCGCGAGCACGAGCACCCGGCGGTCGGTCCCCAGAAACGGCATCTGTCCCCCAGTAACCCCTTCCGGGACTTCCCAGTTTGGATCCCGGCCCGTCGATTCGGGGCGAACAATGCGTTTATGCACCGGACTCGACAACGGGCAGCCAATGGAGTTCTGTGACAACTGCGGCTCGATGATGCGAGCCGAAGACGGGCTCTGGGTGTGTACGAGCTGTGGCAACACACAGCCGAAAGACCCCGAGGCAAACTACGTGGTGAGCGAGGAGCAGGAAGTGAGCGAAATCATCGAGACCGGAACGGGCGGGGAAACCGGCCTCCCCACGACGGAGGTCCGGTGTCCGGAATGTGGACACGACGAGGCTTACTGGTACATGCAACAGATCAGGTCGGCCGACGAGTCCGAAACGCGGTTTTTCGTCTGTACGAAGTGCGACCATCGCTGGCGCGAGGACGATCACTGACAGTCGGTCGCTACGTTCGATCAGGGACGCCGACCGAACGTCAGGTAGCCCGTGTGGCCGACCCCCGCAGTCTGTGGCCGAGATCCTCGCTCGTCGAAGTCCATTCGTCGCTGGATCGTCTCCACAGTCTCGACGTCGCCGAGGCCGGCCTCGCGAGCCGCGCGTTCGACCTCGCGAGCGGCCTCGATAAATGGCGAATACACCGCAAAATACCCGCCCGGAGCGAGTAGCGAGGGCGCTTTGGCGACGATGTCGGGAGAGTCCTCGGTGTCCAGGGTCAGCACGTCGAATTCCCCGAGATCGTTGAGCGTTTCGGCCAGGTCACCGGTTCGCACCTCGACCGCCGCAGTGACGCCAGCCAGTTCCATGTTCTCCCGGGCGGTTTCGGCGAAGTCGGGCTGTCGCTCGTAGGTGGTGACTTCGGCGCCCAGCCGGCCGAGATAGGCGGCGAGCACCCCCGTCCCGGTTCCGGCGTCGAGCACCCGGTCGCCGGCCGCGACGCCGGTGTGTCCCACGAGCAGGCCGATGTCCTTGGGCATCATCGGGGCGCCAGTCCGCTCCAGGTGGTTGAACAGGTCGGGTCCACGGAGCGCCCGCACCCCGAATGACTCCCCGAGATGGGTCTCGACCTGCTCGCCCGGCTCGACGTCCTCCGGAACGTGGACGACGCCCAGGTCGGTGTGGAGCTCCGCCCCGGGTTCGACCAGGAACTCCCGGTCGTCGCGGACGAGAAGGATCACTCGAGGGAGGCGATCGCCGCCGCGAGGTCCCCGTCGGCTGCCGCGATGGCCTCGCGGGCCTCGGCTTCCGACGCGCCGGTGCGCTCGACGACGATTTCCACGTCGGCGTCCGGAATCGCCGGTTCGTCGGCCGACTCGGGGTTAGCGCCCGCATCCTCCGGCGTCTCGGCCCCGGATTCGACCGTCTCGACGTCACCGACGACCTGGTAGGTCTCCTCGCCACGGGCGTCCATCCGGGTGACCTCGGGGTCGGAAAACACGAGCTGGGTGCCGTCTTCCATGGAGATCCGAACCTCGGTGGCGTCGAGTTCGTCCATGTCGATCCCCATCTGTTCCATCATCTGTTCCAGTTTTCGCGGGTTCATGCCGCCGCCTCCAAACATACCCGGACGGTTGCAAGCAGGGGCAAAAAGGGTGGCGTTTGCGTCGGTGCCGGGGAATCTGGGCCGGTTTCGGGTTACTCGCCCGCCCCCTCGCGGACCTTCACGGCCATCCCCGACTCGAAATCGAGCATCGACGCGGCGTCGAGTTCCGCACGCCCGACCGCGATGAGCCGGCCCTCGTGATGTTCGACGAGGACCTCGTCACCGGCCCGGATGGCGTCGTCCGCCCGTTGTACGAACTTCGCGAAGACGTTTTTCCCGTCCCTGAGGAAGGGTTCGCTCTCGTCGCCCACGACGACGCGGTAGGCGCGCGGATCGAGCGCAGAGCGCAACTGTCGACCGCCCTCCAACCCCAGCGTGAACCGGCCGTCCGTCCCGAGCGACACCAGTCGACCCCCGTTTCGAAAGAGCTGGCGGGGCCGACCCGAGGCCGACCGGTGGACTTCGACGTCGGCGTCCGGCGGGAACAATGCGTCGCCGGCACCCGCGCCGAACTGGTAGTCAGCGATGGTCCGCAACTGGGCCATCGTCGTGGTCGTCATCGGGTCACAGTGGAACCGCAAACGGTTTAGCCGCTTCGGGTTCGGGGGTGCTCAGGAGCGCCGGCCGAGGAACCGCTCCGGAATCGAGCGGCTGGAGGGCCGTTCGGCCAAAAGCAGCGAGGCGTCGAGGCCCTCGAAGGCCGAAAGCGACAGCGAGTCCCTGAGGATTCGCGAGAGGAGGCCCCGTTCGGTGGCCCCGAGCACGAGGAGGTCGTACTCGGGTCCGAACTTCCTGATGACCGCCTTCGGTGAGCCGGCCTCCACGATCAGTTCGGCATCCTCGAGGGCATGGGTTTCGGCCCAGTCCGCGAGGAAGTCGCGTCCGGAATCGGTCTCGCCGGGATCGGTCGCGTGCAGCAGGGCGATCTCCGATCCAACGGTGTCCCTGAGTGCCCTGGCGACTTCCGCAGAGAGTTCCGAGGACGCTCCACCAGCGGTGGGGAGCAACACCCGGTCGAGTTCCAGATCCGCGGAATCGAGCACGAGGAAGTCACACGGGAGATCGTGGGTCAGTTCCTCGAGCGCCCCTTCGACCCGGCCGCCCGCGAACCGGGCCCCACCGTATCCCATGACCACCGTATCGGCGTCGTTCGTCCGGGCGGCCTCGAAGACCTCCGGGAGTCCGCGGTGGGACAGGATCGTCCGGGTCTCGACCGGAACACCGAGTGATTCGGCGTCCCCGGCTGCCGCCTCGAGTAACTCGGTCGAGGAGGTGTCGATTCGTTCCCGGTTCTTCGCTGCAGCCCTAAGAGAGGTCTGATCGGGGACTTTGATGATGTGCGTCGCGAGGACCCGACCACCCTGTGCCTTGGCAAGAATGCCCGCTAACGTGACCAGCGAGCTCTCTGTCCGTGGATTTACCACCGGGACCATAATCGTCGGCCCCTCGCTCCCCGTCGGCGCGACTGCGTTGGCGGCGTCCACGACCCCTTCCGGCAGCGCATCCTCGCGGCTCTCGATGAAGTCCGAGAGCACCCCGTGTTGGGTGGTTCTCGGCCGCGCGTACACGAAATACCAGAGGACCGCCCCGAGCACGAAGACACCCGAGAGGGCGATCTCGATACCGTCCATGAACGCCACGAGCCCGAGGGAAAATACGGCCCCCAGAATCGGCGTATACGGATACAGGGGGACACGGAAGTCGGGATCGTACGACGGGGTGTCTGCCTCCCTGAACACGATCAGCGCGACGTTCATCAGCGCGTAGACGATGAGGTGGAGCACACTCGCCGCCTTGGCCAGGATCGCGATTTCGCGGCCCAGCAGCGCGATGAAAGCGATGATGAGTGCACCGGTGACCAGAATCGAACGATACGGGGTCGAAAAATTGGGATGGACCTCGTTGAGCCAGTCCGTGACGATCCCGTCACGCCCCATTGCGAAGTTGATTCTGGCCGAGGCGAGGATGGAGGCGTTCGCCGAAGAGGCCGTCGCGAGAAGCGCTCCGACGGTCATGATCCCCGCCGCACTGGCGGCCACGCCCGTGATCGGTCCGATCGAGGACGGAAACGCGAGTTCTGCAGCCTGGGCGACCGGGGCGTTTTCGCTGAGTTCCGGCCAGGGAACCACCCCGAGCATGACCGTCACCAGGATGGCGTAGATGACCGTCACGATGGCGACGCTCCCGATGAGCGCGATCGGGAGGTTTCGGCCCGGGTTCCGCAACTCCTCACCCACGGTGGCGATCTTCGCGTAGCCGAGAAAGGAGACGAAGACGAGGGCTGTCCCCGGCAGAATCGCGCCCATCCCGAACGGCGCAAGTCCGTCCGAACCGGCGAGCACGGCGTAATCGAAGGAGAAAAATCCGGCGATCGCAAAGAGGGTCAGGATCGAGAGCAGCAGGAAGACGATCACGGTCTGGACCCCGCCGGTCTCCTTCGCGCCGATGTAGTTAACCCCGACGAAGACCGCGCCAGCGATCAGCGCCCCCATCTGGATCTGGTTGAGTATCCAGAACTCCGGCAGCGAGACGAAGACCGCGAGGTACTGCCCGAAGCCGATGGAGTAAAACGCCGAGGCAAATGCCAGTCCCATCCAGTCGCCCATCCCGGCGATGGACCCGAACAGCGGTCCGAGGCCCTTGTTGATGTAGTAATACCCCCCGCCGGCTTTCGGCATCGCCGTGCTGAGTTCCGAGATAGAGAGGGCGTTCACCATCGCGATCACCCCACCCGCGACGAATGAGAGGACCACGACTGGTCCGGCTGCGTGGGCAGCGACGCCGGGAAGGACGAAGATGCCGGCGCCGATCATCGTCCCGATCCCGATCGTCAACGCAGAGACCAACCCCAGGTCCTTCGCGAGTTCCTCCTCGCTCATTCGTCTTCGACGACAGGCAGGGCAATCACCGGCCGTTCGGCGTTCGTGACCAGCTTCAGCGAGAGATCCCCGGAGAGAAACTGCATGAGGCGACTCCCGCCCCGGGAGCGGTAGGCAATCGCGCTCGCGTCGACGGTCTCCGCGGCGTCGAAGATGGCCTCGACGACGTTTCGGCGATAGACGGTGTGATCCGATGCTTCCGGGAACACCTCGCGAACCGCTGCGTAGGAGTCTTCAGCGATCTCCTCGGACTGAACCACCGGCGTCTTATCCGGGACGCCTTCGCCCTTTTCGACGACGTGGAGGGCCGTCACGTGGGTCGGCTCGTACGGGGCAAGCGCCCGAGCCGTCTTGACTGCGTCCGGTTCGTTCGCGACCGGGAGGAGCACGTTCCCGAGAAGATTCCGGGTTTCGCCGTCGGGCGGGCCGTTCATGGCAAGGGGTTCGGTGGCCATCCCTTAAAGAGT